>CAMIWK010000007.1 GCA_946402415.1 uncultured Fibrobacter sp.
TCTTTTGAACCTGTTGTTGGATTGAGATGTGTGTAGTGTCAATTTCGATTGCGTCATCCGCCTTCTTCAGGGGGGCGTTTGCGCGGGAAGAGTCCAGGCGGTCCCGTTCAGCGAGATTGGCCAGAACTTCTTCATAAGTTACCTTTTCGCCCTTTTCAAGGAGCTCCTTGTAGCGGCGTTCAGCACGGACATTCAGGTCCGTGACCATAAAAAACTTGTACTTGGCGTCGGGAAACACAACCGTGCCAATATCGCGACCATCCAGAATGCAGCTCTGCCTCTTGCCGATTTCACGCTGCTGTTTGGTCATAGCGGCCCGGACCGACGGCAGGGCGCAGTATATGCTCACGTTGCTGGAGACCTTCATACCGCGAATTTCAGCCTCGCGAGAGACCCCATTAATCAAGATATGGTTTTCGGCATCAAACCCGAGGGTCAGGTTTTCCAGCAATTTGTCCATGGCGGGGCCATCCTCGGCAGGCAGTCCCGCATCCAGAGCCACGAGGGTCACAGCGCGGTACATTGCGCCAGTGTCCAGATAGGTGATTCCCAGGGTCTTGGCGACAATCTTAGCGGTAGTACTCTTGCCGGTACCCGATCCGCCATCCAGGGCTATCACGAAATTCTCGCCACTTTTAGTCATAAGTGGGGCGAAATATAGAAAAAAGGATCTTCCATGTATAACCTGTGTGATATTTCCGTTCATTTTCGGGTTAAATGCCAGGGTTGACTATTGCGCAGGAAGAAAACATCCCATATTTCTTGCCGAAGGAGCGTCCTGCCAAGGTTTGCAAGAAGCCAAACCACGCCCTCACATCTGACGCGATTTATAAGAGGAATTGGAATAACCTTAAGCAGTTGTTCCGAGGAACGTGCTAGATGGATTATGCAATGCTAAAATCCCTGCTGACTGACAGGTCGAATAATTTATGCGGACTCTCAACTATTTGTCATTGAAGTATGGTGAAAAAATATCAAGTTTTAGTGAGATGGGGGGGGGGGGCACATTTCTTTGGATTAGACAGAATGTTATTTGCCCCCTCCTAATCTTCTTGATTCTACAACGACAAAGTCCTTGTCTGTTAACAGTTGACAGATATTTAGGCCATCCTGTTATTCTTACTTTATGCTTGTTGCTTTTATCAGACAGGTTTAGTTTGGGTCATCAGAACTCCGAATGATGAGAGCATCATTTATTAAACCGCCACAAATTCGACGTGGGGCAAGATTAGCATTCGTAAGTTCTTGCCATATTTCTTCAATCATGGATTCTCCTGCATCTTGCAAGAGAACCTTGCCTAAATATGTTGATTCTGGAAGCGGAATTCCGTTATATTCCCGAAAGAAATTGTGCTTTCCGAAGATTTCGTCTCTTTGGGGTGTTGTTGAATCGTCTGAATCTGAGTCAATGGTGATAATCATCCATTGAGCGTCGTTTTCGTCATTAATTCTTCGGATGATTTCTGCAGCTTTCTCTATAGCTTCGTCATACCACATAAATACTCCTTGTTTTGTATTTAGTTTATAATCTAAAGATGTCTTTTTGGTGGTAAAAATCCAACCACTTTGTTCGAAATGCCCTTACGACGTGATGTAAATCACACTATAAGGGGTCAATACGACAATAAAATACTCCGTGTCACCGATTGATCGTCCTAATGACAATTTGATTAATCGGACGGTCTTTATTTTATAGAGCGTCTCTCGGAAAAAAGTCGAGATGTATTTCAATCTCAGCAAGTCCAACAGGTCCCACCTCGTTTCCAAGGAAGAAATCAAACTGATTTTGAGCAGACCCTCGGACACTGCGGACACCCTGGTGCTCATTTTCTGCGAAGAAGATTCCGTAAATCCGCTCGCAGTTAATAGAATCGAAAAAAAAGATGCTCCCGAAAAGATAAGGGTCCTGATAATTAGTCTAAACAAACGTTAAAACCAAGGTGTATCTGGATCAAAATCGAATTCTGAGAATATTCGATAATTTACATAAGCCCTAGACCCATCTGGGTATGTAGCTTCCCAAATCACACCAGAATCGTGAAATTCCACCGGAAAGCGAACTTTAGTTCCTCGCAAATCAGCGTAACTTTCATAACCGGTTGCTGTTTTTCTAAATAAACCGGCACCAAGATACTGGTTGTTGTTCGGAATATCCTTGAATTCAATCCCATACAGATGTTCTTTTGCCATAAACACTCCTTTTGTTTGTATTTGACAATTCCAAACTATTTCAAAAAGTCCAAACTGGGCAAGGAGAATTTGTAAAAATTTATTTACAAAGAAGTCGCCTTGCGAATGTACCAATCAGTTTTCAACGCACAATATGAGGCCGAAAATGAGTAAACTCAAAAAAAAAGAACAAATTCAAATATATCTGTACAAACAGTTACATCATTTTTTTCATAACCTCTAAATTGCAAGCATATCGCAACTCAGACAGTCCAGTAGATATTCGCGATTGTGCGATACACAGCCATCGTGGACGCGTTATCATCGGCAGGTTGTGAAGCATCCGCGACCTTGTTGCGACCGAGTCGCTGCGGCATGTTAACCACGACACTGACTCTTTCGCGGGAACCGTTGTGGAACTCCTCGCGGATTTCCGTGCCGATGCCGGTGTAGTGCGTAACCTTGACCGAATCCCAGCTTGCCGTGGTAGCCGACTTTGTCAGGAACGTCTTGGAGATGCGCCTGCCCAACCCGTCGTACATCATCGAAAGGCGGGCGGTGTCGCTGGAACTACCCGTATTCTTCTGCGGAGGATATTGTGTGAACTCGATAGGCATACCTCTCCAAGCATAGGAAATTTTCAGACTTTTGGAGTTGCACAAAGCGTAATACACTACGATTCGGCAATAAAAATGCACAAGTGCATTTTTTGAGATTCTCACCTTTCAAGTAATTGTCTTCCGTCAAATTACCCTCGGAATTGTACACAAAGTCGCCCAATAGTTGCAGTTTGCTAGTGAAGGCGCAGTTCTTGTTTTACGTTTCTTTTTTTTGAGTGTTCAGCAAATACAGAATCCTTATAGGATCTCTTTATCAAAGAATCTCCATCAAATAAGCTTTCAATATAAGCATAATAAAATGAATCTCGCACTAGAGTATCAAAAATTACAATTTTTTCCACTCGTTTGTTCTGCTCCAAATAAAGAATTTCTTTTTTTAAATCTAAAGAAGCATCGTGTTTCTTAAAATATTTAAAGGTTTTACAGCTTAAGGCATATATTGTTTTTAAAAAATCTTCTGGTCTAATTTTTAAAGATGAAATAGGTTGTACACCAATGGTAAATTTATAAAGAAAACTTGAATCAGAAAAACACGAAACACTATACACTGAGTACATTCCGCAATCATATTCAACTTCTTTCAAAAGACTTGATGTTTGTCCCGTTGTATCATAATCAGAATAACGGCAAGCCACATTCTTTTGAGCAAAACAGAGGCTTGTCAAAAAAAAATTATCAAATATGTTTTACTCATCATCATAAACCCCCATCTCCTTTGCTGAATTGTAATCATCTAAGTAAATTTTATCTGGTTCGGGCTCATCAGCCATCTTCTTTAAGTTGTCCAAAAATTCCTTTTCTGTTTTTACATTTCCAACATCGTTATGACCAGCCTTCATATGAGTATATGGATGATTTAATTCATGACCTGCGGTAATGTAGGTTATAATGGACAGATCCGTGCCATCTGCATTCTTATCCACAGGAAAATACACATCATACGTCTTTTTAAAACCAGGTTTATTATGAGCACTAGGTTCAATTTTTGAAATTCTTACAGGTTTTATATTAAAATAACGATCAGGATCATCATGAGCTCTAGTCATGTTAAATTTTAATGTTTTACTACCATTAAAATTTGTTGATTTCATATACTCAAACAATTGATTGCCATAATCATTAAACACATTTCCATCCGGATCCACCCCGTTCACCGGATTCACGCCATTCCCGGCGTACAGATTCGGGCTGCTGAATTGTCTCTTCGGGTCAGCACTAATCCACATTCCGAGCATCGGGTCGAGGTAACGTGCTCCGAAGTAGTCGAGTGCGATTTCGTCATCATACTCTTTGCCCGTGAAATTTTCCGTCACCTTGTCGGTTGGCGTCAATTCGAGCATTTCACCGAAGGAGCGGTAGTCGTACGCCGCGATTTTCTCGCCGACATCGGTATTGTTCTAGACAATAGATAATAAACTGGATTTTAGTTTCCATTATTCAAGAACCATTTGGACGTCATGAATACATTAGTAAATTCAATGAGGTTATCGCATGTATTGTCTTATTTGAATCTTTTTCTCTTTCAAATTATATAAATAATAGGCATCTCCTCCCATATTGACATCTAAACCTTTTTTGATAATTAGTTCATTATCAAAACCAATATAAAAAAGTATATAATGTTTTTCTTTTGTTCTTATAAATCTATACAAATAATGCGAAATCTTATATTCTTGTTTTTTTTGTATAAAATGTTTGTAATCAGTAATACATTCATTTAAAGCTGTAAGTTCATTTTCTGAAATAAAATTTCCTGATTCTTTAACAAATTCTATATGTTTATACTCAGGCTTTAAAAATTTAAAAAAAGATACATCTTGATTTACCTCATTTGCATAAACCGCTGAAAATAAAAACAAAAAAATCAATATAAACATTTTAACCTCTATTATCTATAAGCATCATCTACAGGATTCGCAAAAGGATCCGCACCTTTGGGATTAGCTCTAGGACTGCTACAATCCGCAGCAATTCCAGAAGTAGGTACAATTTCCATTTGCAAATCATTTTTCACATCAGATCCATAACGAAGCAAATATCCACTAGGACCAGAAACAAATGCAGAGCCCTTTGAACGAAAAACATTAAAATTCAAATTAAAATCTTGTGGAGAAGGAACATCATTACCCAATTCAAAATCATCCAAATACGCTCCATGTGCATGAACAGTTGTTTCAAAAGATTGACCTTTTGTTAAATCAATTGTATTGTCGAAACGAGCACTAGAAATATCTCCCCGAATCGGTACGTTATAAGAATAAATTTTTACACCATCCTTCTTATAGCTATAAATTGCTGATGAATATTCCACATTATTCCTTATCGCATCATCATTATAAAGTCTTGCGAAATCCTGAGCAGCTTCAATTGTTGAATTAAACGGATCTCCAGGTTTCATTCCATTCAAATCAGCAAACTTTATCGGGTTGTATCCATTTCCCATGTAAAGATATGGACTAGTGAAAAATCTAGCAAGATCCACACTTATCCACATTCCCAACATAGGATCAAGAAGTCTTGCGCCATGATTAGACAACAGTGTTTCGTCATCCAGTTCTTTTCCAGTATAGTTTTCGGTAACTTTATCCGTTAATACTGTCAAGTCAATTTTTTCTCCGTAACTTCTATAATCGTAGGCATGCTGCAACATGGGTGGCCCAGCAGTTGTTCCCGTAGTACGATATACAGCCATTGTGGAACCGAGATGATTTTTCAGATACCATTCAAATTCAGCATTCGCCGAGTCATTGACATCAGCATATTCTATAGCATATCTTCCCAACCCCTGAGGCATATTAATGACAACCTTAGTTTCGCCATCGCTATTATTCGTACGAATTTCCGTCCCAATCCCTGTGTAATGTGTCGTGAGTTCGTCAGACCATTCCGTTGCATTTGCGATTTTGCGAAGTCGTGTTTTAGAAATTCTCTTTCCACTACCGTCGTATGCCATTACGAGTTTCAAAGAATCCCCTCCATCCGCCTCTCGGACAAACTCCACGGGCATACCCCGCCAATCATAGAAGATTTTCATATTCTTAGATTTATCTTCTATCAGGTTTCCTTCAGAATCATAGACGAAATTGCTCGCATCTGACATAATGCGGTCATCAGCCGTTCCGCCCATTCCGTTCGCCACGGACTTGAACCTATTAGTGTTGGCATAATAACTATACTCACCACCCTCATTTTTCGCAATACTAGTATCACGCCGTTGAACGGTCATTCTTCCTTGTGCGTCATACTCAAAGACTTCATCAAAATAGTCCTGCTCTATGTCATCGGCATTTTTCAGCCTATTCAACTGGTCGTAGGCATAGGCTACATCGCGATACTGGCTAAAGTCCGCATTGCCATGGGCCAGTTCGTGCACCATGCGGCTGATGTTGCCGTTGTACTGCGGAGTGCACCCGTTGCCGCCGCAATCCTCGTAGTAGAGCGTTTCGGAGTAAAGGGTATTCCCATCTGCTGACTGTACGGCCGCAGTCTTCACTGCTCCGCTAATATGATAAGTGTAAGTTAGCGTGAGCGAGTTGCCCATGGTCACGGTCTTCACGCCCCCGGTCGGGTAGTACTCATAGTGGACAATGGTGCAACCGTACTTGTCATGAAAATCTGTTTTATTCACAATATTTTAAAACGGTTTAAAGGATATTGAATAATCGTTCAAAATCAGGTAATAGGATATATTACGTTTTATCTCTTTCAATGAAAAATAAGACGTAGGAATGCTACTTGAGAATTGGAACGATTTATCACGAGTTTGAAGTTTGATAAATTTCTCATCCTCTTTTTTTATCATGAATTTACCAACAACAGGACTTACGTCATATCTCGCAAACAAAGTCTTTATATGAAGGTCGCTGTCCGATGGAGTATAATTCAATATATTTTCTTTTGAATGTACTTGAGACAATTGACCAGGTTCTTTACGAGAGCGAAGTTCCTTCTTTTCAACCTTGTAGCCTTCATTGCCATTAAAAGACAGAACCCCCTTGGTATATGATTGAGGAGTATCAAAATAAACCTCGTATGAGCGATTATTTTTTTTCACCCACATACCACATATTAAAATACCATCTAAATCAGACAATTCATCTTTCTTGATGTCAATGAAAAGATCGCTTCCACGAACACTAATTTTTTCCAATTTTCCGGGAGAGCTGAATTTAAGGTTAATGTGTAATACATCAGATTCCATTTTTTCTTCATACACAACATCAACGGAATCCAACGAAATTCCGGCAATTCTATGAGCCCAAAGGGTTGACACGCATAGAAAAATCAACAAGAAAATTTTCATTGTCATTCTCCAGGATACGTAATTTCATCTGTAGATGGATCATATTTCATAAAATTATCGGAAGGAGTCATTAAGTATATGGGAATACCATTCTCTTGCGAAAGAGGAATATCTCCCTCTCTACTTCCATCATCATTAAGGATGTCTGAAAAGTTTTCACTATCATATTTAGAATCTTCAGCGCCATGCGTATGAGCAACACCCACAACCTTATCAAACATTTCTTCACGCCTCGCTATATTGTTTAAATCAAAAATTTTAAAGCCATCCTCTCCAGCCCATAATGGAGATTTTAACGTATGATATTTGCCATCATCATTCACTAATATGTAGGTACCAGCTTCACGATTCATCCTTTTTGAATCGCCATTTACATAAACAGCCCAATCCTTAGCTGCTTCATCTGGTGTATTAAATAAATCACCCGGCTTTTCACCGTTCAAATCAGCGAATCTTATCGGATTATACCCATTTCCCATATAAAGATAAGGACTTGGGAAGAAGCGTTTAGGATCAACACTTATCCACACGCCTAACATGGGGTCAAGAAGTCTCGCCCCATGATTTGACAATTTGGTTTCATCATCCAGTTCTTTTCCTGTGAAATTCTCGGTGACCTTGTCCGAGGGCTGCGAGAGTGTCACCATCTCGCCGAACGCCCTGTAGTCGTACGCAGCCTTTGTCTCGCCGATATCGGCGGTGTTCGGGTCCGTGGAGGACACAGTGCCGTACACGAGCATGGTGCTCCCAAGGTGATTTTTCAGGTACCATTCGAATGTCCTGGAGGCGTTATCACCGGCAGGTTGTGAAGCGTCCGCGACCTTGTTGCGACCGAGTCGCTGCGGCATGTTGACAACGACACTAACCCTTTCGCGGGAACCGCTGTGGAACTCCTCGCGGATTTCCGTGCCGATGCCCGTGTAATGCGTCACCTTAACCATTTCCAAGCTTGTTGCGGTTGTGGGATTCGTCGGGAGCGTCTTGGAGATACGCCTATCGGTGCAGTCGTACATCATCGCAAGACGGGTGCTATCACTGAAATTTTCCGTGTTCTGGAGCTTGAATTCGACCGGCATGTCTTTCCCCAATCACAGGAATTTTTCATGCGCTTGGAATTGCGCAAAGCGCAATACACTACGGTTCGGCAATAAAAATGCACAAGTGCATTTTTGAAGTTCTCACCTCGCAAGTATTTGTCTTCCGTCAAATTGCCCTCGGAATTGTACACGAAGTTGATTGAAATATTGTTCCTGAAAAAATTATTTTCGACGATGCTTTTTAGAAGGAATGAGGGTATCTATCTCTATATTTCGCTTAATCAAACTATCGTTAATAAAAAAAGATTTCATTTTTAATTGATAAGTGGTGTCGCGAATAGTTGTATCGTAAATGAATTTTTCATTGTATCTTCTCCCTTTAATCATTTCATTTGTTTCATATACAATACCATTTTTATATAAGAATTTCTTTTTTCTAGAATTTACTTTTACGGAATCGGGTTCTATAGAGACTGTACTATCTAATTTATGTAAATTCCTACAACTTATACGATCGTAGCAATTCATTTGTTTCGCTTCGACCCAACCGTGTAATTGAAGCGAAAAACCAGAGCATTCTTCGGCACGATAAAGAAATGTTATATGGTTGCAGTCAATGATAGTGTCTTTTAGTAAAATTGGAGGAATTTCAGAAAAACAAGAGCTTTCTGCATAAACACAAATAAACAATATAATCAAAAATGATAATTTATTCATCATACACCCC
This sequence comes from uncultured Fibrobacter sp., assembly GCA_946402415.1. Classification (GTDB taxonomy): domain Bacteria; phylum Fibrobacterota; class Fibrobacteria; order Fibrobacterales; family Fibrobacteraceae; genus Fibrobacter. The sequence continues at coordinate 8,857 of CAMIWK010000007.1, forward strand.
CATTTCATCGGCAGCCTTGTAATCATTCAAATATATAGGGTCTGGTTGTGGCTCTGTAGACATGTCTTTTATGCTTTTAAAATATTCATCTGGAGTGTGTACAGATTCTTTATCATTATGACCTGCATTATCAAACTCATACGGATGATCTAACTCATGCCCTATAAGAACTTCTGTTAAAACGGAGAAATTTTCCTTTCCGTTTATGCCTCCTTTATAACTTTCAAAAGGAATAAATACATCATATGTTTTTTCGTAATTAGGATCAGGCATCGCGCTCGGTTCTATTTTAGTAACGCCGTCTTTCCCTTTCGTATCATAAAAGCGATATAATCGCTCTTTATCATTATATGCTCTAAGGAATCGGAATGTATTTGTGCTACTACGACGCTGATTAAATACAGCATAAACATAAGTTCCTCCTTCATTCGGATCGAAATCATTCCCATCAGGATCCACTCCATTTATCGGATTCATTCCATTCCCGGCATACAGATACGGGCTTGCAAATTGCCTCATCGGGTCAACGGAAATCCACATTCCGAGCATCAAGTCAAGATATCTTGCTCCCCAATAACCTAGTTCAGTTTCATCATCCAGTTCTTTTCCTGTATAGTTTTCGGTAACTTTATCCGTTAATACTGTCAAGTCAATTTTTTCTCCGTAGCTTCTATAATCGTAAGCATGTTGCAACATGGGCGGTCCAGCAGTTGTTCCCGTAGTGCGATACACTGCCATTGTGGAACCGAGGTGGTTTTTCAGATACCATTCAAATGAAGTGTTTATGGAATCAAAATAATGCGCCGGTTCTACGCCATATCTGCCTAATCCCTGCGGCAGGCTGACAACAACCCGTGTCTCATTTCCATTTCCGCTATTGCCGGTACGGATTTCAGTTCCTATACCCGTGTAGTGGGTGACTTGTTCAACAGGCCATTCGCCTGAACCCGTTCCTTTACGAAGCCTCGTTTTCGAAATTCTCTTTCCGTTCCCATCATACATCATCACCAGTTTCAGGGAATCCCCATTTTCGATTTCACGAACAAACTCCACCGGCATTCCCCTCCAGTCGTAGGAGATTTTCATCTTCTTAGATTTATCTTCTATCAGGTTTCCTTCGGAATCATAGACGAAATCGCTCGCATCTGACGTAATGCGGTCATCAGCCGTTCCGCCCATTCCGTTGTCAATGGATTTCAGCCTATTGGTGTTGGCATAGTAAATATACTCGCCACCAGCATTCTTTGCAACACTCGTATCCCGCCTCTGGGCAATCATTCTGCCTTGCGCGTCATATCCAAAGGCTTCATCGAAGTAGTCCTGTTCTGCATCGTCTGCCTTTGTCAGCCTATTCAGCTGGTCGTAGGCATAGGCTACATCGCGGTACAGGCTAAAGTCCGCATTGCCATGGGCCAGTTCGTGCACCATGCGGCTGATGTTGCCGTTGTACTGCGGAGTGCACCCGTTGCCGCCGCAATCCTCGTAGTAGAGCGTTTCGGAGTAAAGGGTATTCCCATCTGCTGACTGTACGGCCGCAGTCTTCACTGCTCCGCTAATATGATAAGTGTAAGTTAGCGTGAGCGAGTTGCCCATGGTCACGGTCTTCACGCCCCCGGTCGGGTAGTAGGTGTAATGGGCCAGTAAAATTTCACTGCCGGAGCCGTTCTTCGAGAACACGCTGTCCACGCGGCCCAGGCGGTCGTAGGTGTAACGTTCTGTAATGGCCCGCGAGGTCCCGCCGCCGTTCACGCCGTAGGGGTATTTCTTGACCATTGTCACCTTGCCACCAAGGTCATATTCCGTTTCCAGGGCAAGCATCCTCAGGCTGTCTGCAGGTACTGTCGGGTCGTAGGCGTAGGTCGCCGTGACGCGACCATACTTGTCGTAGGAATACGCTTTCGCCACACGGACAACGTTGCCGCTACCGTCAGCGGATACATCGGACACCTCCGCCACCGTGCGGGCCCTGCCGTACCTGAAAGCATCTGCCTGGACCGTCGCCGGGTAAAGTTCTACCCCCAGGGTGTCCCTGGCAGGCATTCTGTCGTAAAACATGCGGGTAACGGTACCTGGGGTAAGTCCCGCAACAGCCGGGTTGAACTGGTTCTGCACATTGCCAAAATACACCCTTGCGGCCCCGCTGTCAAGCGACGATTTCCATTCGCCGGTATAGATAGCCCTGTCAAGGTTGTCGTAGACGGTAACGGAATACGCCCCGGAGTCAATCTGCCTCTGCGTCTGTGTCGCGCGGACGCGGCCCATCAGGTCATAGAACGTCCTTGTCTCCCCCGCGTCGGGCTCCTTGCTCCTGACAACACGGCTCTGGGCATCGTACCAGTATTCGTTCGGAATCACGCAGTTTGCAGGTCTGGGCGTATATCCGCAGCTTACAGGCGGGTGCGACTTGACCACGTTTCCGCGGGCATCCAGTTCGTTCACGCTGCGGGCGAGCAACTTGCCCGTACTGTCCAGCGATCCACTAACGATCACGCGACCCTCACCGTCCTTCACCGTGAAGGCCCTGCGACCGTCCTGGTCCGTGTTCAGTTCCCAAAGGTGCGTCGGGTTCGCATCCCTCGCAGCACGGTAGTTCGTGTCGCCGTCGTAGGCCCGTCCGTGACGCACGGCTGCCACGGCGGAGTTCAGGCTGGCCGAGTCCAGCAGGTTGACGCCTGACAGGTTGACGCCCGAGGAGTAGGACTTTACCAGGTGCGTCCGCCCATCTACGCCCGTAACGCCGAAGGCACTACCTGGAGCGCCCTCCACATCCTTGGTGGCCATGGGGTCGGGTTTCCATTTCGTTTCCACATACGGGACACCGCCTGCGTCGGGATAATCCGCGTTCGACGCGGTGTAGTAGGACTTTGCCATACCGGAGTTGTGGGTCGTCTTGCGCTCGGAATTGCAGTCGGCTGCCCCCTTGCAGGGGAGAGCGAAGGGCAGGTACTTTTTCCAGGTGCGGCCCATTCCGTCGTGCTCGGAATCCGTCACCAGCAGTTCCTCCGCACCGTCGTAGGCGCGACTCTCCAGTTCCTCCCCCGCCGTGTTGGTAAAGCGCACCGCATAAGTGACCGGCTTAGCCGCTGTAACAGCAGTCAGGATGGCGTCATCGAGGCTCGACGCGCCATTGGCGGAAATGGAGAGCGCGTAAACGGAAGAACCGTCAAACAGGGATTTCGCAAGGAACACGGTGTCACGTTTCCATGTGCCGCCACCCGAAACTGTATTCGTGTTTACCGAAGTTTCGTTCTTTGAAATTTCGACTGTCAGGGTTCCCGTATGCCAGAGCATCAGTACCGCACCGCTATCCGCAAGCAATCTCCCCGCCTGGAGGGGTAAGGCCTGAGTTATGCGGGCTCCGCTCGAAAGTTCCAGGTGCCTCGAACCCTGCGGCGAAATTCCCCGGGCACTGTGCGCAGACCCGGACACGTTCCATCCATGCAACCAGTCCGACTCGAAATCGCCCCCCGAAAGCAACTGACCCGCGGAATACTGGACGGCGTCCGTCCTGTTCGCTATCTGGGAAGCCAATGACGTTCGCGGGAGCGTCAAGGAGAAAACGGTGTCGCCCACGGCAATCTCCTGCATGGGGGGTGTCGGTGACGAAGGGTCCGGAGTCCCATAGACAAGTTCCCCTGTAGAACTATAGACAGCGACTTTTTCCGTCTTCACCGAATTCCATGGATTCGCTATACCGTCCATGGCGGACCAATCATCTGCCAGGCTCCAAGTATAGACGCTTTCGCTGCCCGATGGGCAATCCGTAAGGCACTGGTCCAGCAAAACAAAGGAAATGTTACGGACTGCAGCCGCCGGCAAACCATTTGCAAGCACAAAGCGGAAAGTATGCCTATTTCCGGAAGATGTTCGCGAAACTGCAATACCATCGCCGAGCGACATCAGCGCGCCGGCAACAGAGAGCGTATCGGTGCCGATAACGAGCATAGGTACATGACTTGCAGGGTGAGTTACATAAAAATCCACATATACAGGGCCGACAAGGCTCGAATCACCGTCATTGCGGACTTCTAGGGAGACGTTGCCTACGGCATCATTCACGTACCCGTTGGGTATTCCCATTCCCTCAGCATGAACGGTCTCGTTCACGGTCAACTTTAGACTCTTTTTCGTATAGCCGTTACAGGGCCACATTTCCGTCCCATAGACAAGATTGCCATTGGCATCAAATAGTGCCATATTTGGATTATCCGTCGGCTCACTTGCATCCACCCAACTAGCAAAACCGTGCCAATCGTAATTCTGCCATGTATCTAGATGCACGGCAAGGTCCATTCCTCCAGGAGGAGCACTCGCCCCCGGCTGGATTTGCGCATCATCAGAAAACTTAACCTTGTAAACAAACAGGTTCTCTTCGCACTGTTCAGTCACCTTACTTTGTACTGCAGATGAGTTCTGGTAGTTTTCAAACACTAGCCGTGACGCATCCAGGTTTTCGTTGCCATTATAGTAGAAGCGCAGTTCGTAACCGCCAATATTGGCAGTAGCATTCCCCTTGTTCACCACATAGAGTTTCAAATTCGCCGCACCTGTCGAAGTGGAATTATCCGAGAAACGTATAAGCAAATCTGTATAAGGGTTGAACGACGATGACGAGACGGCAGAGCTGCTGGACACCGCAGATGAGCTGCTGACCGGAATTGAAGAGGAACTGACCGGCTGCACCGAAGAACTGGAAATAGGATTCGATGAAGAATTGGGCGGGTAAACAGAAGAACTGCTTTGTCCAGTAGTCGAACTAGACGACCAAAGACTTGAACTTGATGAAGATGAATTGTCACCACAATCCGCCGCCCACGATGGAGCCTCACCCCACAGGAGAGTTCCGTCTCCGTCATAAAGCGGGGCCTTAGGCGCATATTGCCTACGCCGAAGTGTATCGCCACCAGCATAGAAATCCTCGATAGACCAATCGTCCACCTTATTCATACTTATTCCATAGACAAAACCAACCTTACTATCCTGGTAAGAACGGTTGGCCAAAAAATTTTGGGCAGTCTTGCCTGTATAACGCAATCTGAATCTGCCACTACCACAAGCCTTGTAAGTCACATCCACATTTGGATCCGTGTACCAATAATGTGCAGAGGGTAATGATGAGGAAAAAGGTCGTTCTGCATGGACACCATAATAGTCGTAACGCCACCCTGCGGAAAGCGTCCTTGATGTTCCCGAATAGTTCACTACCCCGCTCGCCACATCCAGCTGGTATCTCTTGAACCAGGTCTCGTCACCGACCAATACGGCAAGGCCCGAGGGGGTGTGCGACGGATGGAGGCTTCCGTCAACAACCACGACCGTCCGGGTCGCAGTAGAACTTCCCCCATATGAATCCGTCACCTTCACCGTGTAAGTATAGCTTCCGGTAGGCTTGACCGCCGTCTTGCGAATGTCGCCATGTCGAGAGCGAATGTAAAACACCTTCCTGTTTGTAGCCGTGTTCACATTGTTTTTTATAACATTTTCATAATCATCCCAATAATCTGCCGGGGTCCCAACTTCTATCCAAGAAGGATGGGGACCCACCAGTTCCATGGTAAAGTCATCACCGTCCACATCGGTGACGAGAGGGCGCATAAAATAGTCCTCGCCCTCATATATCGTGTCGGGGCCGGACGTGGAAAACTGAATCACGGGAGATGTATTCACAAGTCCTTCCGTACAGAAACCCGAAATCCCCGAATTTGTCCTAAACTTTTGCCAGTTGTATGAAGTCGCTGTAGTCATACGCACTTCATGACACCCCTGTTCAGAGAACCAAGACGGAGCAGTACCCCACAATCGATTGCCGGAATGGTCGTAAAGGGCCTCGTATTGGTTATAAAAGAGGTTTCGCTGCATGGCCCGAGCCGTATAGTTCGTCGCCCAGCGGAATGCGGAATAATCCACATAGGCATTTCTCTCTGTTGCAGCGACATACCCTTGATTCACATCTAAGAACGCCCAAATGTCCTTGTCTTGTAACGAACTATAGTAATAGGGGTCCGTGGAACCTGCCACCTCGTTGTAACCGACTTGAAATTCTCCCGATCTTGCCCCCGCCCCGATAGAGACTTCACCGCTGAACCTGTGGCGTATCACAAAATTCCCTTGTCCGCAATCTAACACCTGCACGCAACCGTTGGATGGTTTTTTCCAGACATTGACTACGGGTTGTCTTCCCGACATGCGCGTAGCGTAATAATCTATGTAGGGGCTTTGAAGGGTCCTTGCGGCGGTCGCTGTGTTCTTTAACGATGTGTATATTTCCATCTGCCGTCTGTAACTGGCCGCAGAATCATGCATGGCAATTACCACCCCGTAATAGTTCGAGGGTGGATTTATGACACTGAATGAATACGATATATTTTGGGACTCGCCTGTTGCCGTATTCCGTACTCGAAGTGTTCCCGAATATGTTCCCGCTGCCGGAGGAAAACCGGAAAGTTCAAGCCAGAAGTTCTGGTTGTTCTGCCAATGGTAATAGGCGTTGTCCAGGCTGGAATTGTATGCAGGGCGGCCATTTGGTTTTAGCCAGCCCGCATTCCCAGAAACATTTTCCAGAACATAGGGGGCAACCCCCTGTTCGTGTTCCGTGGAGCCGTTGCCCGACACGCCGTCTATGAACACCGGAACAAAAGCCTTTTCACCCAAAATAAACTGTGTGGGACTATCGCCGGGAATTCGGACAGACAACTGACCAAAGGACAATCCCAGAAGGGCCAATATGAAAACGAGGACCATTCTCAATTTTGGCCTCCGTTCCTGTATTCCCTGTGATGGGCCTTGAAACTGTTGCCATCGTCATCGCGAACCTGGACAAGATGTCCGAACGGATCATATTCGTAATAAGTAGAAACGTTATCTTCGGAAACGAACCTGACCATGTTCCCGTAGCGGTCATACACGAATGTCCTTGATTGTGCATCTGCAGGGTAAATTCTAAGGTATGACAAAAGGTAGCCCCCATAGAGCGTCAGAACATAAGGGTTCCCGGAGACTGTATCACGGACTGTTTCCCATGCCCGGCCTGATTTTCGCAAAGTATATTCAGCTATCAGGGTACGCCCCTGTTTTGGTACCGCATAACAACTAATTTGAGAAAAGCCATCAAACAAAACAAGTTCGTTTTCTGTTACCCCATAGCCAATAGAATTTATTCCACAATTAGCCATGGCGATGGTATCCCTATGGGGAACAAAGCTTGCCACCTCGGAAAGGCCCGCCGGGAAGAACAGCCCCGTCTCGTACATTCCATCATGAGAATAATGCGTAGCCGTAATCCGCCCGAACCCGTCGCGAGATTCCCGCACCCGGAAATGCCAATCTACAAAACCAATCATTTCACCATCATAATCCGTTACCGTAGGGAAAGACTGCCCATGCGCCGGATCCGTACTCTGGAAAGGCGACACCGCAGACAACAGGTTACCTCCACCCACGATTTCCCTAGACTCTCGGCGACTCCTGAAATTTCCCCATCCGACATACGGCCTTTTCTTTCCCGGATAAACGGAATCGGGCATTTGCCTATACGGCGTAATGTCAAAGCTCCTCAGGCTGTCATTCACTTGAATCGAATTCCATGGCGATGTTGCAGGAACAGTCCCCGAATATAGGGCGGAGAGATAGTTCTGCGAAAGCATGTTCCGGCGGAACATTCCATTTGCAAGGGATGTGTCCCCATCAACTACCGAGTAGTGCGGCTTTTTCAAGGTCAACTTACGCATCTCTTTTCCGTCCGGGGAGGGAGCCTTTGCAAGAGTCGCCGTAGGAAGTCCCGTTAGCGGGTCAAATTGGTGATTTTCCAACGCGCTTTTTCCCCATAACCCAATGTGCGAAGACGGCTGGTTGTCGTGACCCGTGTAGCTTACCGAAGATACCTGGAAGGCGGGGTAGCGAATATACCTGAAACTCTTGGAATCCTTGCGGGAATCCTTGTCATAAAGCGCAATATATTGCTTTTCACAATTTTTGTCTTTCTTCCCGTCTTTGCACTTCAGGACCCTTTCATAACTCCATCTTTCCACCTGACGGCCTACCTTACTTTTCTGGGTATTTTCAGCGCCTTCGGCCACACCGGGTGCAATATCCGGGACTCGAGTGCTATAGGCGGTGCTATCCTGCCTAACCATCAAAGCGGAACTTCCGCCGCGATAGAACGAAATTTTTGTATTCAATCCCAAGAATGCCGTAAAGTCGTGATAGGCTACGGAACTTTCGAAGTCGGCGACATCCCGCTCGTCTTTTTCCGCGCCCGAATTGGCATCCATCTCCTGCAAGGTTATGGAATCTTGTCCATACTCCACAGCCTTGTATATGATAGGGTAATAGCCCTCCTTCTGCGAACGCAACCACGATTTATGCAACACAAAGTTCTGGTCATCGCGAATCTCATCCTTCATTCCCTGCTTGTTGTATGTCATGGTATAAGTTCCCAAGAACCAGATAACAGAGACATCCATGTCGTTGAAATCAGAAAGTGAGGCATTCAACGCAAGGGTATCATGCTGCACGGAAAGGGATGAATCCATCGAGAAACGTGACGTGGCGGCAAGGTAACGGGCATTGCGGATGTTTTCATCATAGAACGTAAAACTGGTCACCCCGTCCCTTACAACCATCATCTTGCGGGTTTCTCCGAGGGCATGCTTGTTCGCATCAAGTAGGGTGAATGTCACAAGGAAGGGGCGCTCCTTGTATGTCCGGTCATCCTCATAGCCACCCCACACGAAAATCCTGGTATTCACGCGGAGGAACGGTTGCAGAGCACTCCGAGTGTCTTCGTCTATAAAGTCCGCAGGAATGCCTGTCTCAGGTGTGACATATTCATACTCTGTCCGTCCATTGGATATTCCCGCCCCATAATTTTTCACCGTGACTTTGGGGTAAGTGATATTGGAACCGGGAACATAGAACAAGTCATTATCGCCAAAGCCCACTATCCTGGATTTTGGAGACAGGTCCATGTCGGGAAGGGCGAACGAGACCTTGCCCGAATAGAATCGGTTCCCAATTACCGTATTGTAAGCAGAATCAGGCAACTGTGCTATTTCACCGGGTTCATACGTGTATTCCGTCGTGACAGTCCGTCCGATATCATGTCGGATAAGGCGCCTGACCCGCAAATCGCCGCCCTTCATCTCGGACATTGAATTTCTAACCCAGAAGGAACCCTGTTTGGACTTGATGCCCCATTTCTTGCTCGAATTTATCTTGTCGGCAGCCGACTGCAAGGCGGCTTCCATGTAAGGCATGGAGCGGTCCAATACAAGCAGACGACGGGACAATCCATCATTTTTTGATAGTAACTTCAGCGGCTTAGCATCGCCCAACACTGCAACGGAGCGGGTCCTGGAACATTTGCCAAGTCCACCAAAGCCGCACTTCACTTTGGTTCCCATATTACCAAGAACATTGTACAGGATATTTCGCGACGTGTCAACTTCGCCAGACGAGGTTACGCCCATGGTATCGAGGTACTCAAAGCCCGTTCCCTGGTAGCCAGCAGGCCTTACCACATCCCAGAAAGCGGAACGGGGACCCAGACATTGTTCACGCCAATACAACGGCCCTAGTTCCAAGCATATCCGAATGCTGTCCGATTCCGCAACCGGATAATCCCCGGCATAGTTTTTACAGTAATCTGCACTTTCAAATTCCGCATACATGTTCTCGTTAGAATTTTCTTCTCCATCCTTGTAGACATCTCTCTCGTAATCAATTTCTATAACTCCCCCGGCAGGCTCCGTCACCCGCGAAAGGCTCCAGGCAGACGCACCATAGTCGGCAAAATCCTGCCAAACCTTGTGGTTTTCTGGATTTGCGCGCTCGTTCCAGAACCCCCAATCATCTACAACATTGGAAGAGGCGATAATACTTGCATCCAAATCGGTAATATTCTCATAATAGCTATCCGGGAACTGGTTCGTCCCGACCGTATCTTCGGGGCTTGCATAAGTCAAATTCTGCGACAAATTCATCCAACTGTTTTTTGTGGACAGCCGCGTTGAAGTGAGGGACGGCGAATGGTATTCAAACTTGAACGGGGGCAGACTGGAACACTTTCCGTACTGACAATCTGTTTCCATAATTGACTTCAGGGAAAGTTTGCCATAAAGGTGGTTCCCGCTATTCTGACTTTCACATATTCCAAGGCCCGCATAATCCGGAGAGGTCTCAACCTGCCCGTTGTCTGCAGGATAGCGCCCCTTACAGTAGGAATTCAACGCCTTGGGATGCAAGGAATAATCATAGCCAAACTCAAATTCACGGTAGGGTGTCGAATCACCACGGTTAAAATACGATATCTTCTTCAAGTAACGCATCTGATTTTCTGCAGGGTCACTCGAATCACCCGCAAAAACCAGATCGCTCCAGTTTATGAGGGGATGAGAAACATAGTTTCCGTTTTCCCCAAAGACCACAGTGGCGTGATTATATTTGTCCATATCGCTGTTGCTTTTTGCATAGCGATACGCGTAAATGGAGTCGCCGACAAGGCGGATGCGAAGCCTGTATAGTCCATACCCGTATTCATCGGCGGGAGATTCCTCGAACTGGCCCACTGAATCCACTGCAAAGGTGATTTCCGAAGGCATCTGGTACAAAACCGAATCCTGGACCATAAGCGACATTGTCGGAGCATTGACCGAGGGCATCCCTGTTACTTTTATAGCCGCATTACCGCGGAACTTTCTTAAAAGTCTTTCGGGCAACTTCATGTTGGTATAAAGATATTCCGGGACAATGCTGATTTTTTGCTTCGTGAATGCCTGCTGGGAACCATTTCCAATGGGTAGACTAGCGCTTTCTTCGGAAACCACACTGGCTCTAGACAAAATCGAAGCCTGAACAACTATGGGCATGGTTTTCGATTTGTCATTGTAGTTGAAATCCCAGCCCTTCCCGTCTACACGCTCTTCAGTTGCAGGGTCATTCAGTTCAAATTCCACCCTGTGCGTTGAAGTCTCAATTGATTTCAAATAGACATATTCCTTTACCCCGAATCCGGCCTGATACATACGGGAATCACAACCTTCCGGCGTATAGCCATTCTTTGGTATTCTGAAATTCGGCAAGTCAGAAGCGTCTAAACCAGGCCTTGCAAAAGGTGTTCTCCAACGATAAACCGTAGGTTCCGTATAATGGAACTTGACATTGTAGCCAACATTATCCCCAACGGAGTCTCCAAGCTGAATAAAATCTGCACCACGGATTTCAGTAAGCAGCCACTGTGTGGCGTAAGGGTTCATGTTCACCTGATAGGTATAGAACAGCGCATTATTTTCAGATTCATATCCAGACTTACACTTCTCATCAAGGGAGCCCTTCTTAATGACATAGTTGAGTGTATTCTCCACCGCCTGCGATGGATTCACCATTTCTACGCTCCAATCTAGGAACGACCTAACCGCACTAACCAAACTATCAAGGAAATCATCAGAGGCGTCTCCCTTCAAATCAACAAATATCGGAGTTCCCTTTTCCTGATTGATAGAATAATCCACTTTCAGGTAAGATCTTACAGGTTGCTCAAAATAATACCGAGTCCCATCCGAATTGGTTATCACGAAACCCTTAAGTTTTCCCACAGGGCTATTATCCTCAAGAATTGGTTCAATCTTTCGAGATCCGTAAAGGGCATAATCATAACTGTCTATTTTCCTCTTCAGCAAAATGTCCGAAACCTTTCTCCGCTCACGGGATTTCGCACCCTCAAAAGGTTCACTTTCATAATACCCCCCTTCCCCGACAAACAAGAAATTCATCCCCGTGGTAACGGTGTCTTCTGAATCTGTATTTTTCCGATAAACCAACCTGTTTCCCTCATTCCTGAAACGGGTTGAATAAAGAGCATACGGGGAGCAACTATCGCTATGTATGCACTGTCGGTAAGATTCATAGTCGTGATTCTGCGACCTGGCTAGAACAGAGCCCCCAGTGGCCTCTTCAAATTCACTCCCATAAGGCCATCCGTCAGTAGAATCCTTGAGCAAGACTGAATAATCTTCAAAAACTTCACTGCTTGTAGTTTTCTCGTTACTCACAATTTTGTGTAAACGGTGTTCTTCGCGGGTAAAGGGACGAAAAGTGCCAGAAACACCTTCGGAAGACACCGTGTACATATCATATGAGGGATACATTTCATCTTCACCCAAACTTTCCAAAGTCCGGCCTTTCATGGTCCATTTCCACGGAATGTTTCCCGATGAACCTCCCTGGGACGCCATCGCAACGGGCAGCCCGAAAATTTTATTCTGTCCATCGGACAAAATAGATGGGCCAGCCTGATACATGTATCCGTAAACGTAGTCCGAAGTTGCAGATCGCAAATGGTACTCATGTAGAGCTTGGCCAAAACCTAACGAAAAAACGCCCACGTACGTAGGAACCACAACGGCAAACCCGACACTGGACGTCCGCACGCTACCCTTGGATGAGGCATTGGAAACGGACAAACCGCTTCCATTGACAGAAACACTGGAGCCGTTCCTGCTCATTCCCGTCGATATCGGTCCCGACTTCATTGACGTACTGATTCCCGATGGGCCAGCACTTAAGCCCACGTTTGACACCCCATGGGCATCACCGAACCCAACGCTGTATGCGGCCCCGCTTCCCGTAGAATACTGAACTCCTGCCGAGGCCTTGACATTTCGGCCTCCGATTGATGTTCCCATCCTCACCGAAGCAATTCCATTTGACGAGAGCATCAGACTCATGTTTAATCCAGCCGCATTGTTGAAGCCCACCGTTCCTTCTACCCCTATGGCTTCTGTCCCAACCGTAAAGCCAACGCCAGCAACACCCGAAATCCTCGGTCCGACTGTGGCGCTAAACCCGACTCCGCCCGTGTTGGAAACATTTTGTCCAACGCTTACGACACCCATGGTCCAACTCGTCTCTAGGTTCCATGTTCGCATAGCTGAGTAGCGATATACATACCCCAGGGTACCACCATGAAACTGGTCATCAGGAATACCGCGAATATCGCGGTTTATGCTCCCCGGAGAAAGGGTCCAACCGAGTCCAACCCATGTAGCCTCTTGTTGGGGAGAAATTCCAGCGTGGTAAGATAAACTTAGTGGATAGCCCCCATAAGGTCCAAGCAGTTCTCCGAGAGGTATGGAGTATGCAAAGTTCCCTGTTTGAAGACTTACCATGTCCTTCATTCCAGAGGGTTCGAACTGCATGTAGTCAGGTTGAACAGGGCCTCCCTGCAATGCGAACAAGGGAGAAATGGCAACCAAAGCAGCCATCAGCCAATTTCTCGCCTTTATCACAAAAGTCGCAATCATTGATATTTATTGTTCAAAAAGAGAACAAAATCCTCAGTCAAGTCCGCACGTGAACCGTCCCCATACACTATACTGCCATTACTGGACGCAAATACCACATCTAACCCATGTTCCTTGGCATATTCCGCAAGAGATCCATTTATTTTCTCATAAACAGGGGCCATTAACTCTGACTGCATTTTCTGCAACCCGTCTTTTTTCGCCTGCTCAAACCGGCCAAGTTCCTCTATCCGGTGTGTTTGCTCCGACTTTAACCTTTTTTTTGTTTCAATAGACGCCGTATCGTATTCCAGCTTCAACCGTTCCTCAAAGGTAGCGAGAGAATCCTCTATAACTTTTTCAGCATCATTCCACTTAGATTCTTCTGCAAGCAATTGATCCCTCACCTTCTGGGCTTCTACGAAGGTATTCTGCATCTTTTCGGTATTGATAAATCCATAACGAACAGACGTTTCATGGACAAAGATACAGTAAATGATTCCAACGGCAGAAAGAATCAGTGCAACCAAGGCAAAGACATTTGCAAGCCTATTCATCTTTCACCCCCATATACCGCAGCAAGTCCCGTGTCTTGTCCGCTTTCCCCTTCGCTCCATATACCACAAAATTTGAGGCCGTACCAAAAAGAATTTCAAAACCATGCTGCTGGCCAAATGAAGCAACCACACTATTGAATTGTTCATAGGCATTCTGTATTTTCGCCCCTGCAACCAGGCGGGCGGAATCAAGCATCTTATGTCGGGCCACGTTGGATTCCATATTGAGTAATTCTAGTAAATTCCGTTCATCAAGTTTCCCTTTCGATAAAGAATCTAGGATTTTTGAAAGAGAATCGTCAAAAAAGTTCATTCTTTTTCGAACAAAATCATCCATTGTTCCTATAGTCTGATTTGCAGAAAGCATCGGTTCATAACGAGAAAGCGCAATGGATGTGTCTACAAAAAAAGGGTCCCTGTCACCACCAGAAAGAGTCTTCATGGCAACGGCAACAAAGAGAATCGAAAAGAGCAGAGAAGCAAGAGCTAATTTCATTTCACCTACCACCAGTCGTAGAAATAATGGTGTTCTACCCCTGTAAAGGCATCAGCATAGATAGCTTCGGCACCGGAATCATAGACCGTCAGGCTGTAATTACCATCCAAATCGAACTGGTAATAGTACTCATCATAATGCCGGTCGTAGGCGTAATCGTATTCCTTCTGCATGAAATAATAGGGTCCGGTCCCGTCATAATACACGGTAGCATTCCCGTTCCAATCCACTTTTACAGACACCTTCAAGGATGGAGACAGGGAATAAACATCACCGCATAGGTAGTCGTTACCCATCCAGGAACAGTCCTGGCCATAAAAATAGGGGAAATCAAGCCTTGCCTGGTAACCGTGGTCAGAAGCATCGGACCCCCAGTCCCCGCAACCTACGAGAACAGCGGTCAAAGTCCATAAACAAGTCAATAAGCGTTTCATGTCTCTTTACAAGAATCCCCCGACCAATGTCGAGGGAAATCTAAAAATTTAGTTTGTTCAAAATCAGTCAGATTCGTAGTCGCCATGAACCTCTTCTTCGGCGGCTTCGGTATTTTCATCCTGGAACTTCTCGGGAGCCTGCAAGTCGCGGGTACTGCCATATTTACGCTTTTCTTCATCCGTCAGCTTGTTGGAATAGACAATGTCTTCCTGTTCCTTGTTGGCTTCTTCCTCTTCCTGCTTCATCACGCGCTGGCCTTCTTCCAGACGACGGCGGATGTGTTCCTTTTCCATTTCTTCCAGGTTGGTTCCAACCTTGGCCTGTTCTTCGGAAACGATATAGCGCTCGTTGGCTTCGTCCATGGCATCCTTGATGCCCACCAGACGACCCTTGCCATCCACCTTCAAACCGGCCTTGCGGAGGGTCGAAAGAGGCAGGCGGCGAGCCGCAATCTTGTATTCTTCCTTGAATTCGTCTCCATCGCTAATTTCGCTTGCCTCATCCTCAGCCACATAGTCAAGGGCCTCGCTCCAGCGGGAACTCTGCACGCAAGACGTGAAGCCCACCAAGGCGGTGTCGATCTTTTCAGGATCATCCGAAACACTGCCTGCACAGCCGGCAACAATCATTGCCAAAAAAGAAACACCCATCAAAAGCTTTTTCATAGGAAGCACCTCCGAAAAAAATATCCCCCTAAAATATACACATTTTTTCAAGGAAAAGGCCCTTTTGAGCTTTTTTTTGCATTTTCTGGGGTTTTTCACAGGCAAAGTGTGCTGTTTTTCTATTTTTTCGCCCAATATGAGCGAAAATACGGACATCTATCGAATTTCTACAAATGACAGCAGGAAAATCATCCTCGTGGGTACCGCCCACATTTCCCAAGTTTCCAAGGAGCTGGTCAAGGAAACTATCGAAAACGAGAAACCCGATACCGTATGTGTAGAACTGGATGAGGGACGCATGCAATCCCTTAAGGACCCCGACCGCTGGAAAAAAACCGACCTAAAGTCCGTCATCAAGAATAAGCAGCTCGCCACCCTTATCGCCAACCTGGTGCTAGGCTCGTACCAAAAACGTATGGGAGCCCAGACCGGAGTCAAGCCCGGTGCAGAACTCAAGGAAGCCGTCAACGAGGCCGAGGGCAAGGAAATCCCCGTAGTCCTCGCCGATCGGGACATCAAGATTACGCTGAAAAGAGCCTGGGCCTGTACACCCTGGTACCGCAAGCTGAGCCTCCTGGGCGGACTTTTCGGAAGCATATTCGACAGGACCGAAGTCAGCGAAGAGGAACTGGCCAAAATCAAGGAGCAGGATTCCCTAAGCGTCATGATGCAGGAATTCGGCAAGACTTTTCCCGAAGTCAAAAAAGTCCTAATTGATGAACGAGATCAATTCCTAGCCAGCAAGATAAAAAGTGCCCCCGGAAACAAGGTGGTAGCCGTAGTGGGCGCCGGCCATGTCAAAGGCATCGCCAGCATCATCAGCGAGAACAAGGAACTCCCTAGCGAGGAATCCATTTCTGTCATTCCCAAGGGTTCCCCCATCTGGAAAATCATCGGCTGGGCCATTCCCGTGGCCATCATTGCAAGCATCGTCTACATCGGTTACCAGGCCGGTATCGAGAAGGCCGGCGAACTGAGCCTCCAGTGGGCAATGCTCACCGGTGGTGGCGCTATGCTTGGGACCATCATCGCAGGCGGGCACCCGCTTACAGTGCTGGTGGCTCTGGTTATGGCACCCTTCACAGGACTCACACCGCTCATCGGTGTCGGGTTCTTTACCGCCCTTACGCAAGTCTATATGCGACCGCCGAGAGTCCAGGAAATGGAGACCCTCGCCGATGACATCTGGCAGGTGAAGCACTGGTGGAAAAACCGCGTGACCCGCGTAATACTTTGCTTCTTGTGTCCAGGAATCCCCGCCATTGTCGGGAAGATCCTCGCCATATTCCAGATTTACCAAGCGATGTAATTAGACCGCTCGCGCCCAATCAACTATCGAGTCTCCGAAAGGCGCTCGCTCTCGCCCCCACGACTCGTTAAATAAACCTAAGCCGAGTGCAGCAGAAACGAGCTTGCTTGTTTCTATTGTTGAGGCGCTGGTTTATGCGATATAATCGCAATACGAGTCGCTTGTGGCTCACGAAGTCCGCCCACGTATTCGCCAGCGACCTTTATATTCTCTTCACAATGAACATGTGGCCAGGGGCCTTTGCAGGGTCAAGGCGCACAAAGTTCTTGCTGCCACGCCACACGAAGCTATCTCCAGTAACCACATCCTTCAAGAAGTAGAAGGCATCTTCGGCCATGCCGAGCTTCGACATGTTGATTTCTACCAGGCCTTCTTGCGGATGGTCCATATCCATATTGCACACGCACAGGATAATATCGTCGCCGGTTTTCTTGGAGTACACCATCAGCTGGTCGTTCTGAGCGTAATGGAAATCCAGGTTGTCGTATTCCTGCAGGGCCACGTGTTCCTGACGGGCGGTGTTCACCCGGCGGACAAAGTCCTGAATGCCGGGACCACTCCAGTTGTGAACCTTGTACTGGTACTTTTCACTGTCAGCCAGTTCTTCCTTGATGGGGCTCGGAATATTCTCGCACAGCTCATAACCGTTGTACATGCCTGTAAGGCTCGAAAGGGTCGCTGCCAAGAAGTAGCGCTGCTTGAAGGCATTGGGGCCCTTGTAGGCCAGGTACTTCGGGAAAATGTCCGGCGTGGTCGGGAAGAATATACCACGCATATATTCCTTAGCGCCACTCTGGGTCAGCTCCTTCAAGTACTGTTCGAATTCCCACTTTGCAGAGCGCCAGGCGAAATAGGTGTAGCTCATATCAAAGCCGGACTTGGCCAGGCGATGCATCATCTTCGGGCGGGTAAAGGCCTCGGCCAGGAATACCAGTTCCGGACGCTTTTCCTTTACGTCGGCGATGAGCCACTCCCAGAAGGGGAACGGCTTAGTATGAGGATTGTCGATACGGAAAATTTCCACACCCTTGTCGGCCCAGAACAAAATGATATTCTCGATTTCTTTCCAAAGAGCCTTGTAGTTTTCGTTGTAATAATCGAAGGGATAAATATCTTCGTACTTCTTGGGCGGGTTTTCTGCAAACTTGATGGAACCATCCGGTTCGTGGTAGAACCATTCCGGATGGCTCTTCACGTAGGGATGATCCGGACTACAGTTCAGGGCGATATCCAGAGCAAGACGCAGACCCTTGTCACGGGCGGTCTTGGCAAAATGCTCGAAATCCTTCATGGTACCCAGTTCCGGGTCCACATCATAATGACCGCCGTTCTTGTTACCTACGGCATAGGGGCATCCCGGTTCAAGAGGTTTACCCTTCTTGTCCACCTTGGCATGCAATGCATTATTTGCACCCTTACGGTTCGTAACGCCAATGGGGTGAATCGGGACCAGATACACCGTATCAAAGCCGAGGCCCACGATATAGTCCAGCTGCTTTTCGCAATCCTTCCAGGTGGCACTCTTCTTAGGGTCGGTACCCTGACTCTTGGGCCACATCTCGTACCAAGTACCCACACGGCTATAGGTAGGGTCCACCCTGAGTTTCATCACGGGAGATTCTGTGGGAACATCCTTGGGCTCCAAGGTCCAGGCACAAATCTTGTATTCGTAATAGCCAATGTTGTTGACTGTAAAGGAACCTTCCCACTGGTCATTGTCCACAAAGTGCATGGGAGCCTTATCCCACTTTTTTTTGCTCACATGGCGATAGAAAATCGCCGCATCGTACTTTTCGTGACTGTGGCGGAAAATATCCGCAGTAAGCGTGACCGTATCACCCGGTTCACGCTTGAGCATAAAGCGCCCTCCTTCAATTTGAGGGCAGATGTTTTCAATAACCAGATTGTCTTTGAGAGTAGGAATAGTAGCCATAATGCAGTAAATATAACTACTGACGATGGCCCTGGAACCTCATACAAAGCAATGCCCCAACCAAAACCATACAGGTTAGGGCGAAGGACCCCCCATAGGAAAGGAACGGCAAGGGAAGTCCCGTCACCGGCATAAGCCCTATAGTCATAGCCACGTTCACCAGAATATGGAAAAGGAATATGGTGGACGCTCCCATCGTGATAAGGGTAATAAAGGGATCCGAGAAAAGCTTGCAGGTTGAAGTGGCTCGCCAAAGAAACAGGAAATACAGCGTCAAGATGACAGCACAACCAACAAAGCCGAACTGTTCCCCCAACACGCTAAAGATAAAGTCCGTATGTTCCTCGGGCAAGAACGCCAGGTTGGTCTGGGTTCCATGACCAAAACCCTTCCCCTTGAGACCGCCGGAACCGATGGCCGTCAAGGACTGCAAAACCTGGTAACCATCACCCAGGGGGTCGCTCATTGGATCCAGGAAGGTGTTCACACGCTTCTGCTGATGGGGCTGCAGCATGTTCCAAGCCATGGAACTGGCATAACCCGCAAAAATGTTCACCACCAAAAAAACAATCGTCAGAATTTTAGGCAAACGACGGCGCACCAGGGAAAACACCACCGCACAAATCAAAAGGCCCCACAGCACCTGATAAAGCGTGGTCTGAGAATGGGAGAAAAGAACCGAAAGAAGCGGACTTGCCAGCAAAAACATATCGGTCAGGGTAAGCCCCGCAAAGAAGAACCCCACATAGGTTACCGCAATAAACACAAGGGCCGTACTCAGGTCCGGCTGTTTCAATACCAGGGCAAAAGGCACGATGAACAAAAGCATAGGCACAACAAAGCTCTTCAACTTAAACAGGCTCACCGGATGCCTGGACAGCCAATAAGAAATAGTAAGCAGGTAGGCAATCTTTGCAAATTCCGAAGGCTGCAGTTTGAAAATGCCAAGATCAATCCAGCGACCAGCACCCTTCACCACATCGCCGGCAAAGAAAAGCACCACCACAAGCAAGATTAGGGAGATGACATAAAAAGGTACCACCATCCTCTTAAGCCAATCCAGTCTCAAGAAAACGATACCTGCCGCTATAGCACTACCACAAACAAAGTATATAATCTGTCTGAACCAGAAAGTCTCGTAAAAGACAACTTTTTCATTGTTGGTGGCCGAATAGACCAGCAACACTCCGCAAACCATAAGGCAAAGCGTCAAAAAGAGGAAAAACCAGTCCACCTTCAGGGACTTGTCCAAAAAACGACCTGAACTCATTTCTTGTCCTCCTTCCCAAAGTAGGCCATCAGAACCTTGCGGGCAATGGGGCCCGAAACCGCACCGCCACCGCCAGCAGCTTCCATAATCACAGCCACAGCTATTTCAGGATTTTCAAGAGGAGCCACTGCCGCATACCAGGCGTGGGTCTTTTCACCCTTCTTCCACTCGCCAGATCCCGTCTTAGCGCCCACACGTATATCGGGCACTCGCCCGCGCTTACCTGTTCCACCGGGGTGATTCACCACAGAATCCATAGCCGCCATCAAGATTCGGTGCGTCTCCGTCTTCATCTTGCCGGAACGAACTATCTCCGGTTCGTATTTACGAACCACGTTTCCCTCGACGTCGCGCAATTCCTTCATAAAGTGAGGCCGATAAACACCCTTATTGGTTGCAAGAGAACCCACCAAAACCGCCTGCTGCAGGGGAGTCACGATTTGTCCCTGTCCAATGGACAGGTTCAGGATAAGCCCCCTGGCCCAGCGCCAGCCCAATCGCTTGTTGCGCAAGTTAAAGGAAACGGAATCCGGAAGCCACCCTCCCTTTTCACCGGGAATATCCACGCCCAGGGGTTTTTCTCCCAAACCAAAGCGCCTTCCAAACTCATTGATACGGGCCATATCGATTTCAAGGCCGGCCTGATAAAAGAACACATCGCAACTGAGACGAATCGCATTCACCACATTCAGACTTCCATGGGTTCCCCAGCACTTCTGGTAACGGGCGCCATACTGGAAGCCTCCCGTACAAGATTTAGGATATCGCTTGTATTCCGAAAGAATCCCGTATTCCAACCCAGCCCCAGCCGTCACAAGCTTAAAGACCGATGCCGGCGGGTAAGTTCCCGAAATGGCACGGTTGGTCAGGGGGCGAAGGGAGTCCAAAGCCACCTGGGCCCAGCCTCTATTGCGCTCACGCTTTTTCAGGGAGAAAATATTCGGGTCCAATCTAGGAGAACTCACCATAGCAAGGATTTCCCCATTTCTCGGGTCAATGGCAACAAGAGCACCACGAGCCGTATCCGGAATAGCCTCCTCCGCCACCTTCTGCAACTTCAAGTCGATTGTAGATACCAAATGAAGTCCCGGAATGGGAGCCTTGCTATCCACCCCTTTCACCTGACTTATTTCACGTCCAGACGCATTGACTTCTACGACCTTCACGCCATTCACGCCCCGGAATTCCTGGTCATAGAACTGTTCAAGGCCTTTCTGTCCAATGCGGTCTCCCTGGGAATAATTCTCGTACTCGGGCAACTTAAGCTGCTCTTCGGAGATTTCGCTGGTATAACCAAGTACATGGGAGGCTAAAGTCCCGTAGGGATAATCCCTGCGGGATTCAATCAGCGTCACCACACCGGGCAATTTTTCAGAATGTTCCTCTACGACGGAAACCTGCTCCGGCGAAGCATCTTCCAGAATTCTAATCGGCCTATTCTTTATCCAGCGAGTCCGCTGGAAAGCCGTATCCAAAGAAAGGGAATCAAAGACCCGTTTGCCATCCTTATCAACAATCTGAAGTAGGGCGTTGAAAACGGAATCACGATCCGCCTTTTTCTTGGGCAAGTTCAACGCCTGCAAGGCAATCTGATAAGAGGGGCGGTTCCGCACAAGGACCACGCCGTTCCTGTCATAGATAAAGCCCCGCTCAGCCACCAGTTCTACACGACGCAAGCGGTTATTCTCAGAGCGCTGGAAATTCTCATCGTAGTGGGTATGCTGTAGGGAATAAAGCCTAAAAAGGAGGATAGCAAAAAGAACGAATACGGCTGTCATGTAGATCAGCACGTTCCAGTTCCGATTCTGAACAACCTCGTTATCGGACTTGTTAAACATGGACCTTTTTCTTCTTCCCAATGGACAAATGGAAATAAATGGCCGCGACAAAAAGCGTATAGGCGCATTCAGGAAGTGTCTTTGAAAGGAACAGGTTAGTAATCACGTCCTTCTCCAGTCCCGTCAAGAAGAAATAAACCATATCGCACACAAAGAAACCAAATCCAAGGACGCCTAGTTTCATAGGCAAGTTCAATGTCAAGAACCGCTCTTCCAGCTGGCCTACCAAGAATCCAAGAACCGTCATAGAAATCGTATTTGCACCGAGCCACTCCGCAGGGCCATAGACATCCTGAGTAAAGCCCGCAAAAAATCCCCAGAAGCACCCGGCCGCAGGCCCAAACTTGATGGCGATGGACACAATCATAATGACAATAATATCGGGACTTGCGCCGAACAGTTGGATCCATTCAGCCACCGTCGTCTGCAAGATAAAGCAGACGAAAAAAATCAACAGGACTCTTAACCATTTCAAGCTATTCATCTAAAAGTTCCTGTATGATCCATTCCGCTTCCTTGCCCATCACAAAGACTTCTTCCAGAGAGGAAAACTCCTGGAAAGGCATCACATCCATCAACTGCATCACTTCTAAGTCAGAGGGGCGAATCCGTTCCACCGTTCCTACAGGAATTCCCTTCGGAAAAATTCCACCAAGTCCAGAGGTAATCAAGGTATCCCCCACCTTCACGCCCGCATGGGTAGGAATCATAGCAGAAAGAGTGCGGCCATCTACGGATTCCAAGAAGCCCACTACGCGGGTTCTCCGCTCAAGTACAGACAACTTAAGGTTCGGATCCACCAGCAGCTGAACTCTGGAATGAGTCAGCGAGGTTTTCGACACCTTGCCAACCAAACCATTCATAGAAAAGACCGGCATATTTTCCTTAACACCTCTTGCCGTGCCGCGATTGATTACAAGAGTTGTTAAAAAACGCCCCGGATTATGACCAACCACACGGGCAGTCACGATGGGGTAATCCCACTTGTCATCAAAACGTACTAAGGCATGCAGTCGGGCTAGTTCCTGCAAGGCTTCGCTGGCATAATAGGTTTCCTGCCTAAGCCTCGCATTCTCTTCTTTAAGCATTTCGTTTTCGTGAGCCACTGAACGGAATTCGTCCACCGACGAAATTACCATCTGCGCCGGATAGAACACCGAAGCAAGTGCCGTAGATACAATACCCTTCTGCGTGGCCTCTGAGGCCTCGCGCATAAATATTCCGAGCAGTAGAAAGAATGCAAAGGCACCTATGCCATGCTTCTGCGAAAACAAACCGACTATAAAGCGGAACGCTCTAAGCATCGAGGACCGTTTTCAAGGACTAGTTCGACGAAGCTATCAATACCGGGCGATACTTATCCAAGTCTTCGAGAATACGGGCGGCACCCTTGCAGACGCACACCAGAGCTTCATCGATGACATTCACAGAAAGTCCTGTCTCCTTGCGGATACGTTCATCAAAACCACGGAGCTGAGAGCCACCACCAGTCATGATGATTCCCTTATCATAAATGTCCGCAGAAAGTTCGGCAGGCGTCATGCTCAAAGCCTGCTTCACCGCCTCGATAATCGCCGTCACAGGCTCATTCAGGGCTTCGCGGATTTCAGTGCTGTTGATGGTCATGGTACGGGGCATCCCCGCAATAAAGTCATGACCGCGCACTTCCATGGTCAGTTCTTCTTCCAGAGGACTTGCAGAACCAATCTGAATCTTAATCTGTTCAGCAGTACTTTCACCCACATGTAGGTTGTACATTCTACGCAGGTAGCCAACGATAGCCTCATCCATTTCATCGCCACCAACGCGCACAGAAGCGTTGCACACCGTACCGTTCAAGGCAATCACGGCGATGTCAGAGGTACCACCACCAATATCCACAATCATGTTGCCTACGGGGTCTTCCACAGGAATGCCCATACCCACAGCCGCAGCCATAGGTTCATGTACCAAGTGCACTTCCTTCGCACCGGCCTGCTTTGCTGCATCGATCACGGCGCGCTTTTCCACTTCGGTAATACCGCTAGGCACACCGACCACCACACGAGGTTTCACCATCCACAAGGGGTACTTCTGCACACGCTTAATGAATGTCTGCAAAAGGGTTTCCACCAGTTCAAAATCGGCAATCACGCCATCCCGCATGGGCCGGACAGCTCGGACTTCACCCGGAGTACGGCCCAGCATCTTCTTCGCCTCAAAACCAATGGCGGATACCCTGTTGTTCTTGCTGTCCACAGCAATCACGGTGGGCTCGTTAATTACAATTCCTTGACCTGCTACGTGAACCAGGGTGTTGGCTGTTCCAAGGTCAATACCAATATCGCAAGAAAATAATCCAAACAAAATGTTTCCCTCTATGTGAAGATTTTGTTAATAAATATAGTATTTAGTGTTTAATTCTTCAGAGTATCCGCCCCGAAGAATAACACCTTATAGTACCGGTCCCACTGCCTTGCCGACACGTCATAGCGGTACTTGCGTTTCTCGTGGAGCGCCATATCCTTATAGATAAAGTAATCTACCTCGGCGTAGGCGGAATAGATTTCCGCTTCGGCGCCAGAGAACAGCCTAAAATCCTTGACTCGGTAATAGGGAGTATCCAACAAGGCATCCCTGCTTCCAGCCTTCATAGTCTCCGCCACCATAAACTTCAAGTCCTCCTGAAGATAGGCCTCCAGCTTTTTCTCTATCCGGTCCGTCCTTTCAGAACAACCGATAAACAACAATGCGAATGCGATAGCAGAGAATAAAAGTTTCATGCTAGAAATTTAGAAATAAGGTTCGAGGGATTAGAATCTAGGATTTAGGATCTAGGATTTAATCTCTAATCTCTAATCTCTAGATCCTAGTCTCTAGATCCTAGCCCCTCCTAAACAAAAACGCTCCCGTAATGGGAGCGTCTCTAAGTCCTGTTTCAAACAAATTAGAAGGAGTAGGTTGCAGAAATTCTGGAGAAGATCCGGCCCTCACCCTGGAACGGGTTGCGGAATAACAGGTCTTCGGCGACAGTCACGTCGATCTTCAGCTTTTCTTCGATGTTGATTCCGAAACCGAAACCTACATGGTCATCTGCAGTACCATCGGCCAAGGGGTTCGTGCTGAAGAAATTCCCATCTTCGCGGCAAATGCCCTGACCCGACGTATTCCTAGAATTCACATCACACTTGGTGTAGAGGATGGATTTCTGGCCACCCACACGGATTACGAACCAATCCCACCAGATGTTACGTTCAATACCGAAGGTAATCATACCACCGATGTCAGAACGCTTATCCCAGTTAGGATGATCTTCATTCTGAGAGTCGTAAATGGATTCACCCGTTTCATAATCAAAGTACCAGTCGTGAGCCTTCAGCTTATTCCAGACAAAGTCGGCACCCATCCAGAAGAAGCCACGGTCAAGAGCAACGTTGATACCAAGGCCGGCCTGGGCATGCTTGTCCTCGATACCAGGAGCCTGCATCAACTTCATAGAGAAGGCGGGCACCAGTTCGCCATCCAGGGCGTCCAGAGTGAAGAACGCACGAGACTTGGCCAAGAAGGAGAAATCCCCATCATCAAAGAAGTTCAAGTGTTCCGGGCCATACTGAATACGAGCCAAGCCAAAAGAGAACTCGAAGTCAATGTTGCTACCAAACTGCAAGTTCAAGCCACCATCTGCCTGCACCGCAGAAGCATAGGCTCCACTTTTCACCTGGTAGTCGCCGCTTTCCGTCTTGTCACCACCGTCCTGGTGGGCAATGTAAATATGCAAGCCCCAAGCATCGCCATTAGAAAGCGTACCGCCCAAGAATCCATCAAAGTTCGTTACCGTCTCAGGAACATCGGTAGTATCGCCAGAGGTTTCACCTACAACTCTTGTCGGGAAATAACGCATCAGTTCATCGTTAATACGGCCAAACAAGCCACCGATAGAAAGGCGAGGATCCGGATTGTTCTCATCACCCAAGGACAGGGAGAAGATTCCACCGAAGTTCGGGTGCATCGGGTCCTGGTTTGTACCCGTAGCCACATCCTGGGTATAAGGCCCAAATTCACCAATCAAGTAGTTCGGATACAAGTTGATGTTTGCAGCATTATCGAAAATGCTCACATCATCCATGATGTAGGTAGTATTCTTGCCCATGGATTCCACACGGGCGAAGGTTGCAAAAGCAGACCCAACACCGAGGACTCCGAAGGATAGACCCACTGCCGCAGCTGTTTTCAATTTCATTGTACAGGACTCCTGTTGAATTATATACCATAAAGTTAAATATATTCTCTTAAAAACGCAATAGAAAAATGAAAAAAGACCGTGCTTTTGGCACGGTCTTTTTTTAGCGTAAAGCTAGGCCCTGAACTATTCAGAGAAGGTGAACGGAATGGTTACCGTGGTGTTACCGGACTTCACCTTGCTGAACTTCCAGCGGCTCACGGCAGTCTTGATTTCGCCATCAAACTCGCCGTAACCAGTGGTGGAAGACGCAATAGAAATGCTGATAACTTCACCGCCCGGAGCGATCGTGAACTTCAGGGTAACCTTACCCTGGAATCCCGGTTTCTTCTTCAGGAACTTGTTATAGATGTGGCGCAGACCCGGAGTACGCTGACGCACCACCTTCATGATGTCCGCAGCGGAACGGGATCCACCACCGGCACCCATGTCGATATCGCGTTCAGACGGAGTCTTGATGGAGCCCTTAGCCTTGGTAGCGATACCACCGCCACCACCGCCAAGGAGGCCAGCCAGACCGTCACCGATACCACCGGAACCGCCTTCAGCATAACCTTCGTTGAAGCCACCATCAGCCTTACCACGACGGCCACCGAGAACGGTCTTACCCGTAGTCTGGAGACCGGCCACGTCCTTCAGAACCTTATCGATGTCCTTAGTGAACTTCTGGTTCTTCATCAGATCGTAGGCAGCAGCACTAGCATTCTTAGTCTGAGCAGTGAGGAGCTTAAGCACACCGCGAGTCTGGGGAGCGTTGGGCTGGCCCTTACCACGGGGCTTACCACCACCACCAGCCTTCTTACGAGGCTTCTTGGGCTCTTCTTTCTTCTTCTCTTCCTTCTTTTCTTCCTTCTTTTCGTCCATCACCATGGAAGCGGAAAGGTCGGCAGCTGCAGATTCTTCGAAGATCACTTCATCAACCACAGCTTCGTACATGGAAGCCCACAGGGAGAAAGCAAGAGCAACGATCAAGGAGATACCGGCGATAGCACCCATCTTCTTGTCGGATTCCGGCATCAGGGACGCTACTAACGGATCTATAGGAGCTTTTTTCTTAGCCATAGTTATTCCTCCCCGCCGTTCTTTTCCATCACGGCAAATGCGATGTTCGTATAACCGGCAAAGCCACAAGTGGCCATCACCTTATACATGGCATCGTACGGGATGTTCTTGTCAATCTGGACAATGATATGGCCAGCTTCGTCAGCCGGAAGTCCCATCTTCAGGTTGTGTTCCTGTTCGATAGCGCGACGGTCTTTCAGAACGTCGTTCACCTTTTCGACCAGGAGTTCTTCCTGACTGAGGACATCGGGAGTGGGAACCACCTTTTCATTATCCACGATAACGTACGCATTATCGACCACCACCGTCAAGGACACTTCCGTAGGCTGAACCTTGGAGGTAGAGATCGGAAGAATCAGGTTTTCGGCCTGAGTCAAAAGCTGACCTTCGGCGTCCAAGTTCTTAATCATGAACACCAGAATGATGGTCATCATGTCCATCATGGACGTGAGGGAGAAAGGTACGTCTTCGCTAAACTTACGAGTTCTTCTAGCCATGATTAACCTCCCAACTTAGCAAGTTGAATCTTCACGAAACCGGCTTCTTTGGAGCGGTCCATGAGCTGGATGATCTTGTCAAATTGAGTATCGTCGTTTGCCACGATGATAATGTTATCCACGTCTTCGAGGTCAATAAACTGCGTATGAATTGCAATCAGGTCCTTCGCAATCAGGTCGTAGGCAGAAAGCGGATAGATCATGGTCTTGGCGGCCACATCCGGTTTGAGCGTACGAGCGGAGTTAGGCGTAAGGGTTGCAAGGGTCACGCCTGCACCGGGCTTCTTCAGAGCCGGCGGCGGGGTAAGTCCCAGGTTGCCTTCGCCAGGGAGAGCGAGGAAGCTGTTGTTTCCATCTACATAAGCACTGTCAGCAAGGGGTTCTTCAGCGCTGCCACCATTGGTGTACAGGGCCCAGATAACCTTACCGGGATCTTCTTCAGATTCCTTCTGGATTGCCCAGAGTTCGATGTTCTCGATTTCATAGAGATACTTCTCTTTA
Source organism: uncultured Fibrobacter sp. (assembly GCA_946402415.1). Classification (GTDB taxonomy): domain Bacteria; phylum Fibrobacterota; class Fibrobacteria; order Fibrobacterales; family Fibrobacteraceae; genus Fibrobacter. The sequence goes on from CAMIWK010000007.1 coordinate 36,916, forward strand.
TCCATCTCAGATCCATCTTTGCACTTGGGTCCGTGTCCACTTTCCACTGTTGCCTTAACGTCATCCA
>CAMIWK010000008.1 GCA_946402415.1 uncultured Fibrobacter sp.
ATACTTGCCCGGGGCTACCCAGATGGTATCCCCCGCCTTGGCATTCAAAGTAGCCGAAGTCAAGTCGGCAACGGTAGAAACATTCACCTGTTTGGCGAAGGCAACCGGCATGGAGCTGGCGGCCACAAAGCACAACGCCACAAAACTTCTTCCTTGAAGAAGACTCATAGACACCTCCCAAATGCTCCCCTTCAGTAATATATTCTTTTTATAACGGGAAAGCACGTTTAATTACAAAAAAAATGTAAAACTCCCCTTTTTCAACGGACTTTAGCAACCGATTTTAGCCCGGAAAACGCCTATTTTGCTAAATTTTCGCCCACTATGAGCATTTCTATTCCTCAGTTGCCCAAGGGCACCCGCGATTTTTACCCGGAAGCGCAGCGCATCCAGAACTACATCTTTGACACTTGGCGGAGCACCGCCGAAAGTTTCGCCTACGAAGAATACGAAGGCCCCATGTTCGAGCATCTGGAGCTTTATACGGGCAAATCCGGCGAAGAAATCGTTAGCCAGCTTTACAACTTTAAGGACAAGGGCGACCGCGAAATCGCGCTCCGCCCCGAAATGACCCCGACCCTTGCCCGCCTGGTCATCCAGAAGGCCCGCGAACTGAAGAAACCCTTCAAGTGGTTCAGCATGCCCCGCCTTTTCCGTTACGAAAAGGCACAGAAGGGTCGCCTCCGGGAATTCTTCCAGCTGAACATGGACATTATCGGCACCGAAAGCATCTACGCCGAGGCCGACCTGATGGCAGCCATCGCCACCATGCTCCGCAAGTTCGGCCTCAAGGATGGCGAATTTGCCATTGGCGTTTCCAGTCGGAAGCTCTTGGCCACCTACCTGGAGGAAATCGGCGCCCCGAACCCCTCGCTGGTGTACCCGGTGCTTGACCGTCGCTTAAAAATCGGGCCCGAGGCATTCGCCAAAGCCCTGGCCGAAGCCGGTCTTACCGAAGACCAGGTGAAAAAGCTCGACGACTTCATGAGCTGCAAGTCCATCGAAGAAGTCAAAACCAGAGTGCACAGCGAAAACGCAACGGCAGCCCTCGCCGAAATAGAAGACCTGTTCGCAACGCTTACCGCTGCAGGTTACGGCGAATGCGTGAACCTGGACCTGAGTATTGTCCGCGGTCTCGCCTACTACACCGGCATCGTGTTCGAAGTCTTCGACAAGGGTAAATCCATGCGCGCTATCGCTGGCGGTGGCCGTTATGACAGCCTCACCGAAAAGCTGGGTGGCGAACGCATCCCGGGCGTGGGCTTTGGCATGGGCGACGTGGTTCTCGCAGACCTCCTCGCCGAACACAAGCTGCTCCCCAGCCCCAAGCAGAGCGTAGACTTCTACATCGCAAGCTTTACAAACGATATGAAGAAGGTATTTGAGACCGCCCAGGCATTCCGCAACGCAAGTTCCGGCAAGCCCTTCTCGGTGGCTCACCCCCTCGCCGCCATGAAAATGGGCAAGCAGCTGGACCAGGCCAACTACCAGGGCGCCAAGATTGTCGTGTACGTCGACGGTTCCAAAGCTGCCGCCGGAGAATTCGAATACAAGGACATGCGTACCGGCGAAATGTTCGTGGGCAATATGGATGCGATTGTAGAACGTCTATGATGTCTCCTCTCAAAGTCCTCCTCTCCATCATCAGCCTGTTCGTGGTCCTCGCCATCGTGGCTGTAGTCTACCCTGACGGTGGAATCAAGGTGGCAAACGTGACGCTCCGCTACCCGAAGCTCACCGACATCTTCGAAAAGAAGTCCCCCAAGGACTCCACCGCCGATTCTGCTGCGGTGGACCCCGAAGAAGCCATCCGCGAGATGATGGAGGCAACCAAGCGCAAGGAATTCGCCGCCTACAGCGACTCCCTCAAGTATTACGAGGACTTTTTTAAGGAAGGTAAGACACGATTCGACCTGCCAAACGACGATCCCACCTGGTTCGACAGGTTCTTCTTGCACCTGCAGCTGGCGGAGCTGGATTCCAACGTGGTCCACATCGTCCACTACGGTGATTCCCAGCTAGAAGAGGACCGCATATCGGCTACCATCCGCGAAGACCTGCAGCAGGAATTCGGCGGAGCGGGCCCCGGCATGATGCCGCCTATCCTTACCATTCCCTCCCAGACCACAAGCCACTGGAACGAGGGCGAACTCAAGCGCTATATTCTTTTCGGACCTAAAGAAGAAGAGGCGGACCACAACCGCTACGGTCCTCTGGCACAGTTCGCCGACCTAGAAGGCTCCGCCGTCATCGGCATCAAGAAACGTGAAGACCGCAAGAACACCTTCCCCCATGTTGGAGGCTACTCTACGATAAAAGTCCTCGCCGGCAAGCGTGGAGCCCTGCGGCTCAGGCTGGTCTACCAGCGCACCTACAGGGACACCGTAGGCCTTAACGAAGACAGCACCTTCAAGGTAAAGACCCGCACCGTATTCGAAACCGCTGCCGCCCCCGAGGTGGAACGCCTTACCAGGCTCAATGTCTACACCTGGAAACTTCCCGACACCACTTCCAACGCCAAGATCTATCTGGACGGAACCGCCGAAATCTACGCCATCTCCGCAGACGGGGCCTACGGCGTAGCCGTGGACAACGTAGCCATGCGCGGTTCTTCGGGCACAGTCTTCCATCGCATTGATTCCGAACTTCTGGCCGAATCCTACAAGGCCATGAACGCACGGCTCATCATCATGGAGTACGGCGGCAACCTGGTGCCCGGCACTAACAGCAGCAATGTAGACTGGACCAAGAAGCTCATTACCAAGCAGATTCTCGCCATCCAGAAGGCGAACCCCGATGCTGACATTCTGTTCATCGGCCCCGCCGATATGGCTAAGCAGGTGGATGGCGAATGGAAAACATACCCGGGCCTAGCCCTTACCGTCAAGACCCTCCGGGAGGTAGCCCTAGAAAACGGCGCTGCCTACTGGGATATGCACCGAGTGATGGGCGGGAACGGCTCCATGATCAAGTGGGCTAACCGCGAACCTGCTCTCGGCTTTACCGACCACATCCACTTTACCCGCAGGGGCGCGGCCTACATGGGAGACCTGTTCTGCTCGGCACTGCGTATGCACTACGACTACTTCAAGTTCCGGGACCGTCACGGCCTCAACGACGAGAAGATGAAAGAACTGCAGCAGTGGAAAGAAGATGCCGCAACTAAACCGGATTCAGGAGAAGTCAATCCATGATCCGCCTACTCCTCATCGTTGCCTTCGCAGCACTTTCGACTTTTGCAAAGGACCTGACCATTGCCCCTGGCAGCTATAGTCTGGACCTTACCAAGTACGATTTCATCGACACCACCGTAAACGTCATCCAGTTCCCCAAAGGAAACGAAGCATTCACCCCCTTCTTCAACAAGATGGACACCCTGGTGTTCGAAAACAAGGGGCAGGTGCGAATCATGCACGTGGGAGGCTCCCACCTGCAGGCAGACGTCATCTCGGGCCGTATCCGCGAACATATGATCAAGGAATACCCCGGGGCTTCTGCAGGTCGAGGATTCATATTCCCCTATTCCGCAGCCCGCACCAACACACCCTCCAGCTACGCCAGCTACTACAAGGGCATCTGGGACAAGAACAAGAACGTGCAGCGCGAAATTTCAAAGCCTCTGGGCCTGCTTGGCATCGCCGTCAGCACCAGCGACCCCCGCGCCGAGATCACCCTGATGCTGGACAAGTACAACTCCGCACCCATCTGGGGCGAGACCCGCTTCCGTCTGTTCGGCTACAGCGACAACAACGACGTAGTTCCCGTGCTGCGGGTAGATTCCACCGACATCTATGGAGTTCACGACACCGTAAGCCAGAGCTACGTGTTCACGAGCCCCCGGCCCATCGATACCATCCAGATTCAATTCCGTTGGGTGGATTCACTTAAGCAAGCCACCGTAGCACAGTTCATCAACGATTCACTCCTACAAGATTCCATCGCAAGGGCTGATTCTTTAAAGACGGATTCCCTAAAGAAGGATTCGCTGAGCAAAGATTCCCTAAAGAAAAATGGCAACGACACGAGCAAGGTTGAAAAAGCGAAGATTCCGGCCAACGTTTTGAACCTGCAGAACGCACAGCTGCAGAATGCACAACCGGCCCTGGATTCCATGTTCCAGGGAGAATGCGACGTTCTGGATACCGCCTGCATCGCCCGAGAAGAAGCCAAGAATAAGGACACTACCGTCAACAGCAGGTGTGCCGAACTGGCCGCCAAGAAGGCGGACATCAATTACGAAGAAGGGGAACAGGACCCCACCAATAACCCTGATGACCACTGCTTCACGGAGCCTGCCGCCGTGCCGGATTCCGTCAAGAAGAACGCCCGTCCCCATTTTACCTTGACAGGCATTCTTTCCGAGAACGACGCCCCGGGCATCATCTATACCAACGTGGGAATCAACGGGGCGAAAGTCCACGACTATTTCGAAGAAGTGTGTCCGCTTTTCGAGAAGGAGATGGAATACTTCAAACCCGACCTGGTGATTTTCGCCATCGGTATCAACGATGCCAACGTGCAGCGCTTTAACGACAAGCAGTTCCGCGAAGATTACGACAAGTTGATTGAGCGCTTCAAGAAGGTGAATCCCAACGTGGCCTTTATCTTCGAGACCAACAACGACATGTTCCGCAAGATCAAGCGGAAAAAGTTCGTGCAGCATGGGAACGGCGAAGTGGCACGCAAGTCTTTCTTTATGCTGGCTGATAAGCACAAGGCCGGCGTCTGGGACAAGTTTAGCATCATGGGCGGCCTAGGTTCCATGGCCAAGTGGGAGCGTGCAAGCCTTGCCAAGAAGGACAAGGTCCATTTCAACCTCACCGGCTACAACCTCTTGGGAGACCTGTTCTACAAGGCCCTCATCCAGGCCTACCAGGACCACATTGCCAATCTGCCCGCCCAGACTAAGTCAGAGAACAAACCGACTGCTCAACAGGCAACAAAAGATGAGAGAGGTAATAAGTAAACATCATGCTTGACTACTTAATCCCCTACCTCACTCGTACTTTTTCGTTTGACCCCAACAGTCCACTGCTGTTCACGCAGTTCTATTTCTGGGGATTTTTTGCCGTCGTATTTGCGATGCTCACCCTGGTCAAGAACCGCATCCTGCTCCGCAACGCCTTCTTGTTTGCCACCAGCATGTTCTTCTATTACAAGACCAGCGGAAGCTACGTGTGCATTCTCGTGTTCTGCGTGGTGGCGAACTTCTTTATCGGCAAGTGGATCGAAAAGGCCGAACAGCACTGGAAAAAGAAGCTCTGGATGATTATCATCGTCATCATCGACCTTCTGGTGCTATGCTACTACAAGTATTCCTATTTCTTCCTGGACGCCCTCCGCGACTTTACCGGAATTGAGCTTCATGTCTACAACTTCTTCGCCGCAGCATCTAACAAGATGTTCGGCACCAACTCCCTAGTAGATACCATTATCCTGCCGGTGGGTATTTCTTTCTTCACGTTCCAGGCCATCAGCTACTGCATTGACATCTACCGTGGAAAGATCAAGGCCGTCACCAACATTTTGAACTTTGGTTTCTACCTGACCTTCTTCCCGCAACTTGTAGCGGGCCCCATTGTGCGTGCCGACAAGTTCGTACCCCAGCTCTACAAGAAGTATTTCCTCCCCCGCCGCACTTTCGGCATCGCCGTGTTCTGGGTGCTGAACGGTCTAGCCAAAAAGATTATTCTGAGTGATTACCTGGCCACCAACTTTGTGGACCGTGTGTTCGATACACCTCTGCTGTTTACTGGCCTTGAAAACCTGATTGCCCTTTTCGCCTATTCCCTGCAGGTCTATGCCGACTTCTCGGGCTATACCGACATCGCCATCGGCGTGGCACTCCTCATGGGATTCAGACTGCCACAAAACTTTAACAGTCCCTACAAGGCACTCAGCCCTACAGAATTCTGGCGTCGCTGGCATATCAGCCTTTCCAGCTGGTGGCGCGACTACCTGTACATTCCTCTGGGTGGTAACCGCGGAGCCTCTGTAGGCACCTTCTTCTGGATGGGATTCCTGAGCCTCGTGGCCATTCTCCTTTCTGGGAGCATCTGGGTAGGCATAGCGCTTGGCGTATTCTTCCTCTACATCGCCATCTACGCCTACATCAAGCCGGAATCCCGCAAGTTTATTACCACCAACATGAACGCTATGGCGACCCAAGTCGTAGGAGGTTGGTGGCATGGCGCCAGCTGGAACTTCATCATCTGGGGTGGCCTCAATGGTTTCGGCCAGGTATTCAACAAGATCTGGGTCAAGCGTGGCCCCGGATTCCGCGCCTCTGTATCCCTGCTATTCTTTGCTATCAGCGCCATCATCTACAAGCACCTGCACACCCCCATCTGCGCCATTACCGCCGTATGGTTCGGCGTTTTGTTCCTCGGCATCTACAGCGTCATGCTGTTCCGGCTGTTTAGCGACAAAACCTTCCACTGGCTCTATACCGCCTGGAACGTGACACTTACCTTCGTGTTCATCACCTTCACCCGCCTCTTCTTCCGCGCAGGCTCTAATTTGGACCCGGCTGAGGCCAACGAAGTGGCCTGGAATACGGCCAAGAATATGATTAACCAGATGGGTACTGCCTGGAAATGGGACAACTTGGGCACCATCGCCTGGGAACACATCAACATCATTTTGGTGTTCATCGCAGGCATGCTCATCCACTGGATTCCCAAGAAGTTCAAGAGCCGCTACCGGATTATGTTCGCCTCGCAGCCCTTACCGCTAATGGTATTTACCACGGCGTTTATCATCTTCGTGATCTACCAGTTCATGAGCGCGGACAGCTGCCCGTTCATCTACTTCCAGTTCTAGCGGCAGAGCCGCAAGAATTACCCTACTTCTTGAGTAGGAGAAAGCTTTGTCCGCTCTTCGTAGAGATCCGCTGCGATGTGACTAAAGGCCTCCACCACCTTGGGGTCAAAGTGCTTGCCCGCCCCTTCGGTAATAATGGCCATGGCCTTTTCGAAGGTAAAGGGCTTCTTGTACACGCGTTCTGCCACTAGAGCATCGAACACGTCGGCTACAGCCATAATGCGGGCGGAAAGCGGAATCTCATCGCCCTTAATCTTTGTGGGGTAACCCGAGCCGTCCCACTTTTCATGATGATAGTGGGCCATCTCGACAGCCTCTTTCAGGTATTCCGCCTCCATAGTGTCACCCGTATTCTCCATAATCTTGTGGAGAATTTTCCACCCTTCAGTGGTATGGGTCTTCATGATCTCGAACTCTTCATCGGTCAGCTTACCGGGCTTATTCAGAATCAGGTCTGAAATAGCAATCTTACCTATGTCATGAAGCGGAGCGGAACGCTTAAGTCTTGTGATATAGTCTTCTGTAAGCACGTCACTGTAAACGCCTTCTTTCTTCAACTGACGGGCAATGGCTTCTACGTAAGCAGCGGTCTTCTTAATATGGTTTCCCGTTCCTTCATCTCTAGCTTCCACCAACTCCGCAAAGTTGATGATAATTTCATCTTGCATACGGGTAATGCGTTCATTCTGGGCATTAATCTGTATGATATAGAGGAGGAAATCCTCCGCCATGGTAGAGAAGGCCTTGTAGAGGTTCTGGATTTCGTCATCAGACCGTATATTCAAGGCCTTCACGCGCCGCATACTGATCTTGCGGCCGGCTTCCGAATTATGGGCAAAGGAATTTGCCACCTGAGACATACGGTTGACGGGAATCACAATACGCCGTTTCATAACCTCAGTGACCAGACACATAATAACCAGAGAAACGCCAAAGAACAGAGACAACTCCTTGATAAGGAAGGAAATCTCATCCATCACAATAGATTCCATAGAGATGTCCGCCGCCACATAGGCAACAGTCGTTCCACTAGAATCCTTCAATGGCTTATAGACCGTCAGCAACCATCCATAAGAATCATCGGAAATCACCGGTTCGATGGTATCACCCTTAAGCAAGGAAGGCAGGTATTTTTCAAAGCTCTGATCAAATGGAATCAAGTCTCCAGGCTGGCTGGGTTCCTCTCCATCCGCCGGCATCAAATCGAATACGACATGGCAGCCATCTTCTTCGATATGATAGACGTACATGTACTTCGCCGTGGGGAAGCCATCACGAATAGCGTACAGCTTTTTCTCTGTCTCCACATAGCCTTCTGCCTCACGACCTTCTTGCAAATACGTCATCATCCTGTCCCCATCCAACACGATGGACGCTGCATCCGTCAAACCATACGCGACAGATGTGTACTTGGCAATAGCTTTTTCCCTGTAAAGGAAATACCCGATATTTGCAACAAAAGCGGCAAGTAGCAATTCCGAAATAATTACGACCGCCATTACTTTCCCCAACAGGGAATGCCTCACCACCATTCCGGAACCTTTGCTGTTTAGGTTCCGTTGAAAGACATGATTCAACCGGTTCTTCAGCCTGCGGGAAATAAAGTGGAAAACGACTATGGCAACGACAACCGTAACGGCCTTATCAAAGAGGTCAACGACGACATCAGCCATAAGCTGGGATGAGAAAACACTGGTATTCAGGGTCTCGTGGATATATTGAGCAAACGGTGCCGACGCGCCCGTTCCAAAACTCTGGCGGTGAAGATAATAGGTGAATACAGAGCCTAAACCACCGCCCAAGAGGGCGTAGCAGAAAATGACCACGAACAGCTTGGGAATGCTGGAAAAGAATTTCTTATTGAAGAAGAAAACCGTGGCAAGACCAATGAAGATACTGATGACTCCATAGTACATGGAAAACGAACCCGAAAAGCTCTTTACCAGATTCGTAGAAAAACCCACTAGCACAGCAGGGAGAACACCACCCAGCATAGCCGCCAGCAGCGTACCGATACAGTCAAGGAAAAGCGGCAACCCAACGACACCCACAACCTTGGTAGGCACGATATTCAGGAGGATTCCCAGGGCAATGAGCAAGGCACCACTACCAAAGCCAATCCACTTCTTTTTCCCTTCATCAGTCATCGCAGTAAAATTTAAAATAAATAAGCCCCTATGGGCCATTTCACGGAAATGTTCCTTGTTTTATATGGCCCCTATTTTACCAAAATGTTAACAAAAGTTTACACCAAGAAACGAAGGCGGCTGAACGCTGCTCTAAAACCACGCAACTCGTTGATACTCAATGAGTTACGCGGGCATTTTCCAGGCCAAACGGCAACAAAAGTACCCCCCTTTTCTATAATTCTAGGTGGTTGAAGAATCGAACTTCGACATTCCTTAAGCCCGCCGTCATCACGACGGCGATCGTGGGTGTATTGGCTCTATGCACCTGGTTGTCGGACTATTTACTCGATGTGTTCCTTTCGAGCCCTCACAGCTTTGGTTCCATAGAAATTTCACCCCACGGACACCGACAAGACGGCTACCTGACCCATCATTGGGACTCTCTCGCCATCAGGACAGGAGAAAACACCTTTGTCCTGCGAAACACGGATCTAGACATCACCCTGTTCCAAGAGAGCAGGAACATCCAGCTACATACTGACGAAATCAACGCAAGCATTTCTTCTGCAGGGCCGCCAAAGGAAAAGAATGTGGAGACGGACCTTTCACCGCCCTCACTGCCGGAACACGCCAAATTCTATGTGCCGGTAAATATCGGCGTCGGAAAACTCACAGTGGACCTGGATTCCAGTAAACACTGGGAGGCTAAAGACATTTCTCTAAAGAGCGAGGGCTCCTCCAAAGCCCGGTTCAACGCTGACAGCATCAAGGGCGACTTTGTCAAGCACCCGGCCAAGGTAGCCGTATCCCTTGATTTCCAGTCAGAACAAATCAAGATGAAGGGCAAGGTAGTGGCAGGCCCCGATTCTATCGCTGTTGACGCAACGACCTCCAAGAACAACTTGGCGGCAGTCTCTACTACGACCTCCCTAGACGTGAAGAAGGTGGAGGATTGGCTCCCTGTGAAGATACCCAAGGGAGCTCCGACCATCGGTAAACTTCACGTGCAGACCAAGGCAAGCCTACACCCCAAGACCGGCAAGCCCAATTACGACGTCACCATCAAGACCCGCATAGGAGAGTTCTGGCCCCTAATGCCCTTGAACGCCACCATTCGGGTTAAGGGTGACCAGAAAAAATTCCATTCTGACGTTCTGCTGCAAAACAATGAAGGCGGATCCATACGGCTAGCAGCAGATATGGACATGAAGCTAAACGGGACTCTAAGCGGCAAAGTGGAAAAGATGAGCGCCGAGTTCGGCCCGCAGATGATGCCCCTAGACATGACCATCCATTCCGCAGAAAAGAGGGGCAACAAGATAACGGCAAAAGTCGAAACCAGACAGGGCTCCGTAGTCGAGGCAAACATCGACCTGGACAGCGACATTCCTGTCACTTACACCGGAGACATGTCGCCCCTTGAACCTTGGGCTCTGGACTGGACAAAGGGACAGCTCGTCCTCAAGGAGCGGTTCAAGGTCTATGGAACCGTCTTTGACGGAAAGACCCGCATTTTTGTCAAGATTCCGAACGTAGAATATGCGTACCAGATGAAGGCCGATTCACTGCAGACGGTACTGCTCATCGACAAGCATGGCATCGATTTCTCAAAGGGCATTATCTACACGCCCAAGGAAACTTTTGACTTCACAGGCGATGTGGTCTGGGATGAACCCGCACCCCACACCTCCTGGAACGTAACCCAACGGCATGGCGGTAGCGCCACGGCATACGTGTCTATCATAGACTCCACCACCATCAGCGTCACCGCCGACCAAGTCGAAATTTCCACCATACCCTTTGCCACCATGAAGGTGAACGAAGCGCTGAACGGAAAAATTTCTGGACAATGGACACAAAATTTTGACACCAACGTGGGACAAGCCTCCGCAAGCTTCGATGGAAACTTTGACCCCTACAGCCTAAAGGGAAATATTTCCGCAAGGCAAAACGGAGACACCATCTTCATCGACAAGGCCGAAGCAATCCAAAGCCAGAACAAGGTCCAGGGCGAGGCCATCTTCATCTTGCCAAACGATTCCAACCCCGAGTTCATGCCGACGGGTATGCTTCCCATACAGGTGGTACATGCCTGGGCCGCATCTGAAAAGTTCAACATTCCGTTGTTGCTCGATCCTATCAACGACACAACATTCACATCGGGCTTTATCAACGGTGACATTGCCTTCGAAGAAAAGATAGGTCTACAAGGAAACATTGAGTTTACCGACATAGAATTCAGCAAGGTGCCTTCTTACCTGTTCAACATCAAGAAGATGAACCTCTTTGCCGAAGGCAGTAAGATAGAACTGAATGCCTATCTGGGAATCGGAGGTGGCGGATGGACCGGAACCACCCAGGTCACCCTAGACAACATATTCGATGACAAGCGCCATATCAGCCTGTCACATAGTACCGACAACGGTGGAAACCTGTGGGCAGAAGGATTTATCGATACCTCCCTAGTGTTTGAAGGCAACGTGAACATGAATGGTTCCTGGTTTATCCCAGGTACAGTCAGTGAAATCAAGAAGACCGATTTGCAAATTGCCCTCATCGCCAAAATACGCGAAGGGATAAACGGTATCACGGCGGATCTACAGACTGATTCCACATTCTATCAGCCACCAAAGATGAACTACATGTTCCCGCTACGGGCCAGAGGCCATCTAGAGAAGGGCCTCTTGAATATCACCGAGGCTTCGACCCAAAATGACAGTGCTGAAACCATTTCGGGTACATTGATGTTTGACCTGAACAAGATGCAGTTACAGGGTATAGACCTGCAATCCGAAAAGTACACCATCCGGACAAAATACCACACCCTGGTTCTTGAAAACATTTCCAGCCATATGATAGACAACAACGATGCCCTTGTCATCTCAACGGAACTGCCATCTATCCAATACCTATTCAATCACGAATCCTATGGAGATGCCGAGGTGCGCGGTCAAGGAGATATCCGGTTTGTCATCCCACACTCTATAGACGGACTCATCAAGAACAAGAGCATCGAAGGAAATGTCTTCGTAGACAAGGCGGTCTATAAGAAAGACCTGGAAATCGAAGTCACACCCAATTCCCTTGACAAGATTTTGGCAATGTTCAATAACGCCATCACCAAATTGCGCAAGACCGAAAACAAAGAAGCCAAGATTTCTTCTGCAAGTCCCATCAACCTGTCCGTTCACGTTATGGACACCCAGAGGGACTCTATCGAAATTCTTTCCCCATTTGCAGCATTCCCCTTCACCTTTGACGTTTGGGTTCTAGGAAACACCAACAGGCCCCTATTGCGTGGCGATGTCACCAACTCCAACGCGGGCTTCATCGGTGTAAAGGACGTCTATAATTTCGACCTGAATTATTTCCGCATCAGCTGGTCCGATGTGCCCTGGCAAAAGGGTGTGTTTGACGTCTCCAGTTCTCAGGAGCTCCCCTACTGTACAGAAACGGAAGAAAACCAGAACGAAACTTGTCCCATCAACCTCGACATACAGGGGACCCTCACCAATCCGCAAGCCAATCCCAACTCCAACTGTGGACGGGAATCTAGCGCAGCCGCAATTTACTACAATATATTCCTTGGTTGTATCGCAGACGACACAGATGAAAATACAGACTGGAACAAGCTTGCTGGAAAGGCTATCGGTAAATTCCTATCCTCTACGGCCAACAGGACCCTTGGAGGAGACTATATCGGCGACATTGATATGAAGGTGATGCTATTCAACAGCAATACATCTAACGAAAGGGATTCCAGCTACTTCAAGGTTCCCGTATCTCTGGACCGCTGGGTCAAGGACCTGAGCCTCATCTTTGGTTACACCCAGGACCAAAGCGAGAACCCCACATACGACCAGGCTTTGCAATTCGGCGTAAACTACACACTCCCCGTATTCCGCGAAAAAGAATACTCACACAAGAACCACATCAACCCAACCCTCTCTCTGAGCGGACTGCTAGTATCAAAGCAATACCTGACCAATACCGGTACAGAGGGTAACGAAAACCGCATCGAAAAGAATGTGGGTATCAACTACACCTACAGGTACTGGAATCCATGCCTCCTTGGAATTGGAAACTGCGAAACGATTACGCCTCCAAAAGAGGCTGAGCAAAAAGAAGAAAAAGGAGGGCGGCCATGAAGAAAATTGTAGTGCTGTTGTTCGCTCTCGCCTCGTTCCTTTTTGCCGAAGAAGGGGTAAAGCACCCCTGGTATATGAGTTTTGACGGAAACCAGGTGTTCTCCAATTACCAGCTAGAAGAACAGCTGGACATTCCCGAAGAATTCGGACGTCTGGATACCACCAAGCAGGACTTTTTGATGCGTCTATCTCTTGAAAACGTCAAGGCCCTTTATTACTCCAAGGGTTATTTCAGTCTAGACCTGAAAATGGACATCAAGCGCGAATACCTGGCACAGGACAGCATTCAAACAGGCTACCTGTTTACCTTGTCCGAAGGGGAAAGATACCGATTTGCAGGAACTATCCTAAAAATGCCCCAGACCGATAGCGTTGAGATTGATACATCTTCATTGAATACATCTCAGGACCGCGTATTTGAAGATAACGACATTGCCGAAGACCTTCAATACATACAGACAACCTTCCGCAAGGCGGGTTACCTGCACGTCTATTTAGACCATCTTGAAAAAATCGACACCCTCGCAAAGAAAATTTTTGTAGAAATCACTGTACAGCCCGGTGCCAAAGTAATCATGGGCAACATTACCAGTTCCGCCAAGAGAATCGGAGACCGAAGGGATAAGGAACACCAGCAAGAAACGGGACTCACGGACACCGCATGGTTATCCTCCCTATGGAAAATCCCGCAAGGAGAAACTATTGATGGTAACCAGTACAACTCCTTCAAGAACAAGCTCTTTTCAACACAGATGTTCACCCAGATCAAGATGAGCGACTCCCTACGAGAAGATGGGCTATCAGACGTGCATCTGGATGTAACCGAACGCGTTCCCGGAGAAGCCCGCTACGGTTTCTTCTACGAAGAGATTTACGGTTTCGGTGCACAGGCATACGCCAAGCACAAAAATTTTATCGGACATTTCCACGAATTTTCCACCGGTTTCCAAGTCGCGCAACACAAGCAGGAATTTTCCGTAGGTTATGCAAACCCGCTCCTGTTCGGAACATCATTCTCCTTCATTCCTACAGCCATACGCTTTGAGGACCGCCTTAGTTTCAACCACGAGAAGATTAACCCGCCCGCCTACCCCGACAGCATAGAAGAGCGTTACGAAGTCATCAACCGTGCAGACCTTACCTTTGGAATCACCAGCCACATCAGATTCCGCGGAACCATTGACTCACGCTATGTCAACAGGAACGAAGACAAACTCCTGAAACAGAAACAGGAAATCGCCCTGACATTCGACTTTACCGATGATTACTTCAATCCCACAAAGGGTATACGACTAGCCCCCACATTCGGCATGGGCCTAAACCTTACTGCTTCTCTGGACAACCCCACCATGATCGGTAATCCCTATACCTACTCCGAAGGAACTGTCAACCTTTATCACCCCCTGTTCTGGACTTTCTACGGAGCTGTCAGCGGAAGCGTGGGTAAATTCTTCAACTCGGCTCTAGAAGATGATGCCCGAGTATTCTATCAGGGCGGTTCCCGTTCCGTACGCGGTTACCGGTTTAGAAGTATCTACGCCAGCTACACCACACAGGAACCTGTCAAAAAGGCCGATGGCACAGTGGTAGAAAAAGAAGTCATCAACACGGGCCTCACCCCTCTCTACTATCGTTTCAATCAGGAAATACGCTGGAAAATTCCTATCAAGTCTTGGAACCGCTGGCAAATCGTGCAGTTCTTCGACTGGGCCAAGGTTATGGATGAGGAAAGCGACCTTTATATCGAGGAATCCGACGCAAGTTTTGGCCTGGGTATCCGCTACCACTGGCAGTTCTTGACATTCCGCCTAGATTACGCCATCAACAAGAAGATGAAAAATATTGGACAGTGGGAAAACTTCGCCTGGAGCAGGTTTGCCTTCGACCTTTCCCAGGCTTTCTAGAACAAGTTATCGGGATACCGTTTCCCTATAGATATCGGCAAGGGAATCTCCACAAGCATTCAACTTGCTAATGGGAATTCCCGCCATGGTTAAAGCCTTGCGGAGTGTTTCTACGTCTGCAGGCTTAGACAGTTCCACCTCATACCGCGTTGCATCCACCACACTCGGGCCATGGTTACGTTGCAGGCTGCCCGAACGCAATACGACACCTTTATCAATGATGGCATAATCCGTTGCTTCTGCATCCATTTCCGCTAAAATATGGGAACACACAATGGCCGTACCGCCCATTTCACGACGCCAGTTTCCGATATAGTTCCACACCATCTCACGGGATTCAGGATCTAGATGGGCGACAGGTTCATCAAGAATCAAGACCTTCGGTCGATGCACAAGAGCACGGGCAAGTTGCAGCTTCTGCTTGTTTCCAAGGGACAACTGGGATAGCTTCGTATCCAAGGCCGGGCCACCGATTTTTTCAAGGACATCCCTGCTGCGGAGCAAGGCTTCATCGTGGGCCACACTATAGAAACCTGCAAAAAAGCAAAGGTATTCTGCCACCGTGAGCCGCTGGTAAATCCCTGGATTTTCCAAGAGCACACCATACACACGGGAATCCAGGAACCCTTTTTCGTTCCTATAGGCTAAAGCTACATCCAGTGTTCCCGTGTAACCGGGAAGCCTGCCGCACAGGAGCCGCATCAGCGTAGTCTTGCCGGCGCCATTGGGTCCCAAGAGGGCAAAGAACGAACCCTCGCCTACTTGCAGAGAAACGCCACTCAGGGCGAGGTCATCTGACTTCGGGTACTTAAACGACAAATCTCGTATGGAAAGTAGATTTGCCATTAGCCTTCCCCTGCAGGAAACAAATCCTCACGACGGAATTTCGTCTCAGGATTGACCAAGCGGTTTAGCGCCTCTGTAAGCAAATCCTGGGTATGGCGAGGAATAATCTTTTTGCCAAGCCGGGCCTTCTGCACCATCTTGTGGTTCAAGTTTTCAGGCATCTGCATCACCACGTCGTGATTGCTCCAGTTTCCCGACAAAAGAATTTCATCAATCTTCGTCATACCCACAAATTAGAAAAAGCCCGGGGAATCAACCCCGGGCTTTTCAAAGATTCAGTAAGAGACCTTATTCCGTGAAGGTGGCCACGCACTTGGTGCCATCGTCATCCGGCGTCACATAGTGCATTTCGATACGGCGGTTCTCTTCACGACCGTCTGCCGTCTTGTTGTCGGCCACCGGAGCGCTATCGCCGCAACCCACGGCCTTGATGCGGTTCTTGCCCACGCCGGACTTGATGAGGAGGTTCATCACCGCCTTGGCACGGTCAAGAGACAGCTTCTGGTTCTTGGCGGACTTACCCACGTTATCGGTATGACCCTGGATAACGATGTTCAGGTCCTTGTAGCGGTCTTCGGTAGTGAGCTTCTTCGCCACACCCTTCAGCACCGTCTTGGCGTTGGATTCAAGAGTAGCCTTGCCGCTCTTGAAGGTCACACCTGTCAGCTTTTCAGGAGCCTGGACAGGGCAGCCATGGCCATCGGCACCCGGTTCATCCGGGCAACGGTCAATCCCCTTACAGACGCTTTCGAACTGTTTCTGGAGCTTCTTCGTGGCAACCCACTCAGAGCAGGCTCCATCACCATCCGGGTCAGGATCATCATCGAAGGGGCAACCCTTGTTCCAAGCAGGACCATTTTCCGTCGGGCAACGGTCAGGAGTCTTGGTGGGACAGATATCCTTGAACTGGTCGTGCATAGACTTCTCAAAGACCCAGGAGGCGCAAAGAGAGTCGCCATCGACGTCCGGATTATCCATGGGGCATCCCTTCGCCCATTCAGGACCGGCTTCGGTGGGGCACTGGTCAATACCCTTACAAATATCATCGAACTGGTCAAGCATCTTCTTCTCGGTCACCCAAGCGTCGCAGAGGCCGTCACCATCGGTATCGGGTTCGCCCAGCGGGCAACCTTCGTTGTTGGCAGGACCAGCTTCAGTCGGGCACTTGTCGATACCCTTACAAGACTTCTCGATGAACCATTCCTTGGCCATCTTCTGATCCGTTGCGGCCTTTTCGAAGTAGTAACCCATCTTCTTCTCGGTCACCCACGGGTCGCAGATGCCATCACCATCGGAGTCCGGATCATCCCACGGGCAACCCTTATTGGCCTTAGAGCCTGCTTCACCCGGGCAGTTGTCATAACCCTTACACTGACTTGCAAACTGAGACAGCTTATTCTTCTGAGACACCCAAGGATCGCAGAGACCGTCGGAGTCCACGTCCGGATTATCTTCGGGGCAGCCCATATTGGAGGCAGGACCCGCCTGGGCCGGGCAGCTATCGATACCCTTACAAACGCCAGCAAACTTCTTGGTCATCTTCTTCTGGGAAACCCACGGGTCACAGACACCATCCTGATCCGGGTCGGGGTCATCCAGTTCGCAACCGTCTTCACCTTCACCAGGTTCATTGGGGCATTCATCGACACCTTCACAGACATCGGCAAATTCATCCTCAAAGCCGCGTTCAGCCACCCAGGAATCGCAGACGCCGTCTTCATCGGAGTCAGGATTACCCAACGGGCACCCTTGGTTTAAGCGATGTCCATAATCATCGGGGCACTTGTCTTCGTTGTCGGTCACGCCATCACCGTCACGGTCCTGAGGAAGCAGGAATCCGCTCCAAGTCAGACCGCCGTAAACAGTATATTCCGGATTAACACGACCCCTAGTGAGTTGAACCCCATCAGGACGGTCAACAGACTTCCAAGTCTTCATATTGGAGAGTTTCGCGTCGGGGCCACCCAGGTAGTAGGAAGCGCCCAAATGAATATCCAGACCAACGGGGGTATGGAAAACCAGGGCTCCAGTCAGCTGCTGCAACTCAAGATTCTCTTCAGCACCATTGTTGTACGTAAACTTGTCCAGTTCGATATCCATAAAGTATTCAGCAAAGATAGAGAGGAAATCCACGAAGTAGTATTCCGCTGCGGCACTTACAAAAGGCACATTCATATAGACATCGCCTTCGCTGCTGGTGTAGCGATAACCACCGTTCACGTGAATCAAGAACGGGATTCCCTCGCCGCCATCCAGCTTGGAGAAGTCCGCCGTTGCGGCAAGACCGAACTTCATAGTGGTGGAATTGGAACCGAAGGCCTGACCTTCACCGGTTTCCTTGTTGATGTACTCCAGCTCGCGAACCCACAGGCCCTGCTTTTCCTGATCGGCCGTAGGGAATGCGGCACCGAAAAACACAGCAATGTCCATAGGCTGGTCTTCGGGCAAGGGGAAACGAGCCTTCAAGCTTCCCTTCACATTACCCAGGCCACCCGTTGTACGGCCATCATCATTGATAATATCGCCATTGGCGGTAATCGTAGGCAGGTTAAACTTGTCGTAATAGACCGGGACCGCTACACCCACATCAAAGTAGTGCCAGATGCCCAAGGCAAAACCCACATTGGCATTCAGGGCGGCAAAATTCTTGATTTCCCCCCAACCGGACCCGCTTGCCCCGCGCTCTCCGTTCAGGTTGTTGAAACCGTCGGCATAGTCCAAAAGGGCAAAGAACGCCAACTTGGAGTGTCCAAGAGACTGACCGGACTGGGTTTTGTTCACACCAACCATACCTTCTTTGTTCAAGGTCTGTGGGTGGGCAGCAAAGGCTCCTACGGCAAGGGCCAACGCTAATCCCGCAATTACTCGTTTCATAGAGTCTCCTTAAATGAGGGGATAATCCCCAAAATTTTTTGCAAATATAGCTTTTACACCCCTATATTCCATATTGGAATATGTAAAATGAGATAAAAAACACGTATTTCATCTTACTTTTCTGACTTGTTTTCGAAAATTTACAGAAATTTCTCGAATAACTCGGGGTAAAGCCGGCAAATACTGGTAAGCCCGCGCCTGCTGATGATAAGGTGGTCTATCACAGGAATCTGAACAATTTTTCCTGCCGCGCACAGAGTCTTTGTCAAATGCAGGTCCTCCATACTGGGTTCCGAACTGCCCGACGGATGGTTGTGCACCAATATTACCGAAACCGCTCTGTCACCGATAGCATGGATAAAGGTTTCCCTCGGGTGCACCAAAGTCTGGTTTACAAGCCCCGTTGTCAATTCATGGACATTGATGACCACATTCGAAGAGTTCAGGGTGATCAGGACCATGTGTTCCTGGTTTTCGTATTTCAAGTAAGACAGCCTTGATTCAAGGTCTTCCGGCTTTGTCACCGAAATGGTCCTTGCTCCAAGCATATACCTCGATGAAAGCTCCAAACAGGCAAGGACCTTCGAAGCCTTGGCACGACCAAGACCGCGAACTTTCAAAAGGTCCTTCATTGTCGGGAATTCACTTATGGTCGCAAGGTAGTCCGAAAGATTGCGCGAGAGCTGGAAAACATCACAACTGGAGCAGCCGCTACCCAGCACCAATGCCAAAAGCTCCTCGTTATTCAGGGCCTCAACTCCCCTTTCCTGCATCTTTTCACGAGGTAATTTATTCTCTTCGCTCATAGATTCTCCTTGAATTTCATAATGAGTCTTTGTATTAGACTCTTTTTTCAGGAGATATAAGCCCTGCAAAGAAAAATTTTACAAATAACGGAACGTCAATATCGCTGTAAAACCTAGCGGGCAACCTGCTTCCAAAGTTTCCAGGAAGACACGCCATAATGTTCCCTGAGGGATTCATCCACCCCTTTATTGCGAAAATCCTGGATACAGTCCTTAAACTTAAGGAACTGCTCCTTTGGAGTCTGGTTACCTTCGGTACGGAACATTATCTTGACCATTTCCAGGGAATACCAATACAGTTTCACCGCCTCATCCGTTCTGGATTCTCCCACGAAAGGCGTCACAAGGGCTTCAAGGGAAGGTGCCGGACCATATGGACGTTCCTTGTCCACCCTGGAGCCATCCACCAATTGAGCTACACCTTCGTTTAACCACAAAGGCACCCTGACCCTGGTCATTGCACGAATAAAGGCGTGGGTCAATTCGTGAAACAAGACCGGACGATAGATTTCGCGGTTCTGCATCAAGCCTACGGGAATCCGCAACTTTCCATCAAAGATGGCCCCCACCCATTCTGGCCTTGGGCCTATACCCTGATACGATGCCGACTGGTACAAAACGACATGCATCTTATTTTCAGGATGAAAATCAAATAGATGACACAAAGAATCGTAAGCCACCTCCAATACGGAGAGAGCCTCCAACACGTCGTTCCTGCTTGGAGCCCCCTCGAATTCCACGCGAAAATGCATAGAGCGGGCAATACCCAATTCCTCCATTTCCTTCAGGAGAGATCTGGATTTCTTTTCCAAAAACTCCAAGTCCTCATTCCTGTAATTCAGAGTAGCGATGTAGGCGATGCAGTCTTCGTACCGTTCCTGCTCGTAAAGGGTCCCCGCTAGATGGAGTTGCAAATTTTGGTTATCAGGAGTCTTTTCCAGAAGGGCTCGTAACGCTCTTTCTGCGCATTTCCAGTCGGCAGCATCCTGACATTCGTTGAATTCATCTATAAGGTGATTCGTTTCTTCAATTTCCTGATTTTTCTTCGCCACGTCCTTATAGGTATGAATCCCATATCCCAGGGCAACAATACCCACTGCAATGGCGATAAATATCCGAAATGGCGGCTTGGACTGCTGCATAGGAATAAGATAGCAAGTAGAATATGCTAAATTTAGCGCCGAAATCAAAAGACTGGCACATTTTTTGTGCCTTAGGAGATTTATCATGGGTTTCAAATGCGGAATCGTAGGCCTCCCCAACGTAGGCAAGTCCACCATCTTTAACGCCATCACCAACGCCGGTGCCGAAGCCGCCAACTACCCCTTCTGCACCATTGAGCCCAATGTGGGCATGGTGAGTGTACCGGACAGCCGCCTCGATGAGCTGGTAAAGGTCTATAACCCGAAATCCATTGTCCCTGCCGTTACGGAATTTGTAGACATCGCAGGTCTTGTAAAGGGCGCCGCCCAGGGCGAAGGCCTGGGCAACCAGTTCCTGACCCACATCCGTGAATGCGAAGCCATCATGGAAGTCATCCGCTGTTTCGATGATGAGAACATCGTTCACGTGAGTGGTTCCGTAGATCCCGTCCGCGACGTAGAAATCATCGAAACAGAATTGATTCTGAAGGATTTAGACTCCGTCGAAAAGCGCCTCGCCACCGAAGCCAAGGGTGCCCGCACCGGAAACGCCGAAGCCAAGGCCCGCCTGGCCGCCTGCGAGAAACTTCGCGACGCCTTCCAGGAAGGCAAGGCCGCACGCACCGTAATGCACGACAGCGAAGAAATGGAAGGTATCGTGAAGGACCTAGCCCTCCTTACCGCAAAGCCGCTCTTCTACTGCGCCAACGTGAAAGAAGATGACATTCTCACCGGCAACGCCTACGTGGACCAGCTGAAGGACTACGCCGCCAAAAACGGTCACGAAGTCATTATGATTAGCGGCAAAATCGAAGAGGAGCTTTCTGCCATGGAACCTGCAGACAAGGCAGAATTCCTGAAGGAACTGGGTATGAAGGAATCGGGCCTAGACGCCGTGGTACGCAAGGGCTACGAGATTCTCGGGCTCCGCACCTTCTTCACCGCCGGCGAAAAGGAATGCCGCGCCTGGACGTTCCACGCAGGTTACAAGGCTCCACAATGCGCCGGCGTGATCCACACCGACTTCGAACGGGGATTCATCCGTGCCGAGACGCTTAGCTACGCCGACTTCTTGAAGCACGGCAGTTGGAACGCCGCCAAAGAAGCAGGTCTTGTCCGCACCGAAGGCAAGGACTACCTGGTCCAGGACGGCGATATCATGTACTTCCTATTTAACGTGTAACGACCTTTAGCACCGCCAGGCGCCCACGAAAATAACCGATCCAACCAAAGGAACGCGACCAGAGAACAGCGGTTTATTGAGGGCAAGGAGAGTCTTAGGGAGGGCAGAGCCTTCCCTAACTTTTTTTCCTTTTTGCCCGCAAGCCATCCACGATCGGTCTTGCAATGCAGGCGAGATTCATCGCCGTACCGATTAGGATTAAAATGCTAGCACAATAAGCGCCCGCAGCAGGTTCTACTTTCAGCACATTCATGCCGATAGTGTTGCAAAGCGCCCCTACCTGGGAAAGTAGGACCCATAGAGAAAACATCGATAGCATTCCCATAGCCAAGGAGCCCAGGGACGCATAGTAGCCAAGAGGCGAAATAAAAGCAAAGAATGCCGCTATGACTAAGGCTCCCGCAATTCCAAACAAAGGAAACACCGGCTCCATTTTAGGGAAATTGGGAATAAAATCCTTGAACCGCTCAATGGACCTGGGGTTGCCCTCCTCCATTTTCTTGAGCAGGCCCGACGCAGGTTCCCGGAGTTCAGTCCCCAAGTCATACCCTAACGCTATCTCATACATAGAAGGCTCTGCGATAACCTGGTCCGTGCAGGACACGCTGGCCATCGGCATCAGCAAGCCGAGCAACGCCAATAAATATGGGAGCCCCACCAACCTCTGGAAAAGTCTGAACCGTTTATCGGGCATTACTTACCCACAACATCCAGAGGATAAACGCAGCGGAAGCCCAGCGCTTCGGACCAATACCTGGGGTCCTCATCATCCCTTACAGTCATATTCAGGAGTTTTTCCTTGTCCCTCCAGGAACCACCCTTGTAAACCTTGGTATATCCGAACAAGGCGCCTGTGGGGTTGGAAGATTCAATCCAAAAAGAGAGCATGAAGTAGCTGTCGCGGGTCCATTCGGCCACGTTACCAGACATATCGTAGATACCCCAGGCATTAGGCTTTTTGGTTGCTGCCTGTTGCGGTCCGTAAGCATCATCGCCCTTACGCTTCTTGTAGGAATTTTCCATGTAGATGGCATAAACAGACGGATCCGGATCAGCGTCAAGCACCCACGGGGCGCCTTCAATGCTTCCCGCACGACCAGCAAATTCCCACTGAGCTTCCGTAGGCAGGTCGCCCCCATGCACCTGGCACACCTTACGGGCATCGTGCCAGTTGATGTTGTGGACCGGCTTCTGCGGATGGAAGAAGGAGGACTTGTCCTTGACGCGTTCAGCGGAATCCACATGGAGCATGATTTTTTCCATGAGCTCCTGGGTCATCTCCGTTGTCTGTATGGCAAAGGGAGACATGCTCACCACGTTTCCGTAATAACGGAATGATCCGGAATCAATAATGGCCAGCTGTCCACGACGTGGGTCATTCACTATTTTCTTCGCCGTTTCAATGTGGCTGGAAGAAGAAGGAATGATAACCGAAGAAGATGAGCTGAGTTCTGGCATAGATGAGGATGAGCTCTCTACAGGGGCCGGAGGAGGCGGGTTCAGCCAATCCTGGACTTCCTGCTGTTCAAAAATGTATTGAGGCAAGATGAAACTTCCCTGAGCTTCCACCACCTGGTCACCAATTTGGACTTCCAACTTCACATACCGGTAATGGTGCCTGGAAATGCCGCCATCCACCCCGTAAATCCACACGGGCTTATTGTTCTGCAGAGAAACAATGATTCGGGCGGAGCCTTCCGGAGAGGCCAGCATGGCCGCCAAGGCGTCGGAAGAGTAACCAGGAACCTGACCCTTCCAGGTCACATCGTAGCGGTTGACGGGCTGGCTAAACTTGAGAATCAGTAAATTGGCCTTGACCTGAGGCTGCACAGATACCGGTGCCGAAGAATTTGAGGGTGCCAAGGCCGTAGGGGCAGCGGGAGCAGCGGAATCAGCAGAGGCAGAAGACGCCAAGGAATCTGCCGGAGCCAAAGAATCAACGGGCGCCTCAGTAACAGCCGGTGCAACAGGAAACACGAGGATAGCTTCCGAAGCCCCAGTAGAATCCGGTTCCGTATCATAAGAAATGGAATCCGGCACGAGGTAGAAGCGAGCCGGCAAGGCATGCAAACTGTCAAATTTCTGTTTAAAGGCCAAATCCAGAACGGAAGTACCCGCCATCTGGGACTTACGCCACATATCCATAGCTTCAGCATGAACGACATCAAATCGAGTCGCATAAGCCTTGTAAACAGGATCATTCTCATCCAGGCCAACAGAAGCGGCCTGCTTCTTGGCGGGATAGATCTTTGCAAAATCGTTTGTATCTACGGCATTTATCACGTTCACCAATTCACCGACATACTTGTCGTAAAGGGCTTCCGTGTACTCCAGATTCGGGGTCGCCGCAATCTGTTCAACGGTCACCGATATGGGAACCGCTGTCGCCGAAGAAGGTTGGACCACCACAAGGTTTGGCTTAAATGTCAAGGTTTTTCCAGTCTGGACCACGCCAATATCAGCAAAAGGCATATAACCAGAAGCCGAAAAAACAAAGGCATAGGGACCGGGATCAACCGGAGAAATAGTCTTGGACAAATGGCGGAGCTTGGAGTTGATGGTGGCTATGTCCAGCTTTTTGATGGGACTTTCCACCTTGATTATTCCAGGAAGCGGGTCCTCTTTAAGCACCTGCCAGCGCCCATTCTTCATAAAGAACAGCTTGGGGACTCTCGGGGAATAAATGTATTCCCTATCAAAATAGATGTCCTTTTCATCCTGGAAAGCCTTGGAGTTCTTGGTGGGGTACATACGCAACTGAACTACATCAAAAACCGTAAGGTGGTTCTTTTCCAGACTAAAGGCGTGAAGCTTTTCGTAATTTGCGAAACTGACCTTACCCTCGACCCAATGGTATTCCTTAGGAGTCTTCTTGTGACGTAAATAGAGTCTGTTTTCATTCAGTGGCAAACTCGGTGCAGCAGATGTCACAGAACCAGAAACCTTGATAGCCATCTCAGGGAACGGTTCGAAGAGATCACCGACCTTGTATTGGTCCGTGGTCACCCTAAACATCTTGTCACCGTCGGCAAAGGCCAGCACCGGCAATAAAACCAGGATAGGCAGTATGCGCAAAAATTGCATAATCGCTCCTATAAATACTCCTAAACACCGCCTTTCAGCAGTCATTTTCCATAAAGATAATTTCTTGTTTTGTTTTCCCGCAAGCGGGAGTGCCTCTACGAAGCCAAAAATCAGCTATTTACGCCCATTTTCAGCAAATAACCGCCCTGGCTACCGCCTGTGGGGCCTAATTCCACCGCCCAGTCCGCCATACGGATAATATCCGGGTGGTGCTCGATGACAATTAGGGTGTTTCCACGGGCCGACAGACGGCGAAGTAAGTTCCAAAGAACCTGGACATCCTTCAGGTGGAGCCCCGTGGTAGGCTCATCCAGCAGGTAGACCATCTCCCCCGCCGTTTTCCGTGAAAGTTCCGCTGCCAGCTTGAGCCTCTGGGACTCGCCGCCCGAAAGGGTGGTGACGGGCTGGCCCAGCCTCAGGTACCCAAGGCCCACATCCCGCAGACATTCCAGCTTGGGCAAGATTTTCGGCTGGTCCTTGAAGAACTCGCAGGCCTCGTCGATACGCAGGTCCAGAACATCAGCGATGTTTTTGCCCTTGAAAGTAACCGTAAGGGTTTCCTGGTTGTAACGTTTGCCGCCGCAGACTTCGCAGGTTTCCCAGATGTCCGAAAGGAAATGCATTTCCACCGATATGGCGCCGCGACCCTCGCAGGCCTCGCAGCGGCCACGGGCAATGTTGTAGCTGAAACGGCCGTAATCGAAGCCCTTGGCCTTTGCCTGTGGCAGTTTGGCGAAGAGCTTGCGGATGTCGTCAAATACGCCCGTGTAGCTCGCGGGCGTGCTGCGAGGCGTTCCCGAGATGGGGCTCTGGTCCACCAACAGCACCTCACCGCTCTGTTTTTTGCGGCCTCGGGCCTGGAACTTCTTTTTCAAGGCCGGGTAGATTTCATCCACCACCATGGAACTCTTGCCCGAGCCGGACACGCCACAGACCACGCTGATGGCGCCCTTCGGAAACCGAACGGAAAGGTTTTTCAGGTTGTTCTTCTTGAGTCCCTTGAATTCATAGAATTCGGAATCATCCGTTACGGGGCGGACACCTATCTGGTTTGTCACGGGAATAGAGCCCGTCAGATACTTGACGGTCTCGCTCCGAGGGAACTGCTGCAAGGCATAAGGCTTGGAAAGCTGACTTGGAGAACCTTCCGCCACCACTTCGCCACCGAATTCACCTGCCGCAGGGCCCATGTCGATGATGTGGTCTGCCGCCTTCATCATCTTCATATCGTGCTCCACCACCACCAGGGTGTTTCCCAAGTCCCGCAGGCGATAAAGGGAATCCAGCAACTTGGCGGTATCGCTTTCGTGGAGGCCAACCGTAGGCTCGTCCAGAACGTACAGCACTCCTTCAAGGCCGCTACCAATCTGGCTTGCCAAGCGAATACGCTGGGACTCGCCGCCGCTAAGGGTGTCGCCTGCACGGTCAAGACCAATGTAGCCAAGACCCACACTGATGAGGAATTCCAGACGGCCGATGATTTCACGGAACAGGGGTTCCGCCACCATCTTTTTGCTTTCGCCGTTCTTTTCGCCCTTGAAATTCACATGGGTGAACCAATCTAAAGCTTCGGCAATGCTCATGCGGTGGACATCCATAATGTTCTTGCCCGCGATACGCACGGCAAGGTATTCGGGCTTGAGCCTTTCCCCGTGGCAATCAGGGCAGACTTCGCCATCCTTGAAATGTCCAAGACCAAGGCAGGTATCGCAGGCGCCCCAGTGGGTATTGAAACTGAAATGCTTGGGATTGAGGGCAGAATCCATGTACCAGCCGCAATCGGGGCAACCCGGCTTTTCGGAACAGGCGAGGCGTCCGCCCTTTTCGTCTTCTACGTACAGGATTCCGTTGCCGTCACGGTAGCCCCGTTCAAAGGCCTCTACCAGACGGGCACGGTTGGATTCCTTGACCACCACAGAATCCACTACGGCGAGCACCTGACGCTCCCGTGTGGGAACCTTCGGCAGCGGAAGCTCCACCAGCTTTTTGCCCAGGTAAGCCTTGCGGTATCCCTTTTCCGTCAAAATTTTAGACAACTTAACCTCATCCTTGATTTCGAAGGGAGCAAGGACCGTCACCATCTTGTTCAGGTCACGGTCAAAGGCATACTGCATCAGGTCACCCGCGGAGTACGAATCCACGGGTTTCCCGCAATGCAAGCAATGCGGTGTGCCGACCCTCGCCCACAAAATGCGGAAATAGTCGTAAATCTCGGTGAGGGTCGCCACCGTACTCCGCGGACTCTTGCTCGCGCTTTTCTGGTCGATGGCGATAGCCGGGGCAAGTCCCGTGATGGAATCGATGCTCCCGTGGTCGGGGCGGCCAAGGAAGCGACGGGCGTAAGTACTGAGGGTTTCTACAAAACGGCGCTGGCCTTCGCTGAACAGGGTATGGAATGCCAGGCTGGACTTGCCGGAGCCCGAAACTCCGGTGATTACCGTAAGCTTGTGGCGCGGAATGGTCACATCGATATTCTTCAGGTTGTGCTTGCGGGCGCCGTGCACCTCCATATCCAGGGAGTAAGCCTCCCCCGCCTTGAGAGACCTGTCGAACTGCTTGTTCTCCCCATGCTTTTTCGAGAGTACAGGTGCCAGGTATTTGCCGGTCTGGCTTTTCTTGTTCTTTGCAATCTGCTCCGGAGTGCCTACGGCCACGATGCGTCCGCCGCCTACACCGGCCTCAGGCCCTAAATCAATAATCCAGTCGGCGCACTTGATGACATCTAGGTTGTGCTCAATGACCACCACGCTGTTGCCAAGGCCACGCAGGCGGTTCAGGCATTCCAAAAGCCTGCGGATATCTTCAAAGTGCAAGCCCGTCGTCGGCTCGTCGAGCAGGTAAAGCGTCTTGCCCGTACCCGGGCGACGCAGTTCCGAAGCAATCTTGATGCGCTGGGCCTCGCCGCCGCTGAGGGTGGTAGAAGGCTGGCCAAGCGTCAGGTAACCCAGGCCCACTTCCTTGAGCAGGTTCAAGGGTTCCGCAATTTTCGGCAGGTCCTTGAAAAATTCTGCCGCATCGGCAATGCTCATTTCCAGAATTTCGGAAATATTCTTGCCCTTGAAATAGATTTCCCGGGTGGCATCGTTAAAACGCTTGCCGTCGCAGACATCGCAGGTCACCTGCACACTGGGCAAAATGTGCATATCTACCACTTTTACGCCCGCCCCTTCGCAAGCGTCACAGCGACCGCCCTTCACGTTAAAGCTGAAACGGCTCTTGGTGTAGCCACGGACCTTGCTTTCGGGCAGGCTACCGAACAGGTCGCGGATATCGTCCCAAATTTTCGTGTAGGTCGCCGGATTGCTCCGGGGCGTGCGACCGATAGGTGTCTGGTCAATTTCAATCACCTTGTCGATGTTCTCAAGACCTTCCAGGTGGTCGAACTTGCCCACCGGTTCTTCGGAATTGTAGAACACCCGGGCAAGTTCACGACGCAGAATCTGGTTCACGAGAGTACTCTTGCCGGAGCCGGAGACGCCGGTGACCACGGTAAAGGCACCATCCAGCGGGATTTCCACGTCGATGTTCTTCAGGTTGTTTTCGGACGCGCCACAGATTTTCAGCTTGTGGGTATTCTTGTCTATCTTCTTGCGGTTTGCCGGAATCTCGATGGCCTTGCGACCGCTCAGGTAGGCGCCCGTAAGCGAAGACTTGTTCTTTTCCAGCTCCTCCACCGTGCCCGCCGCCAAAATCCGGCCGCCCTCTACGCCAGCGCCGGGCCCTACGTCTATGACGCAGTCGGCGTGACGCATGGTGTCTTCATCGTGCTCCACGATGACCAGGCTGTTGCCCTGGGCACGGAGGTGCTCCAGCATTTCCAGGAGCTTGTCGTTATCCCGCGGGTGGAGTCCGATACTGGGTTCATCTAGAATGTAAAGCACCCCCTGAAGCCCAGCTCCCACGGCGCTTGCCAAGCGAATACGCTGAGCTTCGCCGCCGCTCAGGGTAGAAGCCTTGCGGCTGATGTTCAGGTACCCGAGCCCCACCGTCTTCAAGAAGTTCAGACGGCCACGGATTTCGCGGAAGATTTCCTTGCCTATTCGCAGTTCCTTTTCGGAAAGCTTCAAGCCGTTGAAAAAGTCGGCGGACTTGTCCACAGACCATTCCGTAAGTTCGGTAAGATTATGGCCATGGAATTCAACCGCATTGGCCGTGCGGTTGATGCGTGTCCCTCCACATTCGGGGCAAACGCCGATCTTCATGAACTTGCGGAAATGGAAGATGTGCCACATGTCCCACAATTCCTGCATCACGGAGACCACGCCGTTCTCGTTACCGCTAGGCGGGCCGTACAAGAAGGCGTGACGCTGCTTTTCGGTCAGCTTTTTCCAGGGAGTATCCAGGGAGCAGTGCATCTCGTTGGCGATAGTCCGCAAGTTCCGCCAGCCAAAATCAGAAAAGATAATCGTGCCCGTGTCCTTCTTTTGGCAAGCAAAACAGCCCTGCTTGATAGAAAGGTTCGGGTCGGGCACTACCAGGTTCAGGTCGAACTCGCAACTTTCCCCCATGCCCTTGCAGGCGGGGCAGCGACCTTTCGGGTCATTAAAGCTGAAGAATCGCGGTTCCAGTTCTGGAATGGAAATTCCGCACTTGGGGCAGGCAAGCTCCGTACCCTGCAGGCGGTATTCTTCATTCAATAAAAAACTCACCAGTTTTCCGTCGGTCAGCTTAAGCGCCCCTTCCAGGGCCTCACGCAGGCGGCTCATGTTCTTGCGTTCCAGCGTCAGGCGGTCTATGACAGCCTCGATGGTGTGCTTCTCGTAACGCACCAGCGCCGGAACATCTTCAAGCCTGTAAATCACGCCATCCACACGGGCACGGACAAAGCCATCTTCCTTAAGTTCCGAAAGTTCCTTGCGGTATTCACCCTTGCGCTCCTGCACGATGGGGGCCATCACCGTGATCTGCTTGCCCTCATCGCTCACGTACAGGTTATCCACAATCTGATCCACCGTCTGGGCCTTGATGACACGTCCACACTTGGGGCAATGGGGCACACCCAGGCGGGCAAAAAGTAGACGGTAATGGTCCAGGATTTCTACCACCGTTCCCACCGTTGAGCGAGGGTTCCTGTTCACCGTCTTCTGGTCAATGGAAATGGTTGGCGAAATGCCGCGGACACTTTCCACCTCGGGGTGTTTCATGCGGCCGATAAACTGGCGGGCGTACGCCGACAGCGATTCAACAAAACGGCGCTGGCCCTCCTGAAACACCGTATCAAAGGCAAGGCTGGACTTGCCCGAACCCGAAACGCCGGTCACCACCACGATAGAATCGCGGGGAATTTTCAAATCTACATGTTGCAGGTTGTGTTCGTGGGCGTCGCGGATATCAATAAACTTGGTCATAACGGCTATTCAACATTTGCTCTAAATATAGTGAACATTTGGACAATTTCCAAGGGCTTAAAAAACGCCTAGAATCGGCTTATCTTGCCAAAATGAGCCGAATTAGCTATATTCGGCACTCCAACACGGGGATATAGCTCAGTTGGTAGAGCGACAGGTTCGCAATCTGTAGGTCATGGGTTCGACTCCCACTATCTCCACTCAAAAGAGGCAGACTATCGTCTGCCTCTTTTGTTGCATAACAAGACCGTTCGCGCTAAAATTCGGTGCAAATTCTCCGGCCTACGCTCACTCTCGCAACCACGCCTCGTTAATAAACCTAAGCCGAACACAGCAGAAACAAGTATACTTGTTTCTATTGTTGAGGCGCCAGTTTATGCGATGTAATCGCAATACGAGGCGTTTGTTGCTCACGATTGGTCGGCATTTGCCAGCCTTTTGTTTTTAGTGATTGCACGGCAATCAACCCGCACCTAGGCAAAATAGACAAAACTGGTCTTTTTCAGTTCCTTCAGGGATGTCAGCACCGCATGGTCCGGGCCGTTCAGGGTGGACACCGCAGAACAGATGCTTTGCTCCAGTTCGGCTTCACTTTGCCCGTGGAACATGGCGTAAAGGTTATAGGGGAAACCTTCGAAAGGGGCTCGTTCGTAGCAATGGGAAACATGAGGATTTTCGGCAAGCAACATTCCCGCACGCTCCGTATCCGCGACGGCAAAGCACACCATGGCATTTGCGTCAAAGCCCGCCTGCTGGTGCCTGAGGACCGCCCCGAACCGACGCATAATTTTAAGGTCCAGGTCACCGCGAATTTCGGCAACGTCTATTCCCAAATCGGAAAACGGCGTTTTGGTGTGAGGAATATCCTTGGAGAGCGAGTTTATCCGGCGACGGTCCTTGGCGTTAGGGACAAAGGGTTCGGCACTTTTTGAAGCTGGCTTATCAGAAACCGACTTATCCGCAACCTGATCCACCACCTTCGCTGACGCCACAGCCTTCCCCATCACCGTATTGATCTTAAACATCCGGCTGGCCGAAAGCACGTGGGCATCGTGCAGAGCCGTTTCCGCCTCCAGCCCCCGGACCGTTTCTTGAATTTCGGCCTCCGACCGGGCAATGACGGTGAACCAAACATTGTAGGCATGACTGCGGATGTAGTTGTGGGTAATGGAGGGAATCTTATCGGCCGCTGTGGCAAAACCATCCAGATTACCTTCAGGCACCACTCCCGCACAAAGCCTGGAGATGTAGCCTAGCCTGCGGGAATCGTAGATACCGCCCAGGCGACGGATGACCCCCGACTTCCGCAAGTTTTCCACATGCTCAAAGGCATCTTCTTCCGAAACGCCTAGCCGTCGCCCCAGGGCGGCATAAGGACGCTCCTCCAGCGGGAAACCGTCCTGTATAATTTCCAAGATTTTTCGGTCTAGAGTTTCCACGAGAATCCCCTACCCCGGATTTGATCCTTCACAGTCTCACCCGCCTCTACGGCCGCGCCCTCGAACAAGATGGAGTTCTCGATACGAGCCGACGCAGGAATTTCCACTCCATTCTGGACAATCGAATGGCCGGAGATGAGGGCGCGGACTTCGCCTGCGACCTGCCCGCTGCACCAGTTAGAAAGTCCCAGCTCTTCCAGGCGGGCGTCGCAGGCGGCCTTCAGCCCCGCCGGGCTTCCCATGTCTATCCAGGTAGCATTCATCTGGTCGCAGTCCACAAGAATCGGGCGGTCTGCCGCAAGTTCCTGTTTCCAGAATTCACGTATGTCGAACTCGCCGTCCCTTATGCGGGCAAGGGCGGCGTCGCTGTACCAGGATACACCCGAGAAGGTGGCGGGCTTTCCTTCTTCTGAACCAAAACGCCCTGCCACACCGGCCAAATGGCCATTGCCATCTACGCGGAAGGTATTCACCTGAGGGAATTCCACCGCCAAAAGCGCCACGTCGCAGCCAGAGTTTCGGGCGTTTTCCATAAAGTCGTTCAAGTCAAAACGGCAGTAGGCGTCGCCATTCATCACCAGAAGTCCTCCCCGGTAGCCTTCGTTATAGATGCGTTTCAGGGGGCCTGCCGTCCCGAGGATTTCCGGCTCTTCCCAAACCTTTTCGAACTCGAGACGATTCCCTTCGGCAATCACCTGTTCTGCAAGGTAATGGGCGTTGGCATG
>CAMIWK010000009.1 GCA_946402415.1 uncultured Fibrobacter sp.
CCAAGCCTACCCATCTGGCCAGCCACTTTGGTAATATGGTTGTCTATGTCTGCGACTTTTTATAGTCGCGGCGGCATATATAGAAAAAAAACGCGGGATGAACAAGGGGTTTTAGGGGGCGAAGCCCCCTAGGAGAGGGGGTAGTGGGAGACAAGGCTCCCACGAGGGGGAGGCTTCCCCCGACACAAGGGCAACAGTCGTTTGCAAATTGTAAAAAAGGGGGCGGTTTTGTAAAAATTTAAAGGGAAGGTTCTAAAAATGACCTGTATCTCCGTCTATTACGTCGGAGGTATCATGAAAGACCAACAGAAATTGCTAGAAATCGCATCTCTTTCAAATATTCCTGTATTGCTACAGGGGGAATCCGGCGCAGGCAAGGAGGTAGCGGCGCGGTTCATCCACAATCACGGACAGCGAAGGGACAGCCCCTTCGTGGCGCTGAACTGCAGTTCCATACCGAAAAGCCTTGCCGAAAGTATCCTGGAAGGATCGGTCAAGGGGGCGTTCACCGGAGCGGTGGATGAGAAGCTAGGGCTTGTCCGCTCTGCAGAAGGGGGCACCCTGTTCCTGGACGAAATCGGCGAACTCCCTCTGGAAACCCAGAGCAAACTGCTCCGGATTCTGCAGGAGAAAGCCGTGACTCCCGTGGGGGCCGCCCAGAGCATTCCCGTGAACTTCCGGCTGATATGCGCCACCAACCGAAACTTGAAAACGGAAATCGCCGACGGAAACTTCCGTGCAGACCTGTTCTTTCGTATCAACGTGTTCCCTATCGAGATTCCGCCCCTGCGGGCAAGGCGGGACTTCGACATCGTGGCCTCGGACCTGTGGCAGGAAGCGCAGAGCCTGACGACGGCTCGTATCAATGGATGCGACAACCGCAAACACAACCTTTCCGCCGAAGAACTGGACCTGCTAAAAGCATGCCCCTGGCCCGGAAACGTGCGACAGCTGAAAAACATTCTGCAGAGGTATTCCGTGCTGAAACCTTACGATGTATCGCTCACCGAAATTTTGACCCAGGAATTTTCAGTGCCCAAACTTTACGAAAAGAACATCTGCTCCATATACGTGACAGATTTCTTGAGAAAGCGGAAGAAAAAGCCGACGCTCACCGACATCGAGGAGACGCTGCTGCTATGCAAGGGCAACAAGTGCAAGGCAGCGCGGAAGCTTGGAATCAGCCGCGGGAGCCTATGCTATCAACTGCAGAAGGGCCGTGTGAAGATAGCGAGCTAGAAGCATAGTACAACAAGCAATTATAAAAGATATGGATCCCGTCCCCCGTGTCAAGCACGGGGCTAAAGGCAATAGTATGGCTTCGCCTTATTGTTATGCTCCAGGATGACGTGGGAAGGAAATTGCTCTGGGATGACAAGGTCGCTAGAACCGGAGGCCCACGGCAATGTGGTGGTTGCCGCCATCAAAGGCAAGCCGCGGGGAATATCCGTAGTCAAAGACAATCATTCCGAAAACCACACCAAGACCACAGGCAACACCTGTGGAATAGTCGTCGCTTTCATCCTTACGGACCGACGTTCCCAAGCGAAGCATCAAGGTTTCAGCATAGGCGATTTCGGCCCCGAACAGCCCCTGGATCTCGGTATCAGCACGGCGATAAGCATCTGCAGAAACATGGACACGCCACCTCTCCGTAACGGGAATCATTCCCGTAATGCCCGCCTGGAGAGCCATAGGGGCATATTCATCTTCATCATCGTAGGCGGTGACGTATCCTGCATTGGTAAGGGTCGCTCCGAAAGCCACGTAACGGTTCACCTTGAAAGAGCCGCCGATGTCACCGAGAATGGCGTAAGCTGTTTCATCTTCGATGGTCTGACTTGCAAAGCGGGCGGTCACACCCCAGTTGAAAGCGGAGTTACGACTACCGAGGCCAAGCTGGGCAGCCCAGGCATAGGCACCATACTCCCCCGTCTCCAAACCGTTTTCATCACGACCTTCGATATCATCGTAACCGAGATAATCCAGGCCCGCAGAAAACGTGAACTTTTCAGCGAAGGGGAGTCCGTAATAAACATTGATGAAGCGGTCCGAGCCCATGCCGTCAAAGACGATCTGGTTCAGGCCGAACTCCGGCGATTCCACAGCGCTCATAGCCAGGGGATTCCGCGTCACTTCAGAAGCACGTGCAGGGTCTGCAACTCCAGCACCCGCCATGGCCGCCGTTCTCGGCGAAACCTGCAGCGCAAGAAACTTCATGGTCACGCCACCCGGATCCACGTTCCAGTACTCCCCTGCAAAAGCGAGGGTGCCCGTAATGAGAGCGGTGGCAACAAGTTTCTTGAACATACGGCTACAAGATACAAAAATAGCCCACCAAAGTTTTCTAGATTTGCAGCTATGTTGAGTGTAATTGTCCTTGGGGTGCTCACTACGGTCTATGCCATAGCCATTCTCACGTTTACCGTGGGAATTATCCGCACGCACCGTCACAAGGGAAGCGCCACGCCATACGTTTCCGTGGTCATTCCCATGCGAAACGAGGAACAGTTCCTACAGCGGACCCTGGATGCCCTAGCCGCCCAGGAATACGGCGGACAATACGAGATTATCTGCGTAGATGATCGTTCCACCGATTCTACGGGAAAAATTCTGGATGAATTTGTTGCCGCCCATTCCGACAAATTCCGGGCCCTGCATTTAGACCCGAACCTCCCGAAGGTGGAAAGCCCCAAGAAGCGGGCCCTGGAAGCGGGATTCAAGGAAGCCCGGGGCGAAGTGCTGTTGATTATGGACGCCGACTGCGTGCCCACCAAGCGCTGGCTCGCCTCCATGGCAGGCAGGTTCGAAGGGGACATCGCCATCGTGCAAGGGCCAAAACGCAACACCGGCGGCTGGAGCCCCGTACATCAATACCAGAGGCTTGAAACCCTGGCCTACACCTCCATCGAGGCCGCCGGATTCAGCCTTGGCCACCCCATGCTAGCCAGCGCCGCCTGCCTTGCCTACAAGAAGGACCTATTCTTCAAGGTAGGCGGGTTCGGAAACCTGGTAAACCTTTCCAGCGGCGATGACGACATGCTCATCCACAAGATGATCAAGGAGCCAGGAGTGCAATTCTGCTACAACCTGAGCGCCGATGCCCTCATAGACACGGCTCCAGTGGATTCCCTGAAGGCACTGTTCTTCCAGCGGGCACGCTGGAGCAGCAACGGCACTAAATACGACAGCCACCTGTACACTCTGGGACTCTCCCTCATCTACACTTTTTTGGTATGGCTTCTCGTAAGCCCCTTCCTGGTGGCCTTCGCAGGCTTCCCTATCGCCTGGTTTGCTATTCCCATGGGTGTGAAGGTACTATGCGATTTAGTTTTCCTCGCCTGCGCCGCCGTGAAGCTCCACTCTAAACGGCTCCTGTTAGCCCTGCCCGTTACCGAGATTATGCAGGTGCCCATCAACGTGTTCGCCGTTCCCTTCGGACTCCTTGGGCTGTTCAAGTGGAAATAATTCTAGAGTCCTAGCCTTGTTCTAGCCCAAGCTTCAGCCTGTCCCGCATCTTGCAACTTCCCGTCCAGCTGAAGTTCAAAACTTTCGCGAATCAGCTCACCAAACTGCTTGCCAGGCTTTAATCCGAGAGACATCAGATAGCGCCCTGTGAGGAGCGGCTCCGGAGCCTTCTCATAAACGCCTAATTCAAGAGCACGGGTCTTTAAGCGATCAGTAAAAATCATGCGCAAATCTTCTGGATACTGCGGATTGGACGCCGTAAAAACACAACATTCCCGCAAGCCGTCCAAAGCCACGGACAGACGCCTAATAAAGGCATCTTCAGGAAACGAGGCGTTGGGCGTAACCGCAGCCGCATGCTTCAGCAATTTCGGTACATTCCGCAGGATTTTCACCTCGTTGGTCATGCCATCAAGAAATTTCTCCCAATCCTCGCCACTGGAATTCCCCGAAAGCAGGGCGCTAAAGGCAAGGGTCATCCGGGAATCTTCACTTTCTCCCACCGCATTCTTGGAAACATTGTCCAGGAACTGCCCCAATTTCTCGTAACTCTCATCCAGAGGTTTCACCTCGGGGAAGAACCGCAGCAAATCCATTTCCAGAAACGCCCGCAAGCCAAGGGAAGGTTTCCCAGGCTTCAAGAGCCATTTCTTGAATTCTTCGTAAATGCGCTCCTTGGAAAGATCCTCCAAAGAAAGGCTCCTGCAAAGTTCAGCCGTTTCAGGCGCAAGAGTCAGCTCGAAACGGCTCGCGAACTGCACACCCCGCAAGATGCGCAGTGAATCTTCGGCAAAGGCCTCGCTTACATGCCGAAGTACGTAGGCCTTCAGGTCATCCACACCACCATAAGGGTCGCACAGCGTAAGTTCCGGCAGCTCCATGCCCATAGCATTGATGGTAAAGTCCCTGCGAAGAGCGGCCTCTTTAAAACTGAGCTTCTCATCGGTATGCACCACGAACCCGCGGTGGCCATAGCCCACCTTATTCTCGGTCCGGGGGAAGGAAAAATCCAGCGAAAGGCCTTTCATAGCCAAATGGATGACGCCAAAGGCCTTGCCCACCAGATTGGTACGGCCATATTTCGAAAGGAGTGGCACCAGGGCATCCTGGGCCATATCGTACACTTCGATGTCGTAGTCCCGGCAAGATTTCCCAAGCAGGGCATCTCGGACCCAGCCACCCACCAAAAACGCTCGACCGCCTGCAGCGCGGATATCAACCGCAATCTTCAGCAGGCGACCAGGAAGTTCTGGCGAAAACTCAGCTCCCGAAAGTGTGCGTACCGTAATCATTGTTCTTGCGGAGCCTCAACTGTAGAGCTGTCGTTTGCGACACTTTCTGCCGGAGCGATTGTCGCCGAATCCTGTTCTACCTGCGGATTCTCGGTCCCGTAACGCTCATAGATGGAAACCGTTTCCTTACCAGAAGAATCCTGCAGCATTTCTGATACGGATACATCATTGGGCTCCTGAGAAGGAACCGTATCGGCATCTGTATAGACCTTCTTTGTGGAATCCTGAGAGGCATACCTTTCATAGATGCTCTTCTGGGACTGTCCCGATGATCCCTTCTTCTTGGCCTCCTCTTCGCGGCAAGTTCTAAGTTCCTCTTCCATATAGTAGCGCTGATCTGGAGAATAGGACATGGAATTCAGTCGATATTCTATCTCTTCGCAGACAAGTCCTTGACGCTGACCCGCACAGGACACAAAAAGACAAACACCTAGGCCCAGCAGACCAAATCCAAAAACAGCCGTTACTTTTTTCACCTTGCCAATCATTGGCTAGCCCCTCTAATGTATAAGAATAATTTTTCCCGTTTTAACCCTGAAGCCCTTACGAACGACATAGTGGTAAACTCCAGGCGCCACCAGTTTCCCGCTTGCATCGGTTCCATCCCATTCGGCGCGGCCACCTAATATGTCCTTGTCGTAGAAGGACTTTACCAGAGCGCCACCACGGTTATAGATACTCACAAAGGAATCCTCGGAAACATTGTCGATAAATAGATGATAGCCTTGCTTGGGGCGGAATGGATTTGGATATGCTTTGACTTCTGCAGGCGAGTTCTTAGTCATAAACTGGTCCGCATTCTTCAAGTCATTACGGGTATAACGGGTAACACCTCCCTCGTGGGCAAACCAGGCCATTCCCCAATAAGAATCAATTGCCATATCGTTTATCCGGTCGCTTAACAACCCGTCACTGGTAGTATAATGAGTAGCTGTCAACGTATCCTTGGACTTTTTCTTTTTCGCCAAACGGAAAGCCCCTTTGTCGGTACTTCCAAGCCATATATTTCCCTGAACATCCCGATCCATAGAAGAATATTCAGCTCCCATCAAGCCTTTTGTAGAACTGGGTTGCACAATGGTATCCCTATCCTCATCCATATAGGCCAAATTTCCAGTCGTAATCATCCATAAGCTTCCGTCATCTTTGTCAAATGCAAAATCCAAAGGCGACCTATTCTCTGGAGTGGGGTAATTCTTCTTTTCTTTCATTAAAAGCCTCCCTCCATTTTTTGAAGGGGGCAAAATCCTGAATTCATCCAGAGAACCGGCAACATTGGCGATGACAGCAGCTTTCGATGCCACATAAACAATCCAATCACCCGTTTTTTCATCGATTTTTGCAGCTATAACTCCTGCAATCGGTGAACTCCCCACCCCCGAAAGGCAGCTCGCCTCCCATTCCCTGGAAATATAAACCAAGCCATAGGATTGTTGAGCAGATGTAGCAATTAAGAAACCCGAACCATCGGGAGCCCTAGTCGTTCCTGTGGCCACCGTATAATCTTCATTGTACTCATCTAAACAACTATTCTCATTATGTGGAGTTATTTCCTTGAACATAGTATAGCCATTGTCGCTATATATGAAAAAACCCATTCCCCATATATGGGTAAGCAGGACATCTACTTCAAGAGACGTGAACACCTTCATTCGATTGTCGTAGGCGCTAGAATAGCTCCCTATTCCATTCCAGATGGGAATAGATTCTCTCCACTTATACCCATCGCCATAAGCCATCCACCCGTCAGGAGTTGCAGCAACAACCCCACCCAAATACATAGGAGCCAGTTCATAAACATCCTCTAGTGTAAAGTTGTTAAAAACAGTATCCCGCTTGATATTGGCATAATCTGTACTTGCCGATGAAAATAACTTGTCCAAATCCCTCTTTCCAGGAACCTTGTTCCAAGAAAGCGGATCCGCCAAACGGACATCGCTCGCCATATTTTTCCAATCCGTTTTACGGGCATATACCTCATTCCCCAATAAGACATACAAGGAATCCCCCTTGATGGATATTTTTTGGGGAGGCTTGGTAACCAAAGAAACCGAACCTATCCTCTCTATGGACAAGAGAAACGCATCCTGTTCCGTATCATAGAAAGCAAGCTTATTTTCAAATGCTACAACTATAATGGGCCCCTCAGCAACGACCTGGCCAGGAACTACACGGACAACACTGTTCAAGTAAGAGCGATTTACCGTTTTCCAACGAGCTGATTTCTTGTCATATTCGGCAATCAGGCCATACTCCGAAACTCCGTATATCTTGGATTCCGTCTGGGCTACACCATAAAAAGATGTCGCACCCAAACCATCTGCAGATGTAAAGAGTTTCTTTGTCTTCGGCGTTGAAAACTGGATTCCGCCTCCAGTGGCAAACACATATCCCGACTCATAGGGGATTGCAGAATATACTGGCGATGGTCGGGAAAAAACCTTCCACTCATCCGCTATGACCACACTTGCCAAAAGCAACAGGGCAATGAGAAATCTAAATACCTGCACTATCCAAAATTACAAAAAGATTTACCCCAAAAGCGCCGCTTTTGCCCTTTTAATGGCCGAATGTCT
Organism: uncultured Fibrobacter sp.; assembly: GCA_946402415.1. Lineage (GTDB taxonomy): Bacteria > Fibrobacterota > Fibrobacteria > Fibrobacterales > Fibrobacteraceae > Fibrobacter. The sequence continues at coordinate 7,337 of CAMIWK010000009.1, forward strand.
CCTTTTGACAATGGTGTTGGCCGAGACCCCGTAAAGGACACTCAGTTCCTCCGTTGATAATCCCTTCTTGAACGTCAAGTTTATCAAGGTCCTATCCCTTTCGGAAAGAGATCCTACAGCCCGGTTCAATTCATCATTCTCTTTGTTCCCTTCTCTGAAAAAAACGGACCTATCAGCAGATAAGTTCATGTAATCCCCCATAATGTCGGAGGCTCTGGAAAAAGGATAAAGTTTTTGCCGAAACCTTACATAGTCATAAAAACAATTCTTGAAAACAGCGGTAAGCCAGGGAAAAATACTGTCATCGTACGCTATTTTCTTGGCATTTTGGCAAAAGCGCAGTGCGACATTTTGAAAAACATCCATTGCGTCTTCTTTGTTGCCACATTTCACCCTGCATAAATTGTAAATTTGTGGAGAATATGAATCCCACGTTTTCTCCAACCATTCATCAGTTTTTTCCTCATTACTTTTGTTCGTTGAAACCATTGTCCCCTTCCGTCCCCTTTATTTGACGGCGCAAATTTATGAATTTAGGCATTCAAAAACGAATTTTTGAAAAAATGGCAAACAACTGTTGTCAAGATTCAAACAACTGTTGCCTTTTTGTCAAATACTGTTACCTGCTGCTGTTATTTGCGACAACTGTTTTCGCCCAAGAATTCAATATGAATTCCATGCCCCCTCCCGAAATGGAGATGGAATATTCGACAGGTACACTTAAAGATGGCGGAAACCTAACCGTAACCATTACCGTTCCAGACAAATGGCACGTAAATGCAAACAAAGTTACTGATGAATTTTTAAAGCCATCATCTGTAGAGACCAAGGCAGAAGGAATTGAATTCGGCGAACCAGAATGGCCCGAACCCATCAAGGAATACAACGAGGCCCTGGAGCTGGAAATCTGGACTTTCCGCGGAACCTTCAGCGTCAAGATCCCAGTAAAAGGCGTGACAGGTCCGGATTACGACAGCCTAGGAACTACGGTCACGTTCAACTATCAGGCCTGTGACAATTCCATCTGCCTCGCCCCCGCAAGCAAGACCATTTCGCTGGACAATCGGGCAAATGAAGGTGCGGGCGGCGTAAAAAAAAACAATCCAGAAACAAATAATGGGCAGGGAAACGCCACTGCGCCCTCCGCAGGAATTGCCCTCCTGCTTTTCTTCGCCTTTGTCGGCGGGATCATCCTGAACCTGATGCCCTGCGTACTACCTGTGCTTTCGCTCAAGCTGTTCAGCCTGATTAAACAAGCTGGAGAAAGCCGCGGACGGCTCCTCACCCTGGGAGGAGCCACAACGGCAGGTATTCTAGTGAGCTTCTGGATATTGGCTGCCGTTGTCGCCGCCGTCAAGGCCGGCGGCGGGTCCGCGGGTTGGGGGATGCAGTTCCAGAGCGCAGGGTTTATCGCCTTCATGGTGATCATATTGACCGCATTCGCCATGAGCTTTTTCGGAGTCTTTGAAGTCTGGCTTCCGTGGAATGCCACCACCAGAATGGATGCGGCAGGCCAGAAAGCGGGAATTGCAGGAGGCTTCTTCACAGGGGCCCTGCTGGTGCTTCTCAGTACGCCCTGCTCCGCACCACTCCTGGGAACGGCCATGGGGTTCGCCTTCGCGCAGACCACGCCCATCCTATTCCTGTTCTTTACCGCTGCCGGGCTTGGGCTTGCCCTCCCCTACATGCTGGTCAGCGCCTTCCCCGGTATTCTCAAGGTATTCCCTAAGCCAGGCGCCTGGATGGTGAAACTGCAGCGCGTAATGGGCATCTTGCTGCTGGCCTCTGTAGGTTGGCTCTTCTGGATTGTAAGCGAGCAGGCGGGAACTGTAGGCGTGGAACTTTTTTCCGCCATCGCCATCGCAAGCATCGCCTGTTCTGTCCTTCTTGGAAAATTCGCGAAACCGGGAGTCGCCTTCATTCGCGAAATCGCCGTAATTACCCTCAGCGCTATCGCCCTATTCTCGCTTTGGTTTGCAGGTATAGCGCCGGAGTACGAACGTGCGGCCATCGAGACGTTTAACACCCGTATGCAAGAAAAGATGACCGAAGACGGATGGTTCCGTTATAGCCCCGCCCTCATCGAAGAATTTGCCAGAGCAAAACGCACCGTATTCATAGACGTAACCGCCGACTGGTGCCTTACCTGCAAAGCCAATGAAGCCGCCGTCCTTGACGATGAAGATTTCATTCGTGCCATGAACAGCCTGAACGTCGCCCTGGTCAAAGCCGACTGGACCCGAGAAACGCCAGAAGTGAACGCCCTGCTTGAAAGCATGCAAAAATCAGGCGTACCAGCCTACGCTATTTACCCTGCAGGAGACGCGAACCGACAGATTGTGCTGTCGGAACTCTTAACCGTCGACGGAATTGTGGAAGAGATTATTTCGCACAAATAAAAGCTGATCACGGCCGGAGTTTACCCCGGATTTAGTCCGGGGTTCCAGGATGACGTATCGGGTTACCTCTTTCCTTCTTTCTTATAACGCTCGATGCATTCGGCGTAGAAGTCGTAGGTCTGCTTGGCAATTGACTTCCAGCTGAACACGTCGATAGCCCGCTTGCGGCTCACCTCGCCCATCTTCTTCGCCAGCTCGGGATTCTCGAGAATCTTGTTCAGCTTGGCTGCAAAGTCCGCCTGGAACGCCTTTGGGTCCGCCGGGTCGAAGTCCGTTTCGGAAACGTGCTTCAGGGGCACCAAAAATCCAGTCTCGCCGTCCACGATGATTTCGGGAATGCCCCCCACGGCACTGCCCACCACAGGAGTACCGCAACTCATGGCTTCCAGATTGATAATACCGAAAGGTTCGTAGAGCGAGGGCGTGGCAAACACGGTCGCATGGCTATAAAGTACGCGAAGTTCCTCGTGAGGGACCGCTTCCTGAATCCAAACCACGCCATCACGGGTCTTCTGCACATTCTCAATGAGCGCCTTGCACTCATCGGCAAGCTCGATGGTGTCGGGAGCGCCGGCACAGAGCACCACCTGAGCAGACTTATCGATCTGCGGGATTGCCTGGATCAGCTGGCTGATGCCCTTCTGACGGGTAATTCGGCCCACGAACAGCACGTAGGGGCGCTTGGGATCCACACCCCACTTGGTCAAGACGCCCTCATTGAAGGTCGGCGCATAAAAATCCGGATCGATACCATTGTAAATCACCTTCACGCGATCCTCAGGAACGCCGTAAAGTTTCATCACGTCTTGCTTCATGCCCTGGCTTACCGCAATCACACCGTCGGCGGCCTCGTAGGCCGTACGCTCGATCCAGCAGCTCATGGCGTATCCGCCGTCGCCAAGCTGTTCCGCCTTCCAGGGGCGGTGTGGCTCCAGGGAATGAGTCGTCAAGATTAGCGGGCACTGCAAAAGCCGGCTGGCCAGCACACCGCCAAAATGGCTATACCACGTATGGCAGTGAATTACATCTATATCTTTGAGAGCGGCCGCCCACTGGAGGTTGATATCCAGCGGCTTGAAAATCTTCTGAAAGCGGTCATCTTCGGGATTAAGCCCAAGCTTGCGAGAAAAGCCAAGGGCATGGATGTTGTCCTCATCCACATTCTGCGCACCGAAACACCGCGCCTCGATGTGGCAAAGCTTTGCGAGCTCCTGCGTAAGGAACTTGACGTGGATACCGGCACCGCCATAAATGTCCGGCGGAAATTCGTTAGTCAAAATTGCAGCGTTCATAAAATGGCTCCATTCCCTCCACAAGTAATTATACAAAAACTACCGCGGGGCGTATATACGCGACATAAACTCGGCGCGAGTCTTCTCATCCGTCTTGAAACGGCCCAGGAGCTGGGTCGTAACCATAGTCGCACCGGGCTTTTTTACGCCGCGCATGGTCATGCACATGTGAGACGCCTCAAGCACAACCGCCACTCCGCGCGGGTTCAGTTCCTTCTGGATAAGTTCCGCAATCTGGCGGGTCATGCGTTCCTGGATCTGCGGGAAACGGGCATAGTACTCCACCACACGTGGGATTTTGGAAAGCCCCACCACGCAGTCTCCCGGAATGTAGGCCACATGGGCCTTCCCCGTAAACGGTAGAAAATGATGCTCGCACATGCTGGCAAACTCAATGTCCGGCACGATAATCATCTCATCGTACTTCTCATGGAAGCGGGTCTTCAATATGTCTTCGGCCCGCATCTCACCCGAAAGCCCAGTCATCAGTTCGGCATACATCTTCGCCACACGGCGAGGCGTCTCCACAAGGCCTTCGCGATCCGGATTCTCCCCCATTCCGGTGAGAATCATCCGGAAACCATCTTCCATCATCTTCATGTCCATATGGACAAAGATAAAAAACCGCACACCACTTGATTCTTAATAATGTATTTTAGAATCATGACAACACCGCAAAATATTCCCGATCCGACGGCAGTATACCCAATTGCGGGCTACGACAGGGAAATCTACGTAAAGCCCACACTCAAGAACCCGAATATAGTCGTGGGCGACTTCACCTACATTGCCGACAGCGAGTTCGAAAGCCATGTAACGCACTTATACCCGTGGAACAACGACAAGCTGATTATCGGCAAGTTCTGCCAGATTGCAGCGGGAGTGGAGTTCGTAATGAACGGGGCGAACCACCAGATGAACGCAGTCTCGACTTTCCCGTTTTACACGCTCACTGGCTGGGACATGAAGGCACCCGCACCTGCGGACATGCCGCTCAAGGGCGATACCGTCATCGGGAACGACGTGTGGATAGGCCAGAATACCACAATACTCCCCGGAGTGCATATTGGTGACGGCGCCATCATCGGCGCAAACAGTGTCGTGGGCAGTAACGTGGAGCCCTACACGATTGTCGCAGGAAACCCGGTGCAATTTATACGCAAGCGTTTCGACGAAGAACTCACAAACCTGATGCTCGAATGGCGCTGGTGGGACAAACCCATCGAAGAAATAAACTCGCTTATCCCGGTACTCACGAGCAGCGACTTGACAGAAGTCAAGAGAAAAGTTAAAGAGATGCTCGGGAAATAACCCAGTAAAAATTACACAAACACGACTTCATTGCCGACGCGCGGGGATTCCGTGCGATTCGGAAGACCCGATTCAGTGTCAGCATAACCGATGGCGACAGAGGCATAAACGCGCTCATCTTCGCGCAAGCCTAGGCCGCGCAGGTATTCGAGAATCGCCGCATCTTCATTCAGCCACTTGAGCTGGTTGATGTAGCAGCTGCCAAGATCCAGCTCATTGGCCGCAAGCATCATATTCTCCACGGCGCAGGCCACATCGGCCATATTGTTGCCATACTCTTTCTTATTCGCGACCACAATCAGCACCGGCGCTGTGTAGCAGAAGGAGTAATTACCCTTGCGGGCGAGCGTGATGGAATTCTTGAGGCTCTTGTACAAGTCTTCGCGGAGTTCCATCTTGGCAAAGGCCGACTGTACCAATTCCTTGAGCTTCGCGATGACTGCTGCATCCGAAATTACGAAGAAGTGGTTCGTCTGGGCGTTGCCGCCGGTAGGTCCAAAACGGCCCGCCTCGACAACCGCCTGCAACTTTTCAAGTTCAACAGGCTGTGCCTTGAACTTGCGGGTACTGCGACGGGTCTTTATGGCTTCGAGGGTGTTCATCATTTTCCCAGCGGCATAATCAATATACGTGACTTCCGCTTGGCGTTGTAATGTTCCCGCTTGCTCTTGGGCAAATCCTCAACGGAGCCATCCTCGAATCCGAAGGGATAGAACCAGTCTAGAGCCTGGGTGGTCAACAGGAACAACTTCTTGTAGCCCTTCATGCGGCCCACAGAAATTAGGTGCCGCACGATAGCATCACCGATGCCGGACTTGCGGTAGTTGGCAGCCACGGCAATGGCAGCCACTTCGGCCATACCGTCTTCGAATTCGTGGAGGGCGCCGCAGCCGTGGATGCTGTTGTCGATGCTGTACACCACGTAATCCTTGAGCTTTTCGGAAATACTCTCCTGGGTCCGGGGCACCAGGTAACCCTTCGCGATGTAGTCCTGCATAATCCGCAGAATATCGGGAATGTCTTCCATGTTGGCAGGCCGGATGCTAGAATACTGGTTGGCGTACACCATGGTACCATCACCCCGGGCACTAAATACTTCTTGCAACACACTGCCCTGGAACTCGCCGCTTAGCAGATGGACACGGTTCGCCCCAGCCTCGCAGGCGTTGATGGCGTTCTGCAAATAATCCTTCTGGGCAAAGTTCAGCTTTTCGGCATTCAGCTCCAGAAGTTCCTTGGCCTGGTCCACGTCCAGAGCCGAAATCACACCACTATCAGTAGGTTCCAGGTAGTTGGTATTCTTGCCGGTGGTAAGGCCATCCAGCTTGATACCGTTCTCGCTGCCAATGAAGAACAGCTTGCCCACCTGCATGTACTTGCAGAGTTCCGTAGCAAGTTCGGTAGAGCTAATGTTGTAGGCCTGGCCCAACTTGTTCCAGCCGATAGGCGGAATAATAGGCACGAATTTCTCGTTAAGGAGCTGCTCCAAAATATCCCGCTGAATCCGTTCGATCCGGCCGGTCCGCATGTAGTCCACCCCATCGATAACGCCAAGGCTCCGGGCCAGCACCCAGTTCCCCTGGATACCGCTCAGACCGCTGGCCGTCAGGTGGCTCATAATCCGCTGGGCAACACCCAGAGACGCCTGCTCGATCAGCGGCAGGGCCTCTTCGCTGGTAAGCCGCACGCCACCCTCGAACTTGGACTCGATTTCCCAAGCCTTCAGCTGGGCGTCAATGCTATTCCTGGTTCCCGGCACGATAATGATTCGGATTCCCGCCTTGTGCAACAGGGCGATATCCCGCATGAGCACAGGGAACAGCGGGTGGTCCATAAGGCCGTCTTCAATCTTCAATACAAAGAGCTGGCCCTTGAACCGGTCCATATAGCCGAAGACTTCCCGGATGAACCCGGAAACTTCGAAATGCTGGGAATAGAAATCGGACACAGTATTGCTCATAATTCAAAAGATAATAAAACTTGTCTACGAAAAAAGACGCAGGGTGACCTGCGCCTTTATCAAAACTTGTCTATGACAGTTTATTGCTTAGCAGCAGGCTTGGCGGCAGGCGCAGCCTTTGCTGGAGCTGCGGCAGGTTTGGCGGCCGGCTTGGCTTCGGGCTTGGCAGCAGGGGCTGCGCTAGCGGCAGGCTTAGAAGGCGCAGCCTTCGTCGTGTCCGCAGGAGCTGCGCCAGCAGCTGGTTTAGCTTCGGCGGCCGGCTTGGCTTCGGGCTTAGCTTCCGGAGTGGCCGCGCTAGCGGCCTTCGTCGTGTCCGCAGGAGCTGCAGGCGCGGCCTCCGCCTTAGCCGAAGTATCTGCAGGGGCAGCCTTGGCAGAATCGGCAGGAGCAGCACTATCAGCAGGAGCAGCCGCAGAATCAGCTTCAGCAGGCGGAACTTCGGCATAGACCTTCAGGAGCTCCACTTCAAATATCAGAAGGGCGTTCCCGGGGATGGTAGGCGGAACGCCAGCCTCGCCGTAGGCAAGAGCGCTGGGGATCCAAGCCTTCACCTTGTCACCTTCCTTCATGACCTGGAGGAGATCCTGCCAGCCCTCGATGACTGCACCTACGGGGAATTCCAGAGGTTCGCCACGCTTGACGCTATTGTCAAACTGGGTCCCGTCCAGAAGGGCACCGATATAGTGCACCTGAACCTTGTCCGTCACCTTGGGAGAAATGCCGGTACCGGCCTTAAGCACGCGGTACTGTACACCCTTGGGCGTCACCTTCACAGTAGAATCCTGGATGTTCTTAGCGAGGAATGCGGCCTGGTCTTCAAGAGCCTTAGCGGCGGCGGCCTTCTCATCGGCCTCCTTCTTAAGCTGCATCTGGAGCAGCAAATCCTGGAGGGCAGATTCCGAAGCGGAGTCCGAAAGCAGAACTTTGCGGGCAGGGTCAACCTCATCTTGAATGGCGAGCATCAGCACGTCCATCTTGACGGGCACGTTAATATTAGCGATAGCACGACCCAAGTCCATACCCAGGGCATAGCTATAACGATCCACCATACTGTCCAGAGAAACCTGAGGGGCGGGAGCCACAGCAGGTTCTGCAGGTTCCACAGCGGGCTGCGGGGCGTTTCCGCCACAGGCTACCAAGATGGTTCCCACGGCAAGGCCGAAAGAATAGCGGATTAGGTTCATAATTATCCTCCTGAACCAGGAATGTGATTCATAACACACTTAAATTAGCTTTTTTAAAAAAAAAAATTGATGTTTTGCGTTTTTTTTCGTATAAATCGATATTTGTAAACATAAATAAACAAAAACTCTTTGATTTCGGAAAAAATTTACTATATTTATACCCGAAAACTGAGCTAAGTCTATGAGTAGCAAGTTCTTACATATAATCGACTCTGCCCAAGAAAGCAAAAGGGTCTTTGACCTGTCCGTCGATTACCTCAAGGATTCCCTCCATGAATCCGTAGCGACCGCCCAGAGCAAGTCGCAGTCAGTCAGCTTCAATACCAGCAAGGTGCAGACCACCGGCTGGCTCAAGGGTTCCCTCTCTTACCCCTGGGTGGTGCTTTGCACCATTATCCCTGCCGTCATGGAAATGATTGTCTAAAAGAACTCCCTCTTTTTACAAGTAAGAAAAGCCGCGGTATCGCGGCTTTTGTTTTTATTCCAGTGTTCCCTAGTAACTATTAACTAGGAACTGAGGATTTCTCACCTATTTTTTCTTCTTACGGCGTACGCCCCACTTATCCTTGATCTCTTCTTCTATCTTCTTTCTTTCGTAGCGTACCACCATCTTGAACTGTACCGTATAGACGCCTGTTCCCACAAAGCGGCCCTTATGGTCCTTGAAGTTCCAGTTCACGAACACCTTCTGGTCGGAATTCAGGCAGTTCCCGCCGAACTTGGGGCTGTTACAGGGCACTGTTATGGCGGTGTCATTCACGTACTGTCCCAGATGGTCAAAGTAGTTCACCACGAAGGAGATGAACACCTTCTCGGGATCCAGGGAATCCAGCACGGACGGGTCCACAGAACCATCGGCAGCAATCTGGGCGCGGTCAAGCAACTGTGGCACGAACCGTTCGCCTAGCTGGATCAGCTGTCCAAGCACGCCCTCCTTCTCCAAGTCCTCCTTAGTAGTGGAACTAGGCACGTAGCGCAGGTTCACGGAGCTTACCGTGTGGAGAACCTCGTCCTTTTCATCGAAGGTACCCATCTGGGTAGATTCCACCAGGTGGTTCAACAGACCGCCGATAACCACAGGCGAGGGATCATCCCCGGCGATATTGCCGTAGAAATCCTGAATCGTACCCTTGCTGCCGCGGACCACCATCAGGGAGTCACCCGGCAGGACCGTTCCCTGACCAGCATCCAGAATCAACTTTGCCGTAAAGCCGTCTTCGGACCATTCGATGGATGAAGGTACCAAGTCCAGGGTATCCTTGCCGTGGATATAGCGGAAGAAGTCTCTACCGTTTACCTTGTTGATGGGTTCCGAGAAACTCACCAACAGCGTGTCAGCCTTCTTGCCGTAATTGAGGGTCGCACCGGCAATAATCGGCGACATCTTGTCTACAATCTTCACCGGTTCTTCGTTGGCAAACGTCTCATCAAATACGGAGTAGTATGTATAGACTGTTGCCGGCGGCAAGGATTCGCTGATGCTCGTGACACCCGAAACAAGCTCGGTAGCCGCAATCACCTTCCATATCACCTTAGTCGGGTCATTGGGATCAAGACTCAGGTAAGAGGGCTGGGCCTGCAACTGGACAAGCAATCCACGACTGCTATACCAGGGGAACGACATATGGAGTTTTTCCAAATCTTCCTGTTTCAAGGGAGCCGAGTAGTTGATAACAATCTGGTCCAGAACACCATTGTAATCCGTATCCCAGTATTCCACGTCCTTGACCGCAGGCAGGCGGTCCACCACCGTTACAGGAACGTGACGGTCGTATTCATCGGAAGTAATGTAGGGCGCATTCTGGAATGTCACATTGGGATACAGGGAAACGCTATCCTTCATATCTCCCTGGAGTTTCAGGTTTTCACCCACGAAGATGACGATATTCTTCGAAGGCAGGTAAACCTTAGAAACCTGGCCCAGGCCAAAGAAGACTTCTTTTCCCTTCTGCTTCAATGCAATGAGCATCTCCGGGTAGCGCAGGTCATACGGAACTACATCGGTATTGAATTCCACGAACAGCGAGTCCATGCCTCCCTTGGTGGTATCCCTGATGGCATGGGCCGCCTTGATGATGTTCGTACCCAGTTCGATCAGAGGTACCTGGCGAACATAAATCGCTCCATTTGTCTTGTCCTTATAGGTAATCTGGGCATAGGAACTCAAATCGATATCTTCGGGGAACACCAGGTCGGACACATCGTTCAGGATTATCCTATCCCTTTCCCTGTTGAGGGTGGGTACCGTAGCCGGGTTCATCAGCACGCCGTTTACCACCAGCGAAACAGATTCCACCGACACGTCCTTGGGCAAAGTATCCTGCAACAGGATTTCCACGTAGTCCAGCTGGCTATTCATATCGGAATCCTTGATCATAGCCACCTTGCCGTCGGGAACTACGGCAAAGAAGTTGATGTTGTCCAGCACCACCAAATTGCCCACATCATTAGTAATGTAGATTTCGCCATTTTCAACCGGTTCATATGCAGTCACATAGAAGGTGACGTTGCCGTTGGCATCGACCACTATAGACTCTCCGGGACTTGGGTTCTTCGGATCGATCAAGGTGAGTCCCGACTTAGTGCTTATTGTCAAGGTCTGAACGCTATCCCCGAAGTACTCCTTCACCTTGTCGGCACTTAGCGTGATGGCGACTACGTCTCCCACCTTGGCCGAATCGAGGTTGGAATTCTGACGGAAGTCCAGCGGCACATCGATAGGATACTTATCCACATAATACACATTGTCGTATATGGTTACCGTACCCGCATCACCCGGCTTCTTGTCTCCAGCAGGAGTCAGGACACCGGCATTCTGCACAACGGAATCACCCTTGTCATAATCATCCCACGATGGGTTGTAGTACCCGCCGCCACCGGAGCTATACCCATAAATGGTACCACCGCCATTGGGGTCAGGATTAGAGTTGCTACTTCCATAAAGGATTCCGCCACCTTCTTCATCATCGCTGGAGGAACTGTCGTTAGACTGACCCCCGCCGCTAGAGCCGTTGGAACCACTGGAACCATTAGAGCCGCTGGAACCATTGGAACCGCTGGAGCCGTTAGAGCCGCTGGAACCATTGGAACCGCTGGAGCCATTAGAGCCACTAGAACCACTGGAGCCAATTGATCCGCTGGATCCATTGGAGCCGCTGGAGCCACTGGAGCCGATAGAACCACTGGAACCGTTGGAGCCGCTAGAACCACTGGAGCCATTAGAGCCGCTGGAACCATTGGAACCGCTAGAACTACTGGAGCCATTAGAGCCACTGGAACCATTGGAACCGCTACTAGAAGAATGGAAGACAACTTGCGAGCTCAGCCTCTCGTAGTCGCTAGAGGAGAGTCCGCCAAAGCTACTGGCGCTTGAACGAATCACTTCATCCTTTTGTAGCGGAGCCAGGTCATCGAGGAAGTTGTCTATCCATTCCATATGTACCAGCACGTTGTTATTTATGAAGTGCTGTGCTTTGTATTCTTCATCAAAATCATTGTTGGCCGCGTAGTCTACAAAAATCAAGTGACCGGTGTTGCTCGCCACGAACAAATGTCCAAAGCCATCCACCGTTCCCTGGTCCAAACGCCAACCCACGGTAGGAGTAATACCAGTCCTGCCGTTAGTTCCACCATCGCAATAACCGGACTGTCCCGAATTTCCCCATTCACCGGTAACAGGGTCGGCCTTCTGCTTACAAGAAGGCGTACGGGGTGGAGGCATATGGGTCGTATCTTCCGGGAAGAAAAAGTCTCGCAAGTCAATCGTTGCAGCGGTATCGACCACAACACCGGAAGCTGTCGATTTAACCTTGATTTGCCTAATCTTGGCCCCACCGAACAGGAAGATGGTGTTAGAATAGGGGTCAAAGGTCGCGCCATGGGCTCCTTCCAAAGAATCCAGCAAGATCTTGGTGCCCATGGCAATAACGACAGAATCGTTCTTTTTTCCCAGATACCTTATGGAATCCTCATCCGTCACAATCTTTTTCCATGTCGTGTCCGTAAAATACCCAAAATAAGACCTGCTTCTAAGACTGTCCTGAATTTTAGCCGTACATGGGTTCCCGTTGATATCTATCTCGCAACCACCGCCTGTGAATTCAGAATAGGTAAAGAAGGCATGACCACTGGTGTCCCATACTACGGTGGTCACCTTCCTGTCTTTACGGCGGTCATGATCATCTGGAGTTAATTCTATCTGGTAACCTACGTCAGCCAATTGACCATTTTCAATACTATAGCGGACTAGAGCACCCGGCATGCCATCGGCCCAGACATACTTTTGATTCGGGTCCACCATCACATGCCAATAGCCTCTACCATCCGTAGATCCGGCACCCAGTCGGTCATAGGGGGTGTTCGGGTCCGTGCTCTTCGTCTTGTATTTCGTAGGAGATGTTTTCACCACGCAGTCACCCGTGGGGTCTGTATTCTTCTTTATCTTGTACAGCTGCCTTCCCTGGCCGGCCACAATCAGGTCTCCATCGGGGTGATGCATAATACCATCGGCAAACCGGGCATTGCACTGCCCCTTCTTGTTCGAAAGCGACAAGTAACCCCTACCATTGTAGAAGTAGTCAATACTCTTGACACGGTCGGTACCAATATACTTGGTATAGTACAAGGTGGCATTCGTGGCAGGCTGGTCCACGATTTCACCGATTCGGTTAATCCAGACACCCGTTGCCGGGTTTCTCGGAGCCGGGATGTTACCTGCAGCGAACACCAGCGTCGCTGCTGCCAACAACACCCATAATCCCAATTTCATAGCCGTCTTTTTCATAGCGCTATCCTCTGAAAGGACCTATTCCCCAAGCGAAAGTCCGCCCTTGCCGGCGCGAATTCCCCACTTGTAAATCCTTTCAACTTTAAAACTGTTCTTTGCACCATAGACATTAATCTTGAACTGTGCCACATAAACACCGACGCCGACTTTTCGGCCCTCGCTAGAACGCATGTTCCAGCGCAAATACATCTTCTTCGCATGCTCAAAGCAATTTCCTTCGAAGGCAGGATCGCTGCACTTTACCTTATTCGAGGCTCCGCCCACGTAGGAACCCAGGTTGGTAAACACCTTCAGCTCCCAGGAGAGGCCTACGTCTTCCAGGTTCACCTTATCCATACCTGTAGAATCTTCTCCCATAACGGTGGCAAAGCTAATGTCCATCAAAATGCCTAGGGACTTCTTCATTTCTTCGTCCATAGGTTCATCGGCACTGACAAACCTTTCGGTAAAGGCGGCCTTGTCTGCCAGGAGTACCGCCCTGTCGAGACTGGCGAGGGTAGTAGACTCCATCAGCACGCGGGGGTCGCCCTTGACCATGACCGGAGGAGACTTGGGCGAAACGCCGTTTCCTTCCTTGTCCTTCAGGCCGGCCTTTTCAAAATCGAACTTCAGGGAATCCGCCGGGTTCAGGCGCTCTGCCAGAGGCACGCCGTTTTCCAGATGGAGCTTCACGGATTTTCCGTCATCGCTCCACTTGAGCGAACTGAAGGGGATGGACACCCACTGGCCGTCCACCTTGAAACTGAAGCAGTCGGACAGGGCCGCCAGGTCTTCCAGGGCCTCGCGGTCCACCGGTTCGGAGAAGCTGATGGTCAGCACGTCCGCTTCCATCTTCTGGAAGGACTCCGGTTCCAGGAACGTCCCCGCAATCACGGGAGACATACGGTCGTGCATGGTGATGGGCGGATAGGTTTCCATCTTTGTCGTGCCGTCTGCCTGGACCACGGGCTTCGACACCTTGGCATAGCCGTACTTGAGGCTGTCCGCCAATCCCACGGTATCTACGGAGGTGAGCATCGGGCGCACCTTCTTCATAGTGGCGTCATCCATGGTAATGGAAAGCATCAAGCCGTCATCGGAAAGCTTCACCAGGCTGGTGTCCGTCAGGTCGGGCTTGATCGCAAGCACATTGCCCTGGCTGTCCTGCCAGTAGAGGACCACCTCCATCTCTTCCAGGTCCTTCTTGGAGAGGGGTTCCTTGAAAGCGACGGTGGCGCTGTCCATACGGCCGTCACCATCCTTGTCGTAGAAGCCGTTCCTTTCGTCGTCAAAGTAATTCTGGCCGGAATTGTGTATCGTGGCAGGCTTGTTCTTGCCAGTCTTGTTGCCGTCGGCGGCCTTGATGGGACCAGCCTTGCACTCGGCACAGTCTTCGGCAATCTCGATTTCGGAACCTTCCTTGACCTTGTCCTTGGGCACAACGAACTTCCAGATGCGGCCGTTGCCATCTACACCCTTTTCCACGGCGGTCATGGACAGGGGAACTCCGTCCAGAAGGAATCCGCTACCCGAGGTCCAGGACGTATCCAAATCCTTGTTGAACCGGAGCACCAGGGTATCGGAAGATCCCGCGCCCGGAATGAGGGTCGCCGTCTGGATGACGGGGCCAATGCGGTCCTGGATGTCCGTCGAAAGAGTGTCGCTAGCACCAGACTCCGAAGATGACGCATGTACCTTCAACGAACCGGTTCCCGTACTGTCGGGAATCGTGGTCTTGACGCCGGTGAGTTCGGCCAGGTGGCCTTCAAGCGAGGCAATTCCATCAAAAACGGAATACTCACCGCCCGTAGGCCAGTTGTACCGGTAACCATCCAGAGAAACGCCCTTCATCTGGCCGCCGAAATAGGCCGCGATGCTGTCGCCCACACCGTCGCCGTCGGTATCGTAAATGAAGGCGCTATCCAAGGAGGGAAGGCCGTAATTCACGAAACGCAGCTTGCCCGGAAAATCCTCCTTGGCGCGGAAGACCGTGGTGCCGTTCGAGTAGGTGTACGGAGAAGCTTCCAGGGTGAAGTTCACGTCTTCGATGGCCTTGTCCGAGGTAATCTTGAAAACGGACCTGGACTTCATGATCATACCGAGGTAGTACTTCTTTCCGTCTATCTTGGTATACCCCATGGGCGTTCCCGCCGCCGTCAGGAACTTCAGGTCTTCGTTTTCCGAAGAAAGGAAATACTGCGTAGAATCCCCTATGAGCCCGTCCACCTCACCAGCATGGGGGCCCCAGGGAATTGTCGGACGGACATAGACCGTAAGCGTATCCTCCACGTTCCGCTGGATGCTGGACACGTCAACGGTGTCCTTGCAGGCCGAATCCAGGCAGAACTGAAAATGGGGAGGATAGAAGTTGAAGACGTATAGAATCTTGGGATTGTCGGTAACGTTGACCATGACTCCCAGGGGTGCGTTCTTCCTGGGGAAATGCCCTATAACGGTCAGGTACATAATTCCATCAGCCCCGGAGTAGCGAAGCTCCTCGTTGGAGAGGACATCTTCTCCGGACAATAGCACCACAGAATCCGGCCCCGCGTCGGGAGCATAGACGTAGAGGGGGCTGTTGGGAATCTTGTTCTTGTCAGTGTCTTCCACGTACAGCCCCGCATTCTGGCCCACATCCAGGGGCTGGTATACGCAATAGTTCTTCTTGTAGTAGGTATTTTCCTTATCGAAGCAGTCAATATTAGCGGCAAAAGCCCATGCCGCCAACAGCAGCAGGGTAGTCATAAATAGGGTAAACCCATTATGTCTTTTTGCCAACATACCAGCCTCGCTCTTTTTTCTACACAACAACAAACACGCCCAATTACAGACCTGGGCACATATACCCTAAAAATATGTTTTTTTAGGGGAAAGCGGAAACGGAAACTGGCGTAAGTCCCCTATTCTAGGGCTTTTACGATGATTTGACAACAAGACTGTGATTTAGCCGACATACAAAAAACATTATTCCAAATTGGAATACAGGTCCGCCACCACGGTATCCATAAAGAGCCAGCCGTCGCCATCGAGGACAAGGCGACCACCCTGCCGTTTCAAGTAGCCCTTCCCTACCCACTTGGAGACGGACTTTTCGGAAAGCCCGGCACCCAGATTTTGCAGGGCGGCCACGCCAAGACCATACTTTGTACGTAATGAAAGCTGTATCAGTTCCGCAACGGCCTCTTCATGACCGATGGGATCTTTCGCAAGCATGCCTTCCGGGCAGCCCGCCTCTACGTAGCGGCGCCACTCCGGATAGCGGTCGGGAGCGTGAAAGCGTACGTCACCAAAGAAGCCGTGAGCCGAAGGGCCGAAGGCCAGGTACTCTCCCCGACGCCAGTAGTTCAGGTTATGGAGGCTTTCTTCGCCAGGGCGGGCAAAGTTCGATACCTCGTAACGTTCAAATCCCTTAGTTTCGACGAGTCTGACGCCTTCCCGGTACATATCGCCGTACAGGTCCTCGTCCACTTGGACCAGGCCCTTTTCAAGACGGTGCCCGAGCCTTGTACGGGGGTCCACCTTGAGGCCGTAAAAGCTGATATGCCCCAGCGGGTATGCCGACAGATGGTCCAGGTCTTCCAGGAACTGCGGTACCGTCTGGCCCGGCAAGTCGAACATCAGGTCCGCCGTCACCCGAAGGCCCGGCTCAGAAAGGAGCCGCTCCAGGGCGGCAAGGCCCGCCTCTGGCGTGTGACGGCGACCTACCGCCTGCAAAAGCTCCGGCCTAAAACTCTGGAGCCCAAGGCTTGCCCGGGTAATGCCGTTTTCCACCGCCACGGACAGGCGTTCGGCATCCGTGGACTCCGGATTGAACTCCATAGTGGATTCCTTCAGTCGTAGGAGAGGCACGCCGGCTTCACCCAATATGGAAAAAAGCCTGGAAAGCGCCTCCGGAGACAAGATGGAGGGGGTGCCACCACCCAGGTAGAGGGTTTCCACCTGCGAAAGTACGCCCGGATGACGCTCCGAAAAGGCTGAAATCTCGCGGGAAAGCAGGTCCAGGTACTCCCCGTGGAGCCGGTTCGGCCCCTGGATAGTGAAAAAGTCGCAATAGTCGCAGATTTTTTCACAAAAGGGGATATGTACGTAAAGGCCCAGCATTTTCCTAAAAATAACTTATGGTTGTTGCCTGCAGGGGAAAATAATGTAGATTAGGAGGGAAACGGGTACTTGCGATGGATAAGACGACTAAGGAAAAAATCAAGAACTTCTTGAAGAAAAGGGCGCCCCTTTGGGTGTTCCTTTCCCTCGCCACAATCATTTTCTTCTTGTCCTCTACCCTGCTTATGGGCGAATCCTACAAGGACATCATCATCATCGCCATGATCTGGGCGCTCCCACTCTTTATCCACTAGACCTATGGCCATTACCCGACAGACACAGCGAAAGTTCAGAGCCGTATGTTTCTACGTGCTCTGCTGGATTGGTGTGGCCATCGGGATTTCTATGCTGGAGATGTACCGGGAAGAGGGAACCCTGTACGTAGAGCCGCTTCTGGTCATGTTGCAGTTCGCCCTTTTCATGGGGCTTTCCCACGGGGTCTACGATGTCATCATCCTAAAGGATGAGCGGGACTGCAGGCCTGTCTGGAAGGCCCTTCTGGTACGTTCCCTCTACTTCGTGGCCGCCATACACGTAAGCATTATTTTGTGCATACTGCTTTTCAAGGCCAACGCCGAAGAAGGCATTGTCAACGAGGTCTCCCTTGCATCTATCAAGGACAACCTCATGGCCCACGACGTGCGTGTCCAGGCTATCTTGTATTTCTTTGCGGCCTACCTCATTACCGCCCTGCGCTCCGTACACAAGAAATTCGGCCCACGGGTTTTCTGGAACACTCTTCTCGGCAAGTCCCAGGAGCCCAAGGAAGAGGAACGGATTTTCATGTTCATCGACCTTAGGCATTCTACCTCCCTGGCCGAGGAACTGGGGCACGTGAAGTACAGCAGCTTTCTGAAGGACTACTACAGCCTGCTTTCCAACTGCTGCGAAGAGAACAGGGGCGAAATCTACCAGATTGCAGGGGACGGTGCCTTTCTGACCTGGAAGATGTCGGACTGCCGCAAGAAGGCCAGACCGGTGGACTGCTTTTTCGACTTTTCGGAGAGCATCGCCGGAAAAAAGGCCAAATTCATGAAAAAATTCGGGGTATCGCCCCAATTCAAGGCGGGAATCCACTGCGGAAAGGTCATCTCTACGGAGGTGGGCAATTTCGGAAGCGAAATGGCCTACCACGGCGACGTGCTGAACACCACCGCAAGGATCCAGGGGCTCTGCACCAAGCTGGGGCAGGAGTTCCTGATCTCGGAGGAATACTTCCAGGAACTGCCCAAGCCTATCCCCCATGGCTACATCGCCAAAAAGGAAGGAATCTTCGAATTAAGGGGCAAAAAGCACGAAATTTTGATTTTTTCGCTACAGGAGCCCTTGACAATCTAAATTCCTTAAGCTATAATTGGTCTCACCCCGCGGGAATAGCTCAGTTGGTAGAGCACGACCTTGCCAAGGTCGGGGTCGAGGGTCCGAGTCCCTTTTCCCGCTCGAAAAAAGAAAAACCACCCTTTTTGGGGTGGTTTTCTTTTTTTATGCGTCGGGATAAAAAGGGACTCGGAGCCGAGAAGAGGGTGCGACTGAAATTTTTCATATGAGAACGAAGTGAACATAATTGAAAAATTTCAGCACTTGAGGCGCAAGCCTCAAGCCCGTAGGGCGAGCATCGGCTCGCGCAGCGAGTGACCGATGCTGAGTATTCCCTTTTCCCGCTCATATTTTCATTAGCGCACCTTTCCCGCCCAAAACATTAAATTTTATTTCATTAAATTTTAAGAAATAATACTTATTTTGCCAACTTTTCATTAGATTTAATGAAAAAGATTTGCACATTTTTAAGATTTTTATTATATTTAACTCGAGATAACAGGAGGAAATATGGCCATGTACTCTGCACAGACCGATGAATCCGCACTCGCCCTGCTCGGCAAGCGCATGGCAGCTTTCCGCGTCAGGAACAACTGGACACAGGCCAAACTTGCCCAAATGGCCGGAGTCAGCAAGGGAACGATCGAGCGAATCGAGCGTGGTGATTCCGTGCAAATACTGAACCTGGTCAAGGTGCTGCGGGCCTGCGACATGCTGGATACCTTCCTGGGCATTTTCCCCGACGATTCTCCCTCGCCCATGCAAATCCTGCAAATGGGGAAAATCAAACCCCGACAGCGGGCGGGCTCTCCCCACAAAAAAACGTCCGGCCAAAACATCATTTCCGACACCGGCGCCAATTATTCCGCAACACCAAATTCCGGCAAAAAGAAGCCCTGGGTCTGGGAAGAAGACAAGTAACGGTACAAGATGATTGCGGTACAGGTAAAACTCTGGGGAACGACCATCGGAGCGATTTCCATGCTGGAAGGCGACTCCGTCGCCCGTTTCGAATACGCCGAGCCCTTTATTGGAGCGGGAATCGAGCCCTCGCCCCTTGTGATGCCCGTATCCAGGCGGATCTACAGTTTCCCGCAGCTGTCAAGGACATTCCACGGATTGCCCGGACTCTTTGCCGACAGCCTCCCCGACAAGTTCGGCAACAAGGTCATAGACTCCTGGCTGCTGCGGCAGGGGCGCACTCCCGAAAGTTTTACCGCCCTTGAACGCCTGTGCTATACAGGGAATCGTGGCATGGGAGCGCTGGAATTTTCACCCCTGCAGGGGCCCGATTCCCGCACAGACGATTCCATTGACGTGGAAAGCCTGCGAGCTTTCGCCGCCGAAATTCTGAACCGGCGCAAGCGCTTTTCCACAAAGAGGCTCAGCAAAAAGAACAACCGGTCTTTTGAGGAAATTCTCAAGGTCGGAACTTCTGCGGGGGGCGCCCGGGCAAAAATCCTGGTGGCCTACAACGAAACCACCGGCGAAATGCGCTCCGGGCAGGTGGAGGCCGAACCGGATTTTGGATACTGGCTGTTGAAACTCGACGATGTGGAGCATAACGGCGACAAAGAAAGCGCAGACCTGTTCGGTTACGGCGCCATAGAATACACCTACTCGCAAATGGTGAAACTTGCGGGCATCCACATGACAGAATGCAGGCTCTACGAAAGCGCGGGGCACAGGCACTTTATGACACGTCGGTTCGACCGGCTGGCAGGCGGCAAAAAACTGCATTACCAGTCCCTTTGCGGCCTTGCCCACTACGACTTCAACATGCCGGGGGCCTACAGCTACGAGCAGGCACTAGACGTTATCAAGCGGCTAGGCCTGGGCTACGACGCCCTAGAAGAAATGTACCGCCGGGCAGTTTTCAACATCTGCGCCCGCAACCAAGATGATCATGCCAAGAACATCGGATTCCTGATGGACAAGCAGGGAACATGGGCCCTTGCCCCCGCATTCGACATGACCTATGCCTACAACCCGCAGGGGGCATGGACCGGGTCACACCAGATGACCTTCAACGGCAAGCGTGACGGCTTTACACTAGACGATTTCAAAGCCGTAGCAAAATTTGCGGGGCTCAGGCAGGGCCGTTACAAAAAAATTCTACACGAAGTCGAAGATGCCGTTCGCCAGTGGCCAAGGCTTGCCCGCCAAAACGGAGTTCCTGCAAGAATCATCAGGGCAATCGCTAGCGTACATGAAATGCCGTAGGCAGAAGGTTTACAGCTACGAATTGTTTAGTAATCCTTCACGCAACGGACTGATGTTCCCGCATTTTCATCAACGTAATTGTCTCGCACAATATTCGTATATTGCCCAGGAAAGTAATAGTTTACATTACTAGAGGACGTCCTAAAAATGGCCCACTGCCTTATGTAGCCAAATTCCCATCTATCTCTACCATCTTGATACATATGCCCATCCATTCTATTGTATGAACCAGCAGGAAGAACTTTAAATTTGTATCTATCGCCATCATTGTAATACCAATCATCTTTTGATCGTAAAACGTAATTGGCAGATTGTTCTCCACCTACAGCTTCAAACAACTCCTGCCACTCATATTCTGAAGGCAAATGCCATCCTGCAGGGCACGCATTCATCGCCGCATAATATGTATACAACCTTCCATATTTTTTACAGTTTCGATATTCGTTATCATAACACCAGCTGCCATAACCATTGTCAACTGCATAATTTAAATTTTGTGCCATCCAAGTTTGACTACCAATTTTTACAGTTTTATAAATCTGTCCGTCTCTTTTATCCTTAAAAGAACCTGCAGTTGACAAGACCACAGCACAGAATATTAGCGTTACTATTTTTCTCATATTCCCATCCTTTCCGCAGAAGCGGTTTGTTTGCAAGCAGCAAATTGTTCAACCACCAGCAATCCAAGGTCACTTCGGCAAGCTCAGTGACCTTTGACAGCGTAACGGCGCTGTTTTGCGATTCGCACGATTTTTGGGAACAAAAAAGGTGCGTAGTCGCAAGGCTTATGTATTGAAGGCTCTGGTAAACCTGTTAGCAATAAGCAACAGACGACCCGCACCATAGGGTGCGAGTATCGCCCTGTTCCCTGCTAACTTCAAGTTTACCAGACTTTTCAATACAGGAACAAGATTCTACTCTAATTCATTATGTCTCCATAAATATAGCACTGATTTTTCGCGCCATTCTGGATTCATTCATGAATTCGGGCCGCCTGCTGCCATTTTTAACCGCCTTTGGGGCGATTTCTATTTATCAGTAGATCTTGGAATACCTTAAAAACCGCACAAATGCGTAAAAATAGGTTTACGCTCCCCCACCTGCTTTTGCGTTAGGGATCGTCGCACCGTGAGACACGGTGGCAAGACGCGTAGCGGCTTGACGAGTCGAAGGCGAGCAGAGCCCGACCCCGGCCCATCAACGCCAGCAAAAGGGCCGGGGGAACGCCCAATAAAATTTTTGTATATTCCCGATGTTCACCCGAGGAGGTTAGCACATGCCACGCCTGATGTCGCCGCTTAGGCCACGCTACATGCGCAAGCCTTCCGAAGAGGCGCCTACGGAGCCGGCCACCCAGGCGCCAGAAGCCCACCTGCAGGAACCGCCCGCCGAGCCCGAGTACCCCGAGACGCTTTGCGTATCCGAGGGAACTTACCGGCAAATCCGGGACGATAGTTTAGTGCTTTTGTCCCAGGGGATCGAGCACAGGCTTGTGCGTTCGGAAGAAGGGCCGTTCCAGATCTTTATAGTGCCAGAATTCGAGGCCGCGGCTAGGCACCAGCTGGACCTGTACCACCGGGAGAACCCTCCGAAAGAGGAGAACCCGCCCATACCGCTGAGCTTCAGTTTGCAGCCCCTGTGGGTGCTACTTGCGCCTGTCATCTTTACCCTCATCGACTTTACGGACAAGCTGAACCTGCACGGGCCAGGGGTTTCTGACGCAGCCAAGGTCATGAAGGGGGAATGGTGGCGAAGCCTTACCGCCCAAACCCTCCACGGCGACATGCGTCACCTGGCTTCTAACCTGCTCTGCGGCTACATCGTGATGAACATGATCACCTTCCGTATTCCGCTCCTTAGGCTCGCCCCCTTCATCGCGGCGGCTGCCGCCATCGCAAACATCTGCGTCTCGGCCACGGTGCAGACGGATTTTCGCTCCCTCGGGTTTTCGAGCTTCGTGTTCGCCGCCATCGGGTGCCTTGCCGTCATCGAGTTTCGGTTGATGCCTAGGGAGAGCCACGGGATGCTCCGCAGGTTTGCGCCCCTATGCGGCGCCGCATCTCTCGCGGTGTTCCTCGGGCTTGGGGAGAACGCCGACATCCTTGGACACGCCTACGGGTTCGTGGCCGGACTTTTCTGCGGGTTCATACCGAAAAAAAAGAGTCTGCGCTGGGGGACTCCCCTTTCAAGCGCAGACGGTCTTGGTCTTTTGATGTATTACAGCCTGTACCTGGCCGCCTGGAAATTGGCTCTGGGCTAAACGGCGATAGGTTCGCGGTAGCCTGCCATTTCCTCCAGCTGAATCTGGTGCAGCACCACCTGACCCTGGGCCAGGCTTTCTTGCACGTCGATAATGCGCTGGTTAGATGAGCCGCGGAACTTGAGTTCCAGCGAGCGTTTCGCCATCACAAAGGGTCCGTCAATCAGGATATCGGCGAAGGTGAGCAGCTCAAAGAAATCCGGACGTTCGTCCTTCAGTTCCATGAGGCGCTCGTAGGTATAACCCGTGTAGATAATCAGGTTCATACCCCGTTCCTTGATTTCACGGGCCAGCGGGATCAGGGCCGCCGATTGCTCCATGGGGTCGCCGCCGCTGAAGGTGACTCCGTCCAGCAGGGGGTTCTCGTCAATCATCGCAAGGATTTCTTCGATGTCGATAAAGTGACCACCTGCAAAGTCGTGGGTCTGCGGGTTCTGGCAACCGGGGCAATGGTGATGGCACCCTTGGGTGAAAATCGTCATGCGGATGCCGGGCCCGTCCACGAAGGATTCAGGCTCAATTCCCGCAATGCGAAGTCTCGGAGTTTCCTGTTCCGTATTACACCCCGTGCTTGACACGATCGTTCACTTCGGCGCGCTTGGCGTTGTTGAAGCGGTCGATTGTACCGACCAGGTAACCGGTGATGCGGCGGATGCGTTCGAAACCAACGCCCTCGCCATATTTGTTCAGTTCTTTTTCAGACATATTTAGTCCTCCTTATGTTAATTATCTAATTCCCTTGAACGCAGGCATACCCGGGTAAAGCTTGCGCAGTTCCTCGATCTTGGCCTCGGAAATGGCGTGGCCTTCGCTACGTCCGCAGCGGGGGCAGCAGTCTCCGATAACACCCACGAATCCGCAGACCGGGTCACGGTCCACCGGGTGGTTGATAGAGCCGTAGCCGATGCCGGACTTGGCCATGTGATGCACGATCTTCTCGAAGGCATCCAGGTTCTGGCTCGGGTCGCCGTCCAGTTCTACGTAGC
>CAMIWK010000010.1 GCA_946402415.1 uncultured Fibrobacter sp.
AAACGCTGAAGGCATCTAAGCGTGAAGCCGTTCCCAAGATCAGGTCTCGCGGGGGTCACCCCCCTGTAGGGCCGTCGTAGACTACGACGTCGATAGGACGCAGGTGTAAGCGTGGCAACATGTTGAGCCGAGCGTTACTAATAGCCCGTGTGGCATTTTTCTTCTTTCAACGATTCAGTTCCGAGCCGCGTGGGCAGCCCGGATCCATCGTCGGACTCATGAGTCACCTCGACGCTTTCTGGTTAGGTTTGTCTTCCTGGTCCTTACGGACCCTGCCGGCTGTGTATGTTTCTGCGGTTATCGACGGAGGGTCACACCCGTTCCCATTCCGAACACGGAAGTTAAGCCTCCTGTCGCCGATGGTACTTGGCCTCCGGGCCCGGGAGAGTAGGTCGCTGCAGGATTCATGGGCCCCTCGAATGAAAGTTCGAGGGGCCCTCTTTTTTTATATATTCTCAATGTATGAAACCCGTTGTTTCCTTTTTGCTTCAGCTTTCGCCCCAGACGGCCTATGGTAACCTGGAGGCTGTCGCCCGCAACCTGTCGGACGGTCTAGAAATATTGCTGAACTACAAGAAGGTAAGGTGCTCCATCTTTATGGATGGCCCCACCATGGAAATGCTGAAGAAGGTGGCGAAGCCCTTGGCCATGGGCAAGATAAAGGCGGGCATCGACGAGGGCCTTGTGGAATTCCTGGGCGGAGGCTACTATGATGCGATGCTCCCGCTGTTCCCCAAGGACCTGCAGGTCCGTCAGCTAAAAAAGCACAGGTCCAAGCTGAAGTCGTTTTTGGGAGTAGAACCTCAGGGATATTTCAATTCGTCCCTGGTGTGGGAAATGGGGATGATTTCGGTACTTTCGGAGAATGCCTTTGACTATGCGTTGGTAAGCGAGACGGCGGTACGTGAGGCGCTGGGCCGTAATTCTCCCGTTTCGGGATGGTTCACCGTAGAGGACCAGGGTTCCCTAATGCGGATTGTCCCTGTTTCGGATGAACTTTCCAAGGCCATTGGCGAAGATGACTTGCGTTGGCGAGAAATAGCGGAGTCCTACAATCGGGAAGATAAACCTGTGGTCGTGCTTTTGGACCTGCCTCCACAGGCTGAAGAAATCGTGAATTTTTTTGAGCGCCTGGTGGATTTCGTGGAGATGAACGAGGTCCAGACTTGGCCTGTGGGCTATATCGTGAACCAGCTCCCGCCAGAGGGTCCCTTGAGTTACCTCGTTTCGGCAGGACGTAAGCTGGGACTCCCCGTTGCGGCCAACACCTGTCGCGAGATGCTTATCCAGAGGCCCGAAATCAACCTGCTGCAGAAAGACCTGCTGAATCTTTACCATAGGGGAAAAGACAACCTGCAGGGGAAGGATCTGGAAAAGTTCTACGAAGAATTGCTGCCTGCCATGTCTCCGATTTTCTATAGAAACCTGCAAGATGATGAAGGCATGCGCAGCCTGAAGGTTAGGCAGTGGGGATTTCGCTATTTGCAGAAGGCCGCTCATAATTTAGATTCACTGATGAACTTCTCTGGGTTGCGTGTCGAAGTGAGTGATTTCTTGCTTCAAGGCCGAAAACTGATATGGGTGGAAAACCCGGAAATGTCTTGCCTGGTGGACTATCGGCAAGGTGGAGTCTTGCGCCTGCTCAACTACAAGATTCCTGCGGTAAATTATGCCAATGTTTGGCATGATGATGGCGGGTCATCTATATTCCTTGCGGAGTGCCTGCTACCCAATACAGATTTATCAGCGGAGCATATTGCCATTATGCTGGCAGGGCGAGATTGCCTACTGACGGAATCTTACGACTACCAGGTGAAACGGGGTAGCCAGAGCGCCCAGCTGCAGATGAGTGGGGAACAAGGGTTCCGCCTAGGAGAAAAACACCACGTTTTTCAGATAAAGAAGAATCTAGACTTTGATAAGGCTCTATCCCAGATAAAGGTTTCGTACGAAATTTCAAACTCCATTTACCAAGAAAATCAGAGCTATTTCGGAACCCTGCTGGAACTGGGTCTTGTGGATTCCAGCGAGAATCTTGGTCTTGTCGTAGATGGAGCAGATGTCAAGTGGAACCGGAAAAAGCCCTTTATTTATCCGGACGCCAGGAAATTCAAGGTTCGGGATTTTGGCCAGGAATGCGCCATAGAACTGGAATTCGAAACGCCAACACCGGTGTTCATCGGTCCTATCTTTAGTGCGTCTACGGCGGCGGCTCCCCAGATGTTCCAGGGAATCCGGATATATCCCTTCTGGAAGTCCGCGCTGGATGTCTCCGACAGGCTGGAATGCAAGATGTCCATAACGCTTTTAAAAAGGTAAATCGTATGCGTGCGGACTTGATCAATATCCAGGTTGAAGATTACGGAAACGACGTGGAAATCTCGCTGTCGGGTTCGCTGAACAAGGCTCAGCTGAGTGCTGTCCGCGAAAAGCTGGACACCTTGATGTCGGGCCCCGGTGTATTCTTTTTCTTGAATCTGGAACGGGCCCACTTTGCAGTGGATGATTATTTGGAATTGTTCCTGGATTTACTGAACAAGGCCAAAGATCGTAATTCTACGCTAGTATTGATATTCCAGAACGAAGAACAGCAGGAATATTTCTACAAGTACCGGAACATTTTCGAAATTTACGATAGTCGGGAGTCGTACAAGAATTCGGGCCTTTCTAAGCAGCTGAAACAGGTCGGCGTCTACTATGGAAAAAAGACAGGACTGCGATTGAGCCCGAGTGTGGCCATTGCCGCAGGTGTACTCATTATGGGATGGCTTGTTACTTTGTTCTTGATCATCGCAGCCCAAGGTAAGGACATTGCCGACAAGCAGTCCCAAATTATGGCCCTCCAGAGTCAGCGGGACCGTTATGTCCAGGAAATTGACAAGCTGGAATCCTCTATTGGCCCCTTGAAAAAGCTGGGCGTGGTGGAAGATACCTCTCAGCTGAATTCCTTCGGGGCTATTCGCGACTGGGTCTCTTACCTAAAGCATCTGGAGAACACCCGACGTGAAGAATAGTCTAGGGCTTTCGGCACCTGTAGCGACTATTGTCTTTGGACTCACTTTCGTTGTCCTTCTTTCCTTTGTATCCTACTGGGGATTCCAGCGCAAGGAACTGGATAAGCTGTCCAAAGAAGAAATGTCCCTGAGAGGGGAAATAGAACAGCTGGATGTTATCGGGAATTGGACTCTGGAATATTTGAAAATTGACAGGGCTGTGGACTTCTTGTCTGAAAAGAAACTATCGGAAGAAGCCCGTAGACGCTTGACGGAACAGCTGTGGCAGATTTCCCATGCCTATTCTATCGACCCTCTGATGATACTTGCCGTGGTGGCCCAGGAAAGCCATGGAAATCCCAATGCTCGTGGCCGCATGCAGTCGGGAGCCTATTCGGGAGCCCTTGGGCTTATGCAGATAAAGCTTGAAACTGCCCAGAAAATGGCCTGGAGATTTGGTCTTCGGGTGAATTCCGAAGAAGACCTGCTTAAGCCGGAGGTGAACGTAACGGTGGGAACAGCCTACCTGATTCGCCTTATAGGCAAGTATGGTAACTGGAAAGAGGCGCTGGTGGCTTATAACCAGGGACACTCCGCAGTGGACCGCTTGCTGGAACGGGGGCAACCCTTGCCTATGCGATACTATGAACGGGTCATTTCCAAGTACAAAATGCTTGTAAACCGTTCTTTTTTATAAATTTAGATTGATGAAAAAGTTTTTGCTTTTGACGATGCTTGCAGGCATTGCCGTAGCGGGAGAAGTTCGCTACGACTGCCTGCGTTTTGTCGAGGCAGGACTTGCGAACGACCCTCAGATAGAAGAAGCCCGTTACGGCACCGAAGAGAAGAAAGAAAAAATCAGGAGCTTGAAAGCCGAGGCGATATTACCTACTCTGGATGTTTCCATGATGGTGGGACCAGCTCCCGGTCTTAAGGAATCGGTGGACAATTGGGGTGATACGGTAGATGTGTATGATTTTACCAAGATGGGACCGTTCTGGGGGGTGCAGGCCCGATTCGTACAGCCCCTGAATCTGGGGCAGTACCGTTCTGGCAAACGGGCCCTTGAGGCGGACCTTCAGCAAAAAACCTTCGCCATAGAGAACAGCCTCCTCCGTAAAGAGGTGGAACTGCAGACCTACTATTACAATTACCTGCTGGCCTTAGAAATGAAACGTTTGGCCGGTGATGCTCAGAAGAGAGTCGACGAGGCTTATGAGCGAATGGAAGAAGCTCTGGATGATGATGACCCCAATGTAAGCCAGATGGACTTTTTGAACCTGAAGGCTAAAATGCATACGGTGAAAGAGGGGGTAACGGAAGCAGACTTGGGCATGAAACGGGTTCAGCTAGCTATCCGTTTTTCCCTGAACTTGCAGCCGGATGATGTTTTTGTCTCTGAAGATACGGTACTTGTCCCTCGAAAAGAAAAGTTGCCTACGCTTGAAGACGTGCGGAGGCTTACCTTGCAGAGCAATCCTGAATTGAAGCAGCTTTCGGCAGGGCTTATTGCCAAGAGGACCCAGATGGATTTGGCGGAAGCGAAGCTTGCGCCAGAATTCTTTGTCTTGGGCGAATTTGAATATGTGAAGAGCTGGGCCGGTAATCGCAGTGTACTGCAAAAGAATGCCTTTGCCGAAGATGCAGTGAACAAGCTCTCTGGAGTTATAGGAATTGGACTTAGATATAGGTTGAATTTCTGGAAACAATGGGCCAACTATCGCGAAGCCAGGATTGAATATCGTGGCCTGAAAATGAAGGAAGTCTATGCGGCGGAAGGCTTGATGGCTAAAGCCGAAGAGCAGTATTACCAGGTTTTGGCGGCCCAGGAAAAGATGGATGCCTTGAAGGAAAGTCTGAAGGCTTCCGAAGCTATTCTGAAAGGGGCAGCCATGCAGTACGACCTGGACAAGTCCAAGACGGGCGAACTTGTGGTTGCCTACACCCAGAACGTGACCTTGCAGAAGGATTACCTGTTTGCGGTTTGCAAGTACAATGTGGAAGTAGCGGAACTCATCGCCAGGATGGGAATGAGTCTGAAGGATTATCAAGCTAAGTATTAAAAGGAGTATTTCGGTATGCTTAAGAAGTTGATGATATTGGTGGTTGGGCTTTCTTTGATGGCTTTTGCTGCCGAGGATCCCGTTGCTGCCATCAAGAAAAAGGACGGCGAACTGCAGGCCTTGCTGAAGAAGTCCAACCATACCGCCAAGGAAAAGGAACGTGTCAAGGATCTGCTGAGCGACAGCTTCGACTTTGAAATGCTTGCGAAAAAAAGCCTTTCGGTCAAGGACTGGGATGCCCAGGATGCCGCCTCCCAGGAAAAGTTTGTGACAGAATTCAAGCGTATGGTCCGAAACTCTAGCGCCAAGCGTTTGGAACTCTACCGTGCAGATTCCACGATTTATGAGCCTGCCAAGATGAAGAAGGAAGGCGAGGCCCGCGTGGTGGCACACTTGTGGAACAAGGGTAAGGAAGCAGTCCTGGAATACAAAATGACTCAGGTGAACGGCAAGTGGATGGCTTGGGACCTGGTCATAGATGACCTTTCTACTGCCCGCAATTACAAGGACCAGTTCAGCCAGATTCTGAAGACCAAGTCCTTTGCCGACTTGATTGACATTATCAGTAAGAAGGCCGACGAAGCGGAATAATGAGCGTCCTTAGCCTGGGCCTGGTTCTTGTCGCAATCCTTGCAGCCGTGGTGCTGCTATTCCCTGTTGTGTTCAGGGTGGATTTCAGGTTGACAAAATCGGGTTTCGAGGCCAACCTCTTCGTGTTCAAGAAGAAACTCTGGAATTACACGAAGGTCTGGAAAGAGGAAGAAGAGTCTGTCACCCTGGAGGCGCAGGTCCCTGAGCCGGTTGATGAGCCTGTCGAATCAGCCGAAGGGGCCGATAGGGTCCAAGATACAGTGGAATCTATCGCCTGTTCCTATCGCTTCGCTCCAGGACGGTTCCAGAATGACGCGACCGCCTTACTCCCCGAACATCAAACATTGAACTCCGAACCTCAAATTTCAAATCCCGAGCCAAAGCCCGCGGAGGAACAGTCCGCGAAAACAGTGGAACCTGAAAAGCCCGCAGAACCGAACCCCGAACCAAAAGCTCCTGCCAAACCCGAACCGGAAACATCTGCTGAACCCGAAGAGGAAGAAAAGAAAAGCCTTACGGAGCGGGAGTTCTGGACGTTGGCACTGACTCCGGATATCGATGAGCGCGGGTACCGCTATAGCAAGAAGATCCTGAATGGTTTCGTGAACCTTTTCCGGGTTCGTTTTAGGGATTGTTATGTGGAAGGTATCCGTATGGACTATGAGTCTATGGGCTATGGAGCTGCCGTGAACGCCATGATGAAGGGGTACCCGTTCTTGAAGGATTGGGACTTGCGGATGGACTGGACCCGCGATCACGATTTGCAGTCGGCGGGCCACATAGAGGCGAAAGTTAATTTGTGCAGAACGATTGGCTTTCTGACAGTCAGTTCAGTGTACGGTGGGATTTTCGCCTTTGTGTTCTGGCGTCGGCGGGCGCATGTGCTCAAGACCGGTGAACTGCCGGAACTGGGCTATGTCCGCAATAAGATTTTGAATTGGATTGTGGAGGAGTAATGCCTGCTTTGACTGTGGAACGTTTGCTTGCCTCCATCGGTTTCGGAAGCCGCAAGGAATCTCGCGCCCTGGTGCGTATGGGCGTGGTAGAACTGAATGGCAATGTGGTAGAAGACCCCTTCCTGGAACTTGCGGAACGTCCCGAGTTCATTACGGTAAACGGCGAAGAAGTTCCTACGGTAGAAAAGCTCTACGTGATGCTATACAAGCCCGTAGATGTGGAATGCAGCCACAACGCCAGAAACTATCCCTCGGTTTATAGTTTGCTGCCGGACCGCTTTACGGCTATGGGAATTCAGACTGTGGGCCGACTGGATGCCAATTCTTCGGGATTGATTCTTCTTTCGAATCAAGGAGACTTTATCCATAGGGTAGAAAGCCCCAAGAAGGGGTTGCTGAAAAAGTACCGGGTGACTCTGGCCCGCCCCTTTACCGAAGGGCAGAAAAGCGACCTCTTGAAGGGGGTGATGCTGAAGGATGAACGCCGACCTGTGGAGGCGAAGGAAATTTCCGTAGAGGACGGTTCCGTGGTGATTTCCATCGGGGAAGGTCTGTACCATCAGGTGCGCCGGATGTTTGCCGCTGTCGGGAATCACGTGGAGACGTTGGAGCGTGAAGCCATCGGACCGGTGCTGCTGGATAGGACTCTGGGGACCGGTGGCTGGCGATTCTTGACTGAGGATGAAATAAAGGCCCTCTCCTAGGAGAAGGCCTGACTTTCTGGTTTGTGCCGGTTGTTAGTTTTCGGAATCCTGGGCGGCTTCTTCTACCGTTTCAGGGAGTTCGGCTGCCTGGCCTGCGATGGATTCCATATAGTTGATCTTGTCCTTGATGTCATTGCTGAACTTGAAGGTGGGCACCAGGCGTTCCTCGATGAGGACGGTTTCGCCGGTACGGGGGTTGCGGGCCGGACGAGCCTTGCGGGGTTTGCAGGCAAACGTACCGAAACCGCGAATCTCGATGGTGTTGCCATCGATGAGTTTTTCACCCACCAAGTCCAGGAACTGCTCCACCACGACCTTGATGTCGTTACGGGCAAGCCCGGTGGACTTGGCTATATCAAGAATAAGAGATTGTTTTGTTACGTTAGGCACGACTTAAATATAGGATTAACAACGAATTAGCGTATAGGTTAAGGGAAAAATAAATATTTTTTTCGGGCTTTCATTGCGGAAAATATGTGAATAAATGTGGTAAGAATGTTGAAAGTTGTGAAAAAACCGAAAAGGGTGTCTTTTAGGCTCCGGGATAGGGGGATTTTCCCCAATACAATACTCAGTCCTATGGACGGGGTGACGGATGCGCCTTTCCGCAGGCTCTGTCGCGTGCTGTCGGGGGACCGTATGGGGCTTCTGGTGTCGGAATTCGTGCCTACGGACGGGGATGCCGTATTTAGGCTCGATGGGCACAAACAGCTGAAGTTCTTCCCGGAAGAACGCCCTTTCGGGGTCCAGATTTTCGGCCGTTTTCCCGACAAGATGGCCGAGGCTGCCCGGAAAATTGCCGTAGAGCTTCATCCGGACTTTGTAGAGGTGAACGCCGGCTGCCCCGCCCCGAAGGTGGCGGGCAAGGGAAGTGGTTCGGGACTTTTACGGGACCTGCCCCGCTTGCAGGAGATATTACACGAGGTTCGTTCTGTGCTGGACAGCTCTTGCCCGGAAATGCCTCTTACACTTAAGTGCCGCATCGGCTGGGATAGCGAAAGCATCAATGTGATGGAAACCTTGAAGATCGCTGAAGGTGAGGGCGTAGAAATGCTCACAGTCCACGGACGGACCCGTCTGCAGGGATACAACGGACTTGCGGACTGGGACTGGATAGGGAAGGTGGCGGCCGCGGCCAAGATTCCCGTTATCGGGAATGGCGACGTGAACAGCGTCGCCCGTGCGTTTGAGTGTATCGAGAATTACGGTGTCGCTGGAGTCTCTATAGGCCGCGGCGCTATGCATAACCCCTGGCTGTTTGGACAGATTGCCGACGCCTGGGAAGGTCGTGAGCCTAAGGAAATCTCGGCCGCCGAGGCGCTGGATGTTTTCCCGCTTTACTTCAAGTTCAAGCTGGAGGACGGTTCCACGGAACTTGGGGCCATGGGTCGGCTCAAGCAGCTGGCCGCAAGACTTTGCAAGGGATTCTGTTTAGATGAAAGAGAGGCTGTTGCATCGGAATGTTATCCTGGAGCCGAAGGCGATAGGATACAAGATTTGAACGATGCTGAGCAAGATGTTGCCATGCAGGTGCGGCAGGCTTTGCTTACGGCACAGACCGCAGCGGAGTTTTTCGAGCGTTTGGATGGATTGCGCAACGGCCTTGCAAAGGAACTGCGTTACGACCCGAACCGCCTTGTTAATTTGAACGGGGCGAAAGAGTCTGAGCTTCGATTTGGCGACCAGTTCGGCGGCCGGTAAATTTTCACGATAATCTTCGTATAGCTTCGTTGTCGGACTCTCGCTGTACAGCTTGTACAGCTTCGGTCCTGCCGCCTCGCTCTACTCGATTCTCCTGAAAATTGGTTTAATGAAAAAGATTGCAAAAGAAAAACCGTATCGAATCTCGCTGCGGTTTTCTTTTAATTGTTTGCGGTCTATCGCCTACTCTTTCACTGTCGGAGCCTGGCGTGCCACAGGGGCGAGCTGTCCGTGCTTGCGGAACAGGTGCTTCACGAGGGTCTTGAATCCGCGGAATACGCGGTAGCGTTCCCGGGGGTTCTTGAGGGCCATAATTCCCTGACGCAAGATGTAACTGGGACGCAGATAGAATTCACGACGGGCCTTGTCGCAGAAGTCAACTAAGGCCTGGCTGGTGAGTTCGCCGCGCTGGATGGTGGTGCGGTGGAAACCGTCCTTATCCAACCATTGGTTATAATCTTTTGTCTGTAGAGCCCCGCTTTCGAGAGCTTCCTTGTAGGCTTCGGTGCCGGGGTAGGCCATGATGGGGTAGAACTGGGCTGTATTCGGGTTCAACTTCTTGGCATAGTCCAGCGTCATACGCAGAGTCTCTGGAGTATCACCCGGGTTGCCAACCATAAAGCAACCGTGCACCAGCAGACCTGCCTTGCGGGCATTCTTCATGAACTCGATGGCCTTGTCGGTATTCTTCACACCCTTGTGAATGTTTTCGAGAACAGTAGGGCTTGCGCTTTCGAAGCCCACGCACATTTCGCGACCACCAGCCTTCTTCATGAGCTGGAGTAGGTCGAGGGGGACATCGGCGCGGGCGTTACAGCTCCAGGTAATTTTGAGCCCCCGTTCCAGAATCAGGTTGCAGATATCGCGAACGTGCTCGTGGCTGGCGGTAAACGTATCATCTTCGAAAAAGACCTCGCCCAGGTCTTCAAAGTTGTCCTTGATGTACTGCAGTTCATCTACTACATCTTTCGGAGAGCGGCGGCGGAACTTGTGACCGTTCAAGGTCTGTGGAATCACGCAGTAGCTGCAGCGGTTCGGGCAGCCGCGACCACTCAAAATCACGATTAGTGGATTCAAGTTGGCGCCGTAGAAATATTTCTTGTAGCAGCTGTACAGGTGCTTACGGTAAACCTTGGATACCCACGGAAGTTCATCTAGGTTCTCGATTTTCGGGCCTTCGGGCTGGAAGTCGGTGGTGCCGTCTGCCTTGCGAAAAGCGAGTCCCGCAATTTGGTTGACGCTACTGCTGTCACCACGAAGACTCCGTACAAGGTTCCTTGCGGTGTAGTCCGCTTCGCCGATAATCACGAAATCAAGCTTGGGCTCCATCTCCATGGATTCCAGCGGCTCGGCTGTGGCATGGGTTCCCATAATGGCAACCTTTGTCGCCGGAAGGGTTTCCTTGATGGCGTGAACTACCTTAAGGTCGTTCAAAATGCTTGGTGTACTCGTACTGCAAACGACTAGCGCTGGGTCGAACTTCTTGATGCCGTCCAAAGTCTTTGGCAGGTCAAGCTCCATGGCGGGACTGTCGATCAGCTGGATCTCGTTACCATCCGCTTCGACTGTGCCGGCGGCATAGCTTAAGAACATAGGCCAGTACAGCGTGCTGGATTTGGTCACGCAGGGACTGCGTGACTCGCGACTGAACATCGGGTGGAACGGCGGATTTAAAAAAGTAACGCGCATCGGCACACACAAAATACAAAATCGTTGCGGATATAGCTACATTTTTGTCTTGTGAAACCGCTTTTTCCCATCTGTTTTCTTGGCGTGTTGGGGGTGACCTTGACGGAGGCCGGGGATTTGTCTTTGGATACCGTCAGGACTCTTTATCCAGATGGAAATACTGCACGGGTCTACATGGTCCAAAAGGGGACTGACCTTCGGGAGGGAATGGCCTTGACCTACCATCCGAATGGAAAAGTGGCAATAGAAGCGCCCTATAAGGCTGGAGAACTGGATGGCGTGTTCCGTAGCTATTACGAGAATGGCAAGCCCTGGCAGGAAATTGCCTATGAAGAGGGCGTAGAGAATGGAACGGCCGTCAATTACCATGAGAACGGTCTCAAGAAATCCAGAGAAGTCTATAAGAATGGCGTGTTGGACGGGGTCAGTGAGGAATGGGATGAGCGGGGAACGCTACGCCGGAAGATTCCCTATTCTCGGGGACAGATTCATGGAGTCGCCCAGCTATATGATGATTTAGGGGCTCTCAAAGAAGAAATGACCTTTGAACGAGGTCTACGCCACGGTAGCTATCGCCGTTACAACAAGGGCGTGAAGGTCCTTGAGGCCGAATTCCGGGCGAATCGTTGTGTCAAGAATTGCGACTTTTAGTCATATTTGGGACATTGATCCCATAAATTTGGGATTTATTATGTATATTGGAGGAAGATAAAGGAATAGAATATGAGAAAAATGATTGTGTGTTTTTGCCTAATGGGGCTTGTGGCCGTTTCTGGCGCTGCTCCCGCAAAGGGTTCCTTTAAAGATAGCCGTGACGGGAAAACTTACAAGACGGTAAAGGTTGGGAAGCAGACCTGGATGGCAGAAAACCTCAACCTGCATATGGATGATTCCTGGTGCTACGATCGCAAGATCGACAATTGCAAAAAGTATGGCCGCCTTTACACTTGGAAAAAGGCTGAAAAGGCTTGCCCCGAAGGCTGGCGCCTTCCGTCCCGTACGGAATGGCGAGACTTGGTTTCCTATGTTTCCGAAAATTCCAAGACAAAACCGGGAAATGCCCTGAGGACAAAGGATGACTGGAAAGTCAAGAAGAAAAAGAAGAGGATTTTCGATCAGCATACCGGAGAACCCATTTACTTGGATGAATACGAGGTTATAAATACCGGTACAGATGAAATCGGTTTCTCAGCACTCCCTGCAGGCTTTGTCTCCAAGGACGGACGTTCTGACAAGATTAAGGAAAGAGCATTGTTCTGGAGCTCTACCAAGGAAAAGGGAAAGAAGAGCAAGAAGGCCTACGCTCGCCTGTTAGAGTTCGGTGACGAGAACTTTCACGAGAACAAGTATTCTACGGACAATGCCTTCTCGGTCCGCTGCGTGAAGGACTAGGATTTCTTACGCGGCTTGACCGCGTTCCACACCATATAACCGATGAAAAGGACTCCCAGGGCCAGCAGTGCAATGGCCAGTTCGGAGTTGTACTTTTCGATGATGTCCTTTTGGCCGTGGGCCAAATAACCTAGAACGGCTAGGACACAATTCCAGATGGTGGCTCCCAGGAATGTATAGAGGGTGAAGGGCAGGAGCTTCATATTGGAAAGTCCTGCCGGTATGGAAATCAGTTGCCGTATGACTGTAATGAGCCTCCCCACGAATGTGGAGATGGCTCCATGATCGCGGAAATAATTTTCGGCCTTTTCAACCTTCTGGGTGTCAATTAGCAAGAAATGCCCTAGTCTGGAATCGGCGAATTTGTATACAATGGGGCGCCCCAGGAACTTGGCCAAGAAGTAGTTGATGAAGGCCCCGATGAGAGCGCCCATGCTGGCAAAAATCACGATTAGGACTATGTTCAGGTTCGAGCCCGGCTGCAAAGCCTTGTAGGCTGCTGGAGGTACCACCAGTTCTGAAGGGAACGGGATGAATGAGCTTTCTACGGCCATAAGGAGCGTGATGGTACCATAGTTCAAGTTGTCGTTGTACCAGTCGATAATCTGGGTGTAGATGCCTGTAGAGACAACTTCTTGTACGGCGGATGAATCCTGTGCGGTGACTTCAGCGCCCGGTTGGGCAAAAGCAAAAACGCTGAACAGGGCTAGGAGTATAACGGTTTTTTTCAGTTTCATTCTAAATAAAAAGGTGCGACCTGAATCGCACCTTACGGTTTATTTCTTTTTCTTGCCCTTGGCTTTTTTCTGGGCTTTCTTACCCTGCTTCTTGACTGGCGCCTCTTCCGCTTCTTCCGTTTCGCCAGTCTGGACTTCGATCATAGAAGGTGCATCGGCATTGGCGTTTTGGAGGGCGGCCTTTGCTTCTTCCACGAACTTTCCTTCGGGGAAGCGCTTGAGGTAAATCTCGTAGTCCTTCAGGCGCCCGCTACCCTTGACCAGCTCGAAGATTCCTGCTTCGGCTTCATCGCGGAACGCTCCGTCAGGATTGTCGTTCAGGTAACCGAGATAGGCCTTGAAGGTGTTCTGGGCCTGGATTTCACGGAACTTGTGGTATTCGCCTAAAACTTTCAGCTTGGCTTCCACTTCGGGCCTATGGGGGGA
Organism: uncultured Fibrobacter sp.; assembly: GCA_946402415.1. Classification (GTDB taxonomy): domain Bacteria; phylum Fibrobacterota; class Fibrobacteria; order Fibrobacterales; family Fibrobacteraceae; genus Fibrobacter. The sequence goes on from CAMIWK010000010.1 coordinate 13,253, forward strand.
GTCCGGGTAGTATTCCAGATACATAGCCAGCATTTCGGGATCGTTGCTAGCCATAACCTGTTCGAAACGAGAGTCTTCTTGACGAGTCTGGTATTCTTTCAACTGGACCCTGCCAGTATCCAAGGTGGCGTAAAGTTTTTCCTTGGTGGCCAGGTCTTCGGGGTGGCAGAAGGCGAGGAAGCTTTCCAGCACATCGGAGAACTGAGTCTTGGTGAAGGATTCACTCATGTCGGGCAGATTGCCGTCTTCATCCAGGAAGAACCGGTAGTCACGTTCGATGGCCATGCAGTCCCAGTCGGAGAGGGTGTCCTTGACTTCGCTGTTCTTGCGGAGCACGTCGTCGCGGTCGTGGAGCACGTACCTCATACGGCGGTCGCGGCGGCTTTCACGCCCGAAGTCCAGGGAGAGCTCGATGCCAACGCGTACAGGCAACTTGTAGGAAATCTTGTCGAATTCGATGCCGGAATATCCCGGAGGGAGAGCTCCACTTTCGGAGACGTCGGGGGCCTTGGAGGTGGCCTTGATATTTTCGAAGGGCAAGAAGTCCCTGCGGACATTGACGCCGATTTTGAAATCGACGTCCTTGAAAATTTCACCAATCTTGTATTCTAGGGCGCTAGATACAAACGCGGTAGGAACGACGCTGGTCTTTTGATTCGTGTTGCCCAGCAGTTCATCATAGAAACTGAAGAAAAGGAGACCGTAACCGCCCAAAACGCGGATGTCCAAGTCGCCAATCAGGTTGAAGGTAAATCCGCCAAGGACGGATGGAGCATAAGAGCGGAAGGAAAGGTTCTCATCGCGGCCGGCATCATCGCAGGTGCCTTCGGCTCCTTTAGGACCGCAACTGTTTCCCTTGAAGTAGTATTCCGGTTTGCTTGCAATTTCTCCGAATTGGAAAGAGTTGATCTCTGCACCCAGCCAGAAGGTAAAGGGAATGTCGGCCTTGTAGAAAGGTGTAATCAGGGGACTCCAAAGGATACCGGCATTGATGGGAAATGTCATCAATTTCTTATCTAGAGGTTTGTCTAGCAGAAGCTCAGGGTCACTGTCCTTAAACTGCAAAAAGGCGAATTCACCTTGAAGGTAGAGCTGTAATCTCCAATTGGAGCGCTCAAAGTCAGCGGCCATGGCTGCCACTGCAAAAATCAGGGAAATAAGTAATACTTTACGCATTGCACTACAATTTAGTTTTTTTTCAGGGCCACTATGCGGGGGAGGTCCCTAGAAAGAAATGAAAAGGCCTACCCCAAAGACAATAATGCCTGCTCCGATAAGCGTAAGCCCGATAATCGTCTTTTGGTCCCCCTTTTCTATGAGATCCTGGTTTTCTTCTACCTTTGCCTGGTAAAAATCACCCCCGGATGTGGCGGAGTAGTTCAGCTCGTCCTTGATGTCTTCGGCGTCATCGTAATCCAACTGACCAAGATAGGTGAAAAGGGCTCCCACGATTATAGGGGCGATAGATACGCCCATCATAGTGTGCCCCAGTCGGATTTTTTTACGGGCCTTGTCCCATTCCTGCTGGGCTTGTATTTCCTTGAATCGGTCTTCTTGCGAGAGATTTACGGTGACGGTCACGTCGGAAACTGGGGGCACATAAACCGCGACCAGGGAATCCTTGAATCCGAACTTGCGGAGCCTAAACTGGACAAGTCCCGGCTCCAGGATGGGGTACCGGGCTGGCGTTACCCCGATGGTCTTGCTGTGCTCGGTGATTTCACCTTTGCTGGAGAAAATCTCCGCTCCTGCCGGCGTGGAGATAATCCGGAGTTCGGGGTTGACCCTTTTTAACTTTATCGCCCTCTTGACAGTATCGCCCATGATTGGTCGTAGGGTGATGGAACCTCCCCACAGGTGTTGGTCTACGTTCCAGTAGGCATGGATGGTGGTGGTAGAGGTATCCGTGACGGGAATGGTACAGGGGGACCTGCAGAGTGAGTTTTCTTCTGGCCTGGAAAGCGTGGCTCCTTCTGGGTCCGTCTCGATGTAGATATATCCTTTTTTCTCTTTCAGGTGGTCTGCGTCTATGCCTTGGGCCTCTAGCAGAAAGATTCTCAACTGGTCTTTAGAAATGGCGTCGCTTAACGCTTTGGACCGGGAAACCTTCAGCTCGCTTTTGTAGATGGTGGGCAGTTCTTCTTCGTAGACAACCCGCGTCAGTTGAAGCTCTAGGGAGTCGCGTTTGGGAATATTGGTGACTTTCCCAAAATAGATGGTGGTCGCTCCCAGGGCCGATAGCTTTTCTTGTAGGCAGATGTTGTCACTGCAATCGGGAATGTCTTTTTTTCTGAGGATGTGAATTTTTTCTCCGTTCTCTAGAAGGAATCTGGCGGCAAGTGTGTTGATTTGCAAGACTAGGGCGGTATCCGCAATGTCGCTTTCAAAACTGACCAGCACCTTGGGGGAGGACAGTACTAGGGGTTTGTGGCCTTCATCTACGGGTGTATGGGTGGCGGTGTCTGCGGTGGAACTGTCCGCGGTGCTTACCTGCGTGGAGTCTGCTAAGTTGTCTCTGCTATCGCTAGCTTGGAGCAGATCCTTGCCCGAAGAATCTACGATGGACTTGAACTTGTCTTTGGCAATGCGGACCACGGTAAACTTGTTGTTGATGTAGCCGCCCAGCTGAACAGTGTCGTTTGCGATGCCGAGGAACTGGGCCTTCTGTTTTGTGCCGGACAGCAGTTCCACGCTAACAGATGGGCCTTGGGTCTCTGCGGCTAGCAGGACCTGGGCGAGCAAAAGAATCAGTGCAAGACACGTGGGTTTCATGATTCACCTAGAAAGATAGAAAGAGTCCGACAGAAAGGATGAGTCCGCCTGCAACAAGAGAAACAAGGGCTGTTTTTTTTGCTGTTTTTGCATTGTCCCGGTATTCCTTGAAATCCTTTTTATCCTGTCGATAATTATCCCCTGTTGTAATCAGGGTATTCTCAATGTTCTTTTTACACTTGTCCGCCTTGTCAATTTCATAGGCGGCGATCCCGGCGGCAATGGCGCTTACAGCTAGCGGTACGATAGAGGTTACAAGCAGACGGTGGCCGAAATTACGTCTATTGCGGTGCCGGAGGTCGGCTTGTTGTTCTTCTAACAAAACCTCATCAAAGGCCGGCGTAAGGGATACTATCAGGAAGGAAGTGTCCTTGGGGGAGAGAGTCACCTTGATGCTTGTATCCTTGAAATCAGGGCGGAAGAGGGTGATAAGTACCTGGTCCTTGTCCAGGGGGAGTCCAATAACGGCGGGAATGCGGTAATCTGGATTCTTGGAGAAATCGGGGTGAGAAGAGCCCACATAGAGATCAGCCCCGGAAGGATTGGTGGACACGTGCAGGTAATGCTTGCGAGACGTTTCCTCGTCCGCAAAAAGGGTCCCCAGAGTGAATAGCAGGAGAATCGGGATGATTTTCTTGAAAATCATTTGTACTCTAAATCCTCCATTTGTACAAAGGGGCCTGTAATCAAGAGAGAATCTCTACCGGGAGTCAATTTCCAGAATACTTCGGAATTGCGGTTTCTGACGTTGTCGGGAATAGGAATCCTAATTTCGCATTCCTTGCGACAGGGGTTGGCAAAGGAAAGAACGGGGGATTCGTAGGCTGCATAGACGGTGTCAAAATCGGCAATGACAAACGTCTTTTGTGAGGGGCTTATTCCCGAACCGTTGTCCATAAAGTAGAACTTGATGCTGTCGGTTAGGGCGAGAGCGTTTTTTACGGGAGATGCCTTGGGCGGAATCTTGTCTGTAAAGACAATGCTGTCGCCAAGCCTGATTTTGCTGCTTTCGGGCACGTCTATTACGAGAGGCTTTGCTTCGTAATCGTTTAGCAATGTTTCGTAGGCGTATATGTGAAGGCCACTTTGAGGTGAAACGACAATGTTCTGGGGTTCGTTCACTTTTTTATAGGCGACGGTCTTGATGGTGTCTCCCAACGCACTTACAAGGACAATCTTTGCAGAGATCTCGGTACCGGCAATAAGGCCTTCGTAGATGGGCTTAATCTGGATGACAGAGTTTTTCTTTCCGATGAACAAGGTGTTGAATGAGGATACGTCCGAGGTGTGTTCCTCGAATCCGTAATCGGTATAGGCATAGGCCTTGACACCCCAATAGACGGTGAGCGAAGAATCTTTGGGGTCAATGCCATATTTTTGGAGCCATTGGGGTGAAATCAGGGGCCCCTTGAGCCGCATACCCGTTTTGCAGTCGTTTTCAGAGAGGTCATCAAGGGAATCCAGAATATCCAGCCATTTTGTGTTCTGGGACATAGTAACCCCTTCGGCAACAACGGCAAAAACGGCACAGAAGGACTTTTCCCAGGGGTCTATGCCGGAAATGTCCCAATTGAGTTCCACATAGTCATCGGCAAGAGGGTCGATGCTCATATCGGGGGTAGGTGCTACAATGGTGATGTTCAATGGCGTGCCCACGAAAATATGGATTGTGTCTTTTAGGGTGTCGCCGGTATAGTCGATGGTGTTCAAGATGCCGATGCGGTATCCGACGGAATCAAAGGTATGTTCAAAAGCGGTGGCATTAATACTGTCGCCCTCTAGTTCCCAAAAGTGGTAGGCATAAAGATTCAGGGCGCTGTCAGAGGGAATGCTATTGCCGTTCAGTGCGTAGCTAGCCGTGAAGATGACACGCTCACCCTGGTTGATGTAGAGGGTGTCTAGCTGTTCGGTGTGGCGGTTATAAAAGTCTTCATCATTGCTGGTAGTGACTAGAATCCCTTGCTGCAGGAACTGGGTGTCTGTCCTGGAAATCAGAGCGTCTTCGCGGCAGCCCGCAAGAAGCAGGAAAAGTCCCACGAGTGCGAAGGGGAAGAATAATCTACTCATCTTCGCCTCCCTTCAGTTCGGGCCTTTCAAGGCTTGGCCTGATGACATAGGTCTTGGAATTTAGGTTTCCACTATAGTCGTAGGCGTTGATGGATAGCAACTGGTAGGTCCAGCTCTTGTAAGACTTGGGTAACATCAAGAAGATGGTGTCTGCAGTCCGGTCATCGTTGGAAAAACGTTCTTGGTAGTATGTGGCCCCCCGCAGTTCCTGCCCGTTCCAGAAAAAATTATGATAGAAGTTTCCGCCGTATTCATCAAAGTAGAATCGGAGGGTGTCCTTGAAATCTAGGGTGTCTATATCTTGGAATAAACCTTCTGGGGTGAGGTACTTGTTAGATGGAGGAATGGTGTCCAACAGTCGAAGCGTGTCCGCAATGGCGATTTCCCCAGGTAATATCACCACTTCGGCGGTGTCGGGGCTAAAATCTGTAAGTTTTGGCAGGCTGGCGATGATTCTGTACTTGCCGGGTTTCAGCGGTGAAACGACAACTTGATTCGTGTCTAGACCCATCTCGCGTTCAACAACCGGATTAGACAGCGAGTCCAGGATGTCAAGATGAATTTTTCCATTGCGGCTGTAGCTATCGTAAAGAGATTCGTTTGAGAAACGGATGAACGCCTGGATTCCGCCTTCATTCCGGTTTCCTTTGGTGAAGAAGTTTCCTTGGACAACTGTGTCGGATTCTAAGCCGAACTCGTTGACCGCACGGACTTCCCAGGTGTAGAATTTCAAGTTTTCTAGCCGGTGGTAGAAGTTAGGATTATCCCAGTAGGTAAAGTATGGTGTTTCTATAAGGGTGTCCAGGATGGAATAGCTGGCCGTATAAAAGTTTTGATGAATATCGTAAGTATAGGCAAGCCCTTTAGGTTCCCGAATTTCGAACCGGTAATACACTTTCGATATGGAATCCGGGTCGAAGCCGTGCCAGGCAAAGGTGATGCCCTCCTTTGGGGAAAGTCCCTGGCTCCCTATGGCGGGGATGAATCCCTGGGGCTCTACGATAGGCGGGTTCGTTACCAGGAGTTGCAGAGTGTCTCGCAAGGTATCGCCGTAAAAATCTATGACCACAAAGCATATTTCATGATGGCCTGCCTTTGTGACGGATTTCATGAAGTTCATATCGCTGGAGAAGTCTTTGCCGTCTAGGGTCCAGTAGTATTCGCGGTAATGGGCCTGCCTGTCGGGGTTGATCTCGCCAATGAAAATCATGGTGTCCCTGGAGGAGACTGTGTCTGCCCGGACATGTGCAGAGTCGATTTCGTAAGAGACCACCATCTCGGCGTGAATTTGGAGAGCGATGGCATCATCGTTGTCGTAGAGGTACTGGTCGCTGTCACTACAGCCGCTCAGTAGAAAAAGGCTTATCAAGAAGGCGGCAAGGAAGATCCGTTTCATTTTTTCGCCTCCAGGGTGTCAATTACGTAGAACTTGACTAGGGGAAGCGTGTCTGTGTCGCCCTCGGAATCTTTTACAATGACCTGGAAGATGTGTATTCCAGGATGGAGCCCCGACTGCTGGACTTTTTCAAGGGAACCCACGTGGTAATGGGCAGTGTCCAGTTCTAGGATATAGTCCAGAGTCGCATCTTCGCTATCTTCGGCTTTCCAGCTGAAGGCGAAGGATGTGCGTGTGGTGCCGTACAGGGTGTCGCCCTGTGCCGGCGAGAAATCTTCGGTAAAGGCGGGAGGGCTGTTGACGGTCACCTCGAAGTCTACCGAGATGAAGTTTTCTTCGCCGTCTTTCACGATCAGCTTGTTCGGAATGTCGGCGTTGTCGGTGTAGGCGGGAATTTTAAAACTTTCGCCAGTTCCCAGCAGTGAATCCCGGTACCAGCCGAAATCTAGCTCGGACTCCAGCCCCTTGGGGTGAACTTCAGCTTTGAGGGTGGCGGGCGTTTCGGGATGGATTTTCAAGGAGATAGAATCGGTTGAACCCTTCTGGACGGCGTAGATGACTACGTAGGATGCCGTATTCTTCGGTTCGGGGGTGTCCGGTATGTCTAGGCAGGCGCAAAACAGGAACGCCGCCGCCATTGCCGAGAGGAGGCGGACCCGCTTGAAAACAGGGACCCTATGCTGCAAGCCGAAATCCATGTCTGCTAAATCTAACTATATTCTCGAATATGAGTACAGAAAATCTTGAATATAAGAACTCTATGGACCGCCTGGAAAGCATTTTGGAGCGCATCGATAATTCGGAAATGGGTATCGATGAGCTTTCGGAACGGGTCAAGGAGGCCACGGACCTGCTGAAAAAATGCCGTCAGATACTACTGAAGACGGAACAGAGCGTCCAGGAAGCCCTGGAAAGTCTGGATGAAGATCCCCTAAAGGAACAAGGATAGCTCCGCTTGTCCGAAAAAGTTGAAATTCCTGCGATGGAGGTGGAGGACCTGACGGTCCGCTTTCCGCGTCGTGGTGGGGTGCTCGGTAAGATTCAGAATTACTTTACCGCCGTAGACGGTGTATCCTTCAGCTTGCCCCAGGGGAAGATTCTTTCCATTGTGGGGGAGTCCGGCTGTGGTAAGACCACCCTGGTAAAGTCCCTGGTGGGGCTTGTTCCTATGGAGCAGGGACGGTTCCGGCTTTTTGGCGAAGAAGTTTTGAGTGGGCGTCTCGGCAAGTCTGGTAGGCGAGTCTCAGACCTGGTACAGATGGTTTTCCAGGACCCTTACAGCAGCCTGAACCCAAGGCAGACCGTTTCTGAAATTCTGACAGTGCCGCTGCTTGCCCGTGGCGTAAAGCTAGCTGAGGCGGAGGCACGGGCAAAGGAGCTTTTGGAGCGGGTCTCCTTACCGGTGGGCTCGCTCCAAAAGTTCCCCCACGAATTCTCGGGGGGGCAGCGGCAACGGCTCTGCATAGCCCGGAGCCTGATGGTTAGGCCCAAGGTGCTATTGTGCGATGAGGTGACCAGCGCCCTGGACGTTTCGGTACAGGCCCAGATTTTACACCTGCTGGATGACTTGCGGAACGAGCTGAACCTTTCCATCGTGTTTATCAGCCATGACATGCAGGTGGTGCGTGCTCTGAGCGATCAGGTGCTAGTTATGTACTTCGGTAAGGTCGTTGAACGAGGGGAATCCCGCATCGTGTTGACCGACCCCCAGCACGAATATACCAAGAAACTTCTCGCCGCCGTACCGACCATTAGACAGTAAGGCTACTAGTTGAGTTCGCCGTCGTAGCCAGCGTCACCGCCGTTTGACGCCGGGGTGATGGACTTGATGCATTTCTCGAATTCTTCCTGATTGTCTATCAGGTAAGCCAAGGCATATTCAATGGTGTTTCCTTTTGCGTCCTTTTCTTTGGCTACATCTAGGAAGTTCCCGTTTTCTTTTTTACATAGGGATTTTTCCATAAATGTCCGCTCGTAATCCAAGTTGCACTCGGCTTTGGTGGTGGACAAAGCCAGCTTTACAACGCGGTTCAGCCTTCCACTCCCATCCTTTGCAAGGGATTCTTCGGCCTCGTTGTATTTGATGGAATAGGAACCACCGTTCATCTTGAACTGGATGGAGTTCTTGGTCTGTGATGATGTGGTGATTTTGTATTCACGGATGAGGCTCTGGAATCTTGCGGAATCATCGACAAAGGCTCCCGGGATGTAGAGCTCGCTTGTCCCGTTCAGGGCGCGGAGGATGTCTCCCGTAAGTTGCGACTGGACAAGGTTGCCGCTTTTCTGAGCGGCATACCGTTCAAAGTCGTATTCGGTGTCGACGGTCATTTTCCCCTTGGAAAGGGTGATTGTTCTTGTGGCGAAAATGTCGCCGCTGGCACAGTAGGTCTTTTTTTCCTGTGGGTCGAATTCGCAGAAGATGTCCTTCCAGGTGCCGTAGACCTTGCCAGCTTCGCCACCGGTGTACATATGGCCGTAGGTTTCCTGCTTGCCGTTGACGAAAGCTAGGGAGTAAAGAACCAGGGTGTCTCCGTGAAATTCGTACCTGGCGGATTCTGTACTTTCGCCAAGATTGACCGTTTCCCATGTGTAGGAACCGTTATCGTGGATGCATAAATCCCGGGAGTCCTGTGTGGTCCATGTGAGGGTATGGTTGCTCTCATCCACATCCAGGGTGCGGGACTCAGAGGACGTAATGGGTTCCTCGCCTCCATTGGAGGAGCTATCATCGCCGCAACTGGACAGCACCACAACACCGGCGCTTAGAAGCGCCGTAAGAAATGTACGGAAGATGCCTAAAGCTTGGGGCATCTAGAGATGAAGGCTACTTGCTCACCTTGGCGAGACATTTTTCCAGGGGATCCCTGGTCTTTTCAGCGGTGGCGGTGCAAGAGGTCTTTTCTTCTTGGTCCTTGATGAACTTGGTGACGGCGACCTTCTTGCCATCGACCAGGAACTCGAAGTTCCCGTGTTTCATACCCTTGTGGCAGGTGCCGCTTACATCCAAGGCGAGGCCGTTGGCGTCGGTAAAGTGCCATTGGGCGTTCTTCATGTGGAGCCCGGTGCAGTCCAGGGGGCCGTTCTGCTGTTCGGTGGTCTGGGTCTTGGCGAAGTGTCCGCCGCAGGCGGTGAGAGAGAGGGCCGTAACGGCCAAAATGGGGAGAATGGTAATCTTTTTCATAATGCATCAATATAAGAAATCTTGGTATGGCATAACGAAGTGAAAATAAAAATTTACACGCGGTGTGGATTATCCTGGGTGTTTGAGTCACGTTTTTTTGATTTTTGCTGTTTTTTTTCAAATTTCCGTTTGCTTTTTTGGCGATAAAAGGATAGATTTTGGGGGTATTGTGTGACAGGCTTATGGCCTGTTGCCGTTTGTAGTATATAAGAAAGGTGAAAAATCTATGTCAAAAAGGTTTTCCATATCTGGTATGAAGAGTGTTTTTGGAAAGGTCCTACCGGCACTGCTGGTCGCGGTCGGCGCTTTCAGCGGTACAGCAGATGCGGCTTGTTCGGGAACGCTGTACTTTAAGGCTCCTCCTGAGTGGGGAAGCGAAGTCTATGTGGCGTTTGAGCAGATGTCAACAAAGCTGACAGAAAAAGATGGTGAGTACTATACTATCGAATTGTCTAATCTCAATAACAAAAGTTGGGGGAAAAGCTCCATTGGGCTTATGAACTATACCGATGTATTTGGGAGTGGCTTAATGGTTACCGCTACTAAGTATAACACCACTGGGCAAATAGGAGAAAATGGAGGTATAGCTTGCCCAGGCTACGGTAATAGACTCTATGTTCAGGAAGACCCCATGGTTGCGGGTGGTACCTACCATGAGCAGACTCCTCCCAACGCAAGCTACCTCTATGTCTTGGTGCCCGACGACAAGGAATGGCAGTCCGACAATATGATGGTCAGTAACAATGGCGGTGCGGGCAAACAGATGTCTCCTGCTCCGGGTATGTGCGGCTGGTTCCGGATGGTTTATGGAGCAGACGAAGTTCCTGATGAGATTCTCATTTACCGTGCAAGTGACCCCGAAGAAAAAATAGGGTATGAAGGTTATGCAGGTGCGAGTGAAAATCCCACGGCCCTGCCGTTCAAGGCTTTGCTAGAAAACTACGGAACTAAAGCCCTGTACTTTATCCCCGACGATTCCCAATGGCCTGAAGGCAAGGAAGATGTCCATGGTCTGTTCGTGACGGACCCCGGTGTAGATGGGGTGTGTTCCTTTGAGCTTGCTGCCGTGATTTACGATACTGACGAATCCTTGTGGACATCCAAGTATGGACATATCTTCTCGACCAATGAACAAGATGATGGTTATGCGGGACAGTGTCTCGGCGTGCGTACTGGTATTGTCCAGACGGACCTGGGTGCAAACGGCAAGCCCCAACTGAACACTACTGCTGGCGGAAATGGCATCAAGTGCTTTGGTTCTGCGGACAATTTCAATAAGCTGTTCAACTATGTAGAAGGCCTGAACGAAGTTCAGTGCTACGACATGCCGTTCAGGCACTATGGTTCCGACCCCCGCTGGGCTTTTGACTCGGACTCCGCGACCATGGCGGGAAACTTTGGCGGTTTCCACCCTGTCGATAACACCACTGACGCCACTGTCGTGAAGGAGGTGAGCCCTGTAGCCTGTCCCACCTGTAGAACAAAACGCTATGCTCAGGGGCCGGTCCCCTTTAACATAAGTGCAGATGACTTTGACCATTATTGTAACGGTCCTGGTTGGTTTGGCGGTATCGATTGCGGTGCTATCGCTTCTGGTAATTTGACCTATTTTGGAAACGGCGACAATCCTGGTGTATGGGACTGGGGGGCTGCCCGCTGGGAAGGCCAGCATAACCAGCAGTTCTGCTTCGAGTCTCATGCCAAGTTTACCTACCGTGAAGACCAGGAATTCACCTTCCGCGGTGACGACGACATCTGGGTGTTCATCAACAAGAAACTGGCCGTGGATAACGGCGGAACTCACCTTGCAGCACCGAGTCACGTGGTGCTAAAAAATCTCAATACTACTTATGGTTCTAATTTCTTGGTGCCGGGAAGCGAATATTCCCTTGACATCTTCTTCTGCGACCGCCGAACCACCATGAGTAACGTGATTATCAAGACCAACATGTTCATCAAGCAGACATCTGGCCTTTCGACTACGAGTACGCCCAATAGCGATGGTTCGGTAAATTACGGCATTTGCTACGACAAGAGTGGCGGTAGTTCCTGTGCCTCGGTGGCGGGTGTTCAGACGGCCAATGGACAAAAGGAAGAAACAGTCCACGCTTGCGGCGACAGTATCGCAAAGTACGGTTCCTTGAAGTATCGGATTGTTACGAGAGCGGGAGAAGAAAAGGCGACGTTGAATGCAGGTCAGTCTGGCATGCAGATGGGTGGCTTTGATCTTTCTAACAAGTTTAGCCCCAAGGTCTATCCGGACAAGATTAACAAGCTCTCTCCGGGTAGCTATCGTCTGGTCATCGAGTTCTGCGACAAGAATGGTAAGTGCGAAGAGAAGTCCAAGACCTACATCAATTTCCGTATCAAGGGTAACTTGGATATCATGACCAAGACCTCTACCTATACGGTGAATAAGGGCGACAGCAGCAGCACCTATTACAAGTCAGGCACCAAGTGGACCTTCGTAGATAAGGGCCTTGCCGGCACCCGCGTGCCTGTGTATGTTTCCGCTTTTGCCGATGGCGAAGTTGACTTGCTGGGTGCAGTGGGACAGTCCTATACGCTGACTCTTTCAGCTGGTATGAACGCCTATGCATCCCAGACGGATACTACAAAGCTGAATCTTTCTCAGTCCAGGACCGTCGGGGTAACGGGTATCGACACCATCTGGATTGAGCAGACAATTGGAGGCATGACCAGCAAACAAGAGAAGAAAGATGTTTCCTTGAAGACAAAGGCCACAATCACATTCTACGTGCCGGAGTTCCACTTTGCCACTCCGGTGGATATCGATTCTCTGGGGAAGGTTCTCAGTTGGAAACATCCTCTTGGTGGCGACCCGGATACCGCGGATGGAGATGAGTATTTCCACTGGCTTGGTAGCGACGTGGATTTGTATGTGCTGGTCATTAACCCCATTACAGGAGATCTTTGCAAAGACTGCAATGTCGCCTTGACTCAGTATGACGGTTCCCAGGGTGTCCTTGTTACGGGTACCTCTGCCTTTATGGATGGCTTTGCTGTGATTCAGGTACGTTCTTCCAAAGAATATGTGGAATCCAACACGGCATACATTACCATTGTGGCTTCCGATGACGTGAACTTGTTGACACAGTCCTCCTATGCCAATATGCGCTTCCGTGAACCGCCGGTTCCTTACCCGCAGTTGGTGGATATTTTCGACGCTCATGGAAAATCTCAGGGAGATCTGAGCATTCCGGAACCGTATTATTCGCAATCGAAGGAATACCTTGACGGCAAGGCAGATTCCATTGCAATTTACTACCACAGGGCGTTCCAGCCCAACGCCAAGGGTGATTACAAGGACTCTCTACCTGACCTGATTTGCTTGAACTGGGATGAGGAAAATCTGGTATCCCATAACTACTATGCGGATAGCGTTTCCACTTTGCCTAGAGATACCGCGGTGCAGTGCTCCTACACCTTCTCGAAGGATGAAATTATGGCTGCTCACAAGGCTAGAAAGGCCGACAATATTCTTTCCTTCGTGGTGAAGGATACGGCACTCTCGGAATTGGTGAAGACTGCCGGTACGGGTAAGGTGCTCAGCTTTGCATCTTTCATTTATGGTAAGAAGAAGACCCCGGTCAAACAGCACTTCGATAGGAATGTTACGGAACGTATCGCTCCTGTGATTGTTGCTGCACGTGTGGATAACGTTTCTGACCAGTTGAGTCGTTTGACCGTAACTCTTTCTGAGCCTGTCAAGATGCTGATAGACACCTACAAGAAGGCTCCGTTTAGTTTCTATATGAATTCGGCGACGGATTTGTCCAAGGAAAAGCGTTTCGCCAACTCTTATGCCAACGCGGCTCCCAAGGGCCTGAATTCGGATAAGTTGGAGATGGTGTTTAACAAGAGCGAGGGAATCAAGAACCCCACACCGCGTCTGGGTGACTACATCCGTTTCCGCGCGGACGCCCTGATCTGGAGCGATACGACGGATATCACTTCTGAGGATATCCCCCGTGTTGCCGCCGATAGTGGCAAGAACTGGAACTCTCCTACGAATTACGATATCTCTCCGAGAAGTCCGTCTCCATGGTTCATGGTCGTGGGCGACTACTCTGTGGAAGTCTCTGCAGTCAAGTTTGCTACGATGAACAAGGAAATCGATCCCAATACGACTCCCGTATCGGAAGCCTTTGTGATTCCTACGTCATTCGGTAGGGAAGAAGTTGAAAAGCGCTTCCCGAACACCTTGGGCTTCATTGTAAAGTCTGATATGAGCTCGTTTGTAAACCGTGACCCGAGAATTGAGGAGTTCTTCAACGATCCCAAGAATGCGGGCGAATGGGATAATGTCTATTTCCAGTACGAGGTCCAGTACTATACTAACTTGGGTGGCTATGTAGCTGGAGACAAGCAGAAGATTTACTGCCTCGACAAGATTAACAAGGCTAAGTTCAACAAGGAATACTTCGGCGGCAAGGATTGCCGTACCACTCAGGGTAACTTCTATATTGCCTGGAATATGCTTTCGGACAAGAAACGCCTGGTGGGTACGGGAGCCTACATTGCCAAGCTTTCGACCTTTGTGAAGTTGGGAAGCAAGGGCAAGGCCAAGGGCAGTAAGGCCGAGGAGACGGATATGTGGGGAGCCAAGCGTGGCAAGGGTATCGTAAAGAAATAAAGCATCATCCCCATAATACCTAAAATATTATCCCCGCTTTCGCGGGGATTTTTTCTTATGAATTATGGGTTGCTTTAATAGACCTTGATTATTCTTGGGCTCCGTAGACGACGGGGCCTTCTTCATCTGGAGAGGGGGTGTCGGCAGGTGTCGGCTCAGCAGCAGGCGCGGCACTTGGCTCGGCGGCAGGTGCCGGCTCGGTTGAGGAGCTTGTTGAATCATCCTCTTCCTTATCCCCGAAGGGGTCTTCTTGGACTTCGCTCAAGTCTTCCCGGCCTTCCAGCATGGCCATCAGGTCGTCTTCGGTGACGTCTTGGCCACGGCTGGCCCATAGCAGGGCCTCGCGCATCACGGCAGCGATGTCGCCGACGCTCCCGGCCTGGGAGCGTGCCGTGGCCTCTTTGCGGATTTCTTCTACAAGGCCGGGCTTCACGTCAGGGTCCTTGGAGAGGAATACCGTCTCGTGTGCCATTTCTTCGGCGTATTCCTCATTGTTCTTCTTGCGGTAGATCCAGATGGGGCCGAACAGTTCGCTTTGGCGGAAAACCAGCTCGTCGGTCTTGATCATCTCCAGCAGGGCCATGAATGTCACGGCCGCGACAATGGGGTGGGAATCGTTGTCCAGCAAGTCTTCGAAGAGCGCGCGGCCGTGAACGTTCAGGTAATTGTTGATGGCCTGTTGGCGGTCCTGGATGGTCACGTAGTCCAGTTCGATATGGTGGATGGTCTCCGAAATCTTGGTCTTTAGGCTTTTCTGGTAAGCGCGGAACAGCTGCCAGATGTTGGCATCGGCCAGGGTCTCATCGTCATTTTGGGTCTTTTCCAGACGGCCACGGCTGTAGGTACCGTAGTTCTCGCTTTCCATCTCCTGGAGGCCGCCGGCCACCTGCTTGTAGCGTTGGTATTCCAGCATCTCCCGCATGAGCTGTTCGCGGTCTTCGTTATATTCTTCGATGAGTTCCGGGTCCCGCTCCTCGGCGGGCAGAAGCTCTTGGACTTTGAGGGCCATAAGGCGGCTTGCCATGTAAAGGAAGTCGCCAGCCTTCGAAAGGTCGGCCACGGTAAAATGCTGTACCCATTTCAGGAAGTCATCGGCGATTTCGGCGATAGGAATCTGGTCCAGGGACATTTCCTTTTTCTGGACCAGGTATAGAAGCAGGTCCATGGGCCCGTTAAAGGACCCAATGCGTACTTCGTAATCTTCCTGTTCTTCGGCTACTTGCATTTCTTTATTCCACCGTCACGCTCTTTGCCAAGTTACGGGGCTGGTCCACGTCGTTTCCACGGAGTACCGCAATGTGGTAAGCCATAAGCTGTAGCGGTACGCAGGTGACAATAGGCATAAGCATAGGAATGGTCTTGGGAACCTTGATAAGGTGGTCCGCAAACTCATCCAAAGGCTTGCAGTCTTCGGTAGTGACGGCGATGACGCGCCCGCCGCGGGCCTTGATTTCGCGGACGTTGCTGATAACCTTGTCGAACAGGGCATCCTTGGGGGCGATGACCACCACGGGCATATTCTCATCGATTAGGGCGATGGGACCGTGCTTCATTTCGGCAGCAGGGTAGCCCTCGGCGTGGATGTAGCTAATCTCTTTGAGCTTTAGGGCCCCTTCCATGGCTACCGGGTAGTTAAAGTGGCGTCCCAGGTATAGGAAGTTGTTGGCCTTCACGTACTGCTTTGCGATTTCGGCAATGCTGTCAGAAAGCTTGAGTGTCTCTTCTACCAATGCGGGCAGTTCCGTGAGGGCGCGGGCGATGTCGGCTCCCGCCTCGAAAGAAAGTCTGCGTTGCCGCCCAAGCAACAGGGCAATCATGGCAAGCACAGTCACCTGGCTTGTGAAGGCCTTTGTAGAGGCTACGCCGATTTCGGGGCCTGCATGCAGGTACACGCCGCCATCGCTGGTGCGGGCAATAGTGGAACCCACGCCGTTACAGATGGCCAGTGCAGTGGCTCCTTTTTGTTGAGCTTCTTTGAGGGCCGCCAGCGTGTCGGCAGTCTCGCCGGACTGCGAGATGGCAAGGACCAGGGTCCCGGGCTTGATGATGGGGTTACGGTAACGGAATTCCGAGGCGTATTCCACTTCCACAGGAACGCCGGCCAAGTCTTCTATCATGTATTCGCCCACCATGCCGGCGTAGTAGCTTGTGCCGCAGGCGGTGATGATGATGCGGTTGATGTTTCTCAGTTCCTTGATGTTGGTATCGAGGCCTGCAAGCTTGGCGTTACCTTCGGCAATGAGCAAGCGTCCACGCATGGTGTTCTTGAGCACCTCGGGCTGCTCGAAAATCTCTTTCAGCATGAAGTGGGCGAATCCGCCCTTGGCGATGGATTCGGCGTCAAAGTCTACGTCCTGGATGTCGCGGGTTACTTCGTGGCTGTTCATGTTCACGATGGAGTAACCATCGCGCTTAATCTGTACCACGTCGTTGTCATCCAGGTAGACCACCTTCTGGGTGTGGTTGATGATGGCGGAAACGTCGCTGGCTAGAAAAAAGTCACCGTCGTTTCCAATGCCGAGAATCAGGGGACTTCCGCGGCGGGCTCCAATCATAGTGTCAGGCTCGTCGCTGCAGATGACCGCAAGACCGAAAGTTCCCTCGATGAGGGACAGGGCCTTCAGGACAGCCTCCTTCAAATCGCCATTGTAATTTCTGGCAATCAGATGGGCTACCACTTCGGTGTCCGTTTCAGACTTGAAGACAACGCCCTTTTCGATGAGCTTGGCCTTAAGGCTTGCGTAGTTCTCGATGATGCCGTTGTGGACAATGGAAATCTTTCCGTCAAAGCTTACATGGGGGTGGGCATTCTGTTCCGTGGGGGCACCGTGGGTAGCCCAGCGGGTGTGGGCGATGCCAATGTTTCCCTGTGCGGGGGAGTCCTTGAGCTTGGCTTCAAGGGCGCTGATTTTTCCGGAGGCGCGGACGGTGGTGATTTTCCCATGGTCGATAAGGGATACTCCTGAACTGTCGTAACCGCGGTATTCCAACTTCTTTAGGCCGCCCACGAGAACGGGGAGAGCTTCACTTTGGCCGATGTAGGCGACTATTCCGCACATAAAAA
>CAMIWK010000011.1 GCA_946402415.1 uncultured Fibrobacter sp.
CTGAACAAGGTATTTATATGCTTATGACTGTTCTTAGGGGTGATTTGGCCATTTTACAAAGCAAGGCCATCATCCGTCTTTTCAAGCAAATGAAGGACTACATCATTGCGGAAAATCGGAATTTATTGGGTTATGACGGTATTGCGCAGATTGCCGTGCAAACGGAGAGGAACACCAAGGATATCGCAGTCATTCAGTCCGACCTTCAGAAGGTCATGGAAAATTTCGTCGATCCTTCGACTTTCAAGCATTTCTTGATTTTAAATGGGCGGAGGCTGGACGCTGATGTCGCCTATACGCAAATTTACGGTATGGCGAAGAAGTCCATCACTATTATCGATGACTATGTCGGTGTAAAGACGCTTGACCTGTTGCGTGGAATTGCCAGGGGTGTCTCCGTAACGATCTATAGCGATGAGAATGGCTATGAATCGTTGACCGAACAGATTCAGAAAGATTTTTTGAAGGCTCGCCCTGATGTTAAATTCGACAACAAAAAGACGAAGGAAAAGTTCCACGACCGCTATATCTTTCTGGACTATGGTTTAAAAGGCGAAAAACTTTTTCACTGTGGAGTATCAAGTAAAGATGCTGGCAACAAAATCACTACCATTATGCAGATTGAAAATACAGAAATTTATCATGTACTGATGGAAAAATTATCCGTCAAGCCTCAGTTATGATTCTGTACGGTTTCTTCAATTCCTTTATGCGGCGGATGTTTTCGCCGGTGCCTTTGCTTTTTCCGTCCCAAAGCATAATTGCCTGATCGCAGTCATTGGCCATCTGGATATCTTTTACATAATGGAACGCACTCCCTGTAAGCCCTTTAGAGGCTTCTGCGCAAGAACGGACCTTTGCTCCCGTGGTGAAGTTGTTCCTTGGTGTTTCGCCACTGCAGTAAATGGATACGTTGCTGTACCCTTTGGATTCCAAATACTTTTGCACAGCAGCGTCAACGCCGTAACAGTCGCCCACAAGAATTTCCGTGCCATTTGCCATGTATTCATCAAGAGCTTGCTTGGCGTCATCGGGCAATACAGAAATCGATTTTGAACCGGATATAAAAAGTTTCATAATTTGCTCCGTTTGTTTCACTTTACAACCCCATTCTTCGGCCTTCGCGGGTGTTTTTGCATTCGATTTCGTGGCGGAGCGCCTGCAAAATACTATCTGCAGTTACATCGCTTTCATCGTAGTATTGGAAAGTGTCGTGAACGGCCTTAAAATCGCCCGGAGTAAGCGCCTTCAGGTCGCGTACGGCTGTGGAGCATTCGACCTTCGGGAAAAATGCCTGCCATACCTTCTCGATTCCATCGGGTTTTAGGTAACCGAACTTGAGCTTGAGCGCAAAGCGTCTGCGCGAAGCGGCATCCAAATTATCGTTGAAGTTGGTTGCCGCGATAAAAATCCCTTTGAAATTTTCCATCTGCGTCAAAAGCTCGTTTACCTGCGTCACTTCCCAGCTGTGCTCTGCACCGGCGCGTTCGCTGAGCATACTGTCGGCCTCGTCTAAAAAGAGAATCGCCTTCTTTTCTTCGGCCTCGCGGAACATCTTGCGGATATTCTTTTCCGTTTCTCCTACATAACAATCCAACAGGCTGCTCACTTTCTTGACTATCAACTTGCGATTAAGCGTTCTTGCGAGGTACTTGGCGAGTTCCGTTTTTCCCGTGCCGGGTGCGCCATAGAACAATATGTTCAAAGACTCAGGTCGATCCATCTCTTGCATATTTTTCCATTTGGCGTCAAAGGACTGCATTACCTTCATAATGCGGTTCATATCGCCTTCGACATTCAACGCATCAAGGATATACTTGGGTGCATGGCTTTTCTTGTCGCGATTGGCATATTCACAACTCAGCGAAAGCAGATTTGTCTGGGCATCTGCAATGATTCGCACGGCATTTTCCGGCGGGACCTTGCTACCGTTCTCCTGTAAAAACTTTGCACCGGCAATCGCTTGCGTCACGCCACCGGCTGTAATGGGGAATGTCTCTGCAAACTGCTGTACCGTTGAAGGCGCAAGCATTCCTACAGCACCCTGCTCACTAATGACAGATTGCCAAATCTGCAAACGCTTTTCGGAATCAAGCCGTTCAAATGCGATGGAATAATCAAACCTGCGGAGAGTACTGTTTTCAATAAGCCTGATTTCATTTGAAATCCAGATGACCGGCACCTTGATTTGTTCCAGGAAAAAGTTGAGGGCGCCCTTTTCACAACAATTCAGTATTACATCGGCTTCATCGACTAACAAAATGGCTCGCTTGTTCTGGTACTTGGTTGCCGCAAACAAGATACTGCCCAAGCGTTCTTGGATAGTAGAATTTTCCTTGCTTTCCCTATGGACCCCATCTATGCTGATATTGGTAAGCACCAACGGGCGCTTGAGTTCTTTTGCAATGGCCTTCGCGAGTTCTGTTTTGCCCGTACCTTCGACGCCGTAAAAGAATATGTTAATGCCTTGGCCCGGTTTTATACGCTTAAGCATTTCAAAGGCAATTTCAACCTTTGGATTATTGCGGCACAACTTTTTATAGGGAACGCAACTCCCCTCGTATATTTTGAAATAGAGTGAGTCCAAATCGTTGCCTGAGATTCCATCCAAAAACAAAATTATTCGTCTTGAAATTTCTAGATCATTATCGACAAGTCCCATTCTCTTGAGCGTAGATTTGTTGGAACAAGCCTCCTCTATGTTGAGTTCGGGATAAATGGATGCGAATACATCAACAAAAGAGCAATTTCCAAACCTTCGAGCACAAAGCATATCGCGAAGTGGATCGCAAAAATCCTTCTTGAAGAAAATCCACGCGAATATCAGAATTTCCATTTCAACGGAATTCAGATTGAACGCTTTCTGCACAATGTCCAGCCGTTTTAGGTAGGGGTCGTTCAAATTTCGCCCGGTCTTAAGTAATCCCAGGAGTTCGTTGGCGACCTTTTCAAAAAAAATCTTTTTTGCAGGTCCGTTAAAGATATCCTCGCCAACAAGGGTACTGTGCGTAACTTGTTTAATTTCTTCGGTAGAACCGCAATTCTTTATGGTTTCACGAATTCTATCGACTGCCCTTTTGCGCTCCTGATAGGGCTCTGATTCGTCAAATTCTTCAAATTCGCCATACTGTGATTGGTGATTTTTACTTTTAGCCCCTGGCATTTTATCTTCAGCCTTATTCAGAAGTTCAAAATGTGCAGTAAGGCCCTTCAAGATTCGCGACGCATTTTCTTTCGGAAAAATGCCGATACAGTCATCTGCATCAGGATAGTTCTTGGAAACCCTCAGCAGACGGACCCAGTATTCGTAACTTTTGAGGATAATAAAATTGAGCCCTATCGGCTTTTTTGCAATGTCCTTTTGCAAGGACTTAAAAATGTCCTTAAAGTACCCCTTTTTCATGTCCGCGCTCCTTATTTTGATTTTCTTCTTTCAAGTAGAACACTCGGGTAAGTTCCGACCTTGAACCGATTGTTTTGCCGTAGCACATAGACATCCAGGGGCGTGGCCAGATCTTATCGAAAACCACTTCGCGCAACTTGTCCGACTTGCTAACGTTTGCATCTTGCGCATCGACGACGATGTCGATGTGAGCAAGGCTCCCGCCAATATTGGTAAAACTCGTAATATCCTTCAAGTGATTGTCCTGAATTTCCAACTTGTCCGGCGTGAGGATATAGCCCAAGAAGTAATCCCATATTTCATCGCGAACCTTTTCATCGGGATAGGAGCGACTTACCAGAGCCCTCAGGGACCTCATTCGGATTTTAAGAATCGCCTGTTTTTGCCCACAAATCTTCATAGTAAACCCCTTTGCTGGTACTATGAAAATAGGTTCCGAACGCGACAAATGCTGTCGTTTAAGTACCGTTTTTTTGCCGTTTTTTAGGCTATTTTTTGCACGGCACAAGCTTCAACACCAGCGCCACCAATATGGTGGTAGTCATGCTGATGAAGGGCATCCAGGGCCAGCTGAAAATGCCACCCAGCACCGCGGGCACCCCAAAAGCGGGAATCCCCTGGATAAGGACCAGGCTCCCCATACCGCAAAGGACGGCCGCTATGACCTGCCAACTCCTGAGACCCTTCACAAAGAAAGCCAGCAGGAACATACCGAGAAGGGGCCCCGTGAAGAGACCCGTAAAGAAAATGGCGTTCTTGAGGAGGCTCCCCTGCTGGGTGGACGCAAACAGCGCAAAGAACACGCCCAATACGCCCCAGACCACAGTCCAGATTTTAGCACGCTTGAGGCCTCCCATACCCTTAGATTCATCCCAGCCCAGGAAGTCATGTTCCGAAGTGTTGCTGAGGGAATTGATGGCACCCGAAAGGCTACTCATGGCGGCGGCACAGATGGCGGCCACAATCAAGCCGGTAACGCCAACTGGGAGCCCATTTACGATAAAGTAGGGAAACACGTCGTTCTGGCCCAGGCCCTCGGGCAAGGCAGTCACATGGGAAATTTTGTAGTATACGAACAGGGCGGCGCCTACCCAGTAGAACAGAATAGAAACAAAGCAGCCCAGCACCATAGAGAGCACGCTGGAGCGGTTGGCCGCCTTCACGTCCTTGCAACTCAGGTAACGCTGCACGAACTGCTGGTCACAACCGCGGATGGCGATTTCCAGGATGGCGTAGGCAAAGCCCGCCGATACCAAAGTCCTGGCATTGGAAATATCAAAGCTAGCATCCCACCACTTGGTCTTGCCCGCCTCGCTTGCAAGGGCGGCCATCTCACCAAAGCCCCCCACCGCATTGGCGATTAGCACAAGCACCAGCACGCCGCCACCAAAGAACACACAGAACTGCATCACGTCGGTCCAAATGACCGCCTTGATGCCGCCAAACCAGGTGTAGAAAATAGCCACGGCGGCAGACACCACAATAGCCAACTTCAAATCGATATGCAGAATCTGCGCCAACACCAAGGACGGGGCATAAAGCAAGATACCTGTGCGGAGCAGCAAATGCATGCAGTAGAACACCGCAGCCAAGCGACGCACTGCCTTGGAACCGAAACGCACCTCGAAAAGTTCATAGGCACTGTTTATGCCCGAAGTGCGAAACCTGGGGATAAACACAAAACCCACCACGATAATGCTTAAGAGGGCGCCTATCTGGAACATGAGGAAGGTCATGTTGTCGCCGTACACGTCAGCAGGGGCACCCAGGAAGGTGGTAGCACTCACGGAAGTGGCAATAAGGCTGATACCCACGGCAATCCAAGGCATGGCACCGCCGCCAAACATGTACTCCTTCAAGTTTTTGTTGCCACGAGAAGCCCAAAGTCCAATAAGCAGAGAAAATAACAGGTAGGCTGCAAGAACCACCCAATCCAAGACAGTAAACATAAGGGAAATCTCCTAAACCGTTTCCGTGTACTGGACAACCTGATTACGGCCGCCTTCCTTGGCCTTGTACAGGGCCTGGTCCGCAAAGTTCACGGCCTTCATCATATTGTCGTTGAATTCCGGCGTCACCAAGTACGCACCGATACTGATGCTCACGCGCAAGGGGCTTGCCTGGTGTACTTCGAATTCCAGCTGGAGTACGGCCTTGCGGATACGCTCCGCCGTCTCGAGCATTCCCTCGGGCGTTGTGTCCACCAGACCTACCACGAGTTCCTCGCCGCCATAGCGTGCCACCACATCGATATCCTTGCGGACTTCCTTAAGCAGGGTCTTTGCAATCTCGATAATCACCATATCGCCGACGCCGTGACCGTAGGTATCGTTCACGCTCTTGAAATGGTCGATGTCCATCATTAGCACACCGATATTGTACTTGCGCCTGTCGGCCCGGATCTTCTCGGTGCGCAGGGCATCCGGCAGGGTACGCTTATTCAAAAGCCCTGTCATACCGTCGCGAATAGCCTCGTCCTTCTTGGTCTCGTACTGGCTCGCTCGGGCATAGGCAAAGCCTGCCACACCGGCGAAGGCCTTCAAGAGCTGCATCTCGTGTTCGGTGTAGCGGCCCGAAGTACGGCTCTCGAGACAGATGGCCAGTTCCGCCTGGCTCGCGTTGTTGTCCGTAGAGATGGGCATCACGAACAGCTGGCGGAAATCCAGGTTCTTGTTTTCACGATTGTCAATACGGGGAATGTACTGGCTGTTGCTGGAACTGAAGAAGCGTTCCACCGGGCGGTTCTGGAAAATGGCCAATACAGCAAGGCCCTTATCCGAAAGGGTAAACTTCTTGTTATTGAACTGCTCGCTGTCGATACCGTCGGTACAGACCACGTGACCTTCCCGCTCCTTGTGGGTATCGATTTGTTCCTGCTTGTCGAGGGCCAGGAGCATCATGCGGTCGTAAGGAATGTTCTGCTTGACGTAATCGAAAATCTGGCGGTAGATGTCCTTGACGGACATAGTCTGGAAGAATTTGTGCTGGTAGCTGTACAAGATGCTGAACTGGTGCTGGCCAATAAAGTTCTTCGCCGAAACAAAACTCTTGTAATAGAGGGAATACAAGGCGCTGGCTATATGGGTAAGGG
Organism: uncultured Fibrobacter sp.; assembly: GCA_946402415.1. Taxonomy (GTDB): domain Bacteria; phylum Fibrobacterota; class Fibrobacteria; order Fibrobacterales; family Fibrobacteraceae; genus Fibrobacter. Next base: position 6,495 of record CAMIWK010000011.1, read on the forward strand.
CCTGGACCGTCGACTGATTAAAGGCGTTAGGGTAAAGGGAATCCACCACCAAGGCGCCCATACGGTTCTTGCTCTGGTCCAGAATGGGGACTGCTGCCAAAGACTTGATCATAGGATTGTCGATGTAGTAGAGCAGGGCCTTGCCGCCCGAAAGGTCACCCTCCAGCAGGCGTTCCACGTCCATATTGAAAAGCTGGCCGATAAGCCCAGAAGTCTCCGTCACCTTCACATCCGACGCAATCTGGGTGCTGGGGTCGGCACTATAAACGCGGATACCCCATTCCTTGTAACTGCTCAGGGATGAAAACACCAATAGGGAATGGACATTGGGAATGACCCGCTTGAGCCCCTGAAGCAAGTCCGTCATAGCCTTGTTTACGTCGGCGTTAGCACGTGCCCACACCTGATTCACCTTCAGAGTGGAATTAGGCTCGTTGAATTCCGTAGATTCATCTTTGATGGCATTGCGAAGCTCCGGTGCCACGGCTGGGGCAAGGCCCGTGGCCCGCATGGCCCGCGTCACCACCGGAATGCTAGATGTCTTGCTGCCAGGAATGCGGGGCAGGTTCATGAAACCCAGGGCTACGGCAACTCCCGCCGCAGGGATAAGGAACAGACACATCCCTCCCTGAAACGCGATGCCAAGAAACAGGCCCGCCACCATGAACAAAACATTCGCCATCAACATCCAAAGACCTCTACAACCTGAACGAGCGGTACAACATGGTAGAAGCCAACGCCCCAAACACCAGGTGACTTATCCAGGCACCCATGAAGGGGGACAAGGCTCCGTTCTCGCCCATCTTCAACCCAATACGTTCCAAGATATAATAGCTAAAAACAAGCAACAGGCCAATGCCGAATTTCTGGGAAAGCCCTCCGGAACGGGTATAACGGTGACAAAGGGCCGCCCCTATCAGGAGCACAATCAGGTTCATCCAATGGGCAGAGCGCTTAAAGTACAAGGCCGTCTCCATAGCGCGGGTATCTTCGCCGGAACGCTTCAGCACCTCGATACGCTTGATAACCATCTTGGAATCCATCTCATCGGGAACCTGACGCTCGTTAATCAAGTCCTCCGGATGGGTAGTGACCTTGTTCACCAGCTTTTCCTTAGTAAAGGGAGTCACCGTAATGGAGCCGTCCTTGTTGAAAATCCTCTGGAAGCCCCTCTCAAAAAGCCAGAAACTCTTCCCTTCCTCCTCGGTCCAGGAAACCGTCTTCGCATCGAAACGCTCCACCAGGCGTCCCTGCTCGCGCAGCAAGAGCACCACATCGCGACCCAGCTTCTTGTCGCCGGAATAATACCTAAAGAACCAGCTGGCGCGTTCGCTATCGATAAAGGTGAAGTTGGTCTTCTCCTTGATTCGGGGATTCTTCTTTTTCTGGGCGTTAGTCTCCATGATTTCAAGGCGCTTGTGGTTCGCATCGGGTAGCCAGAGTTCACTCATCTCGTAAGAACCGATGGAAACAAGCACGCCGAAAAAGAATATGGGCATCAAGGTCCGGAACGGATTCTGGCCGGAACTCTGCATGGCGCTCATTTCCAGGTGCCGCGTCATGTTACCCACAGAGGCAAGCACCGCAATGAACAAGGCAACCGGCGTAATCAGGTAAAGGATATAGGGCAAGTAGCTGATGTAGTAGTCGTAGACCGCCTGCACATCGCGGGTAAGCCAAGTCTTGATGTTGCCCACAAAGTCGATAACCACGAACATAAAGATGGCGCCCACCACCACGATGAGGAACATCTTCAAGAAATTGCGGATGAGATAGCGAGAAAACTTCATCCGAACCTCTTCGTGAACTTCTTGAAAAATCCGCCGACGGCACGCATAGCCCTGAAGAACTTGGAATCCCCACTGAAGCGGTCTCTGACCATGGCCACCGTAATGAACACCCCGAAGGCACCGATGATGATGTTGGAGGCCCACATAGCAAGCTCAGGAGAAATGATCAGACGGTCTGCCAAGTTCTCACCGCCAATCAGGCAAATCCAGTAAATGACAAAGAACGCAAGGCTATAGAGAATGCCCGTACCAATGCCCCCTTTACGGGCCATGATTCCCAGAGGTGCGCCGATAAGCACAAAGATAATGCAGGCAAAGGAGGTGCTGAACTTCTTGTGGATTTCTACCAGATACTGGGCCTGCCGTTTTTCTTCTGCTTCCATACGGCCACGTAGGCGCTCCGTTGTACGCATCACGCCCTGTTCCTGCGAACGCACTCTTGAGAGTACACGGGAGCGTCTCTGGTCGTCATCATCTATCGATCCGCGGGCGCTGTCGGGAACAATGCTGTCGCTTTCCAGCATACGGCACGTAACCATAAGCGATGAAAGGCGCGTGGTCTTGGCGTAATCCGCCAGGGAATCGTAGTTATGACGGGCTTCCTCCACCACATCCATCATCATTTCCACAGGCATCTCGCGGTCGCTCCTGTAACTGCGGCTACGGCGTTCCAGGCGGTCATCCACATTTTCCATAGCCAGGTCCTGGGAGTAGAAACGGATACGGAAATAGTTTTCCGGATTGTCGGGATCCACCATGTGGGTCTCGCCACTGCGGAGCTTGAACATAAGGGTGGCGCCGTTATCCACATAATCCAAGGTGGCACTATCCGCATAGACAATGCGGGGGGCGCCTCGACGCTCCATCTCGTAAACCTGAATTCCGTACAGCGTTCCGGACACCTGGTCGATACGGCTCACCCAGAGCTGCACGTCAGGGAACTGAGTAATCAGGCGGCCAGCATCGATAAACACGTGGGGCTTTTTTCTGGAAACGGCATTCATCAGTTCAACGGAACGGTGGTTCGCCTCGGGAAGCACCCAGTTGTTGAAAAGCACCATGAGCACCGATATGAGCATTGCCACAAGAAGCACCGGACGCATCAGCGACAAGGGCGAGACTCCTGCCGCCTTGACCGCCGTAATTTCCTGGTCTCCTGAAAGCCTACCGAAAGACATAAGGCAGGCCACCAGCACCGCCATAGGGATAGACAGGGAAAGCATCCAGGCCAAGTTCAGAACGAAAATCTCAAGAACGGTAGAGGCCGGAAGCCCCTTAGAGAGCACATTGTCCAGAATCTTCACCAAGAAATCCACCACAAACAAAAACGTGATGCCAAAAAGAGCCGCCAAAAAGGGGCCTATCTGCTCTTTCAAGACATAACGGACTAAAATCATTTTTCCGGTGAATTTCTTTTTTCTAATTTGATAGCTGAAAATTAGAATTAACCAAAGAAAAAAAATGAATCTTTTTCAAAAGTCAGCCCCAATACTGTGCCTTTTTGCGCTAGCCGGTTTACTAAGCGCCTGTTCCTCGGACCGCGGGAAATTAACCCCTACGGAGTTCTGCCAGAACAAATACAATAAGGCCGAAGAGCTGTTCAAGCAACAGAAGTACGGCAGAGCGCAGGACAAGCTGGAAGAAATCTTGAGCCTCTGCAGTGGCACTGGCGTCATGGCGGAGAGCCAGTTCCTGCTAGCCGAAAGCTATTTCAACCTTGAAGAATGGATAGAAGCCCGTGGAGAGTATGGCTCTTTTATATTGAATTTTCCCGGTTTGTCCACCAAAGTCGAGATAGCCCAATTCCGCAAGGCCATCGCCTCGTTCAACATAGAATTCAAAGTGGCCCGTGACGATTACAATACCACCACCGCCATGAAGGACTTTGAACTCTACCTGTCCAACTACCCGGACACACCCCTGCGGGATTCAGTCAATTACTATCGCGGACTTTTGACAGAACGCCTGGCCGAAAAGGAATTCCAGACCGCACGCCTCTACTACCGCATGGACAAGTACCAGGCCGCCGTCATCTACCTGAAGGAATTTCTGGAAACCTACAAGGTGAGCAAGCGCCGTAAAGATGCCTTCAAGATAATTGTGGATTCGTACATAGAGCTAGACCAGTTCGAGCCCGCACGCAATTACCTCACCATGATGCGGGGTGAATTCGCAAATGATGATGACATCGAAAAAATTGTCAAGAAAAACGAGAAGAACATCGCCAGCGCCGAGAAAGATTTCGAAAAGCGCATGAAAAAAGATTCCAAGAAGAAAAAAGAAGATAAAGAAGACAAGGAAATGACAGACTAGCCCTATGGTTTCCGTTGCAAAAAAGATTCTGTGCCTTTGTCTCGTGCTTGGAGCCGCAGCCTTTGCGGACTCTGAAGGCAACACGAACATTCACGACAATTCCAGAATCGCCCTCTTTTTGCAGCCGGGCATTTCCTTCCTCAGCTTTGACCAGCGGGAATATTTCCAAGACGCCATCGATACCATCCATAACGAATTCCTAGTGCAGGCGCTAGACAAGAAGGATTCCGCCAACGTGGCCAAGCAGGATTTCCAGAAGGTCAATTTCTGCTTTCCTCTATATGCGGGCCTGCAATTCCAGCCGCGGCAAGACCACTTCGTGAGTGTCGGCGCAGGCTATATCTACGACAACGAATCTGTTGTGCTTGTAGACCAGAACAACCGAACCCACAATTACAGCTACACCATCCAGGGATTTCCGCTTTTTCTGGAGTACCGGTTCGCCATATCCTCGAACCTGATGACCCTTGCAGGCGAGAGCCTTTTTAGCATCGCCCTACGTTGGTACTGGACACTCCCCCACACCGAAATTTACACCAGCTGGGGTAAGCTGGCCGCAGAAACTCCCTACTACGGGGCCGGATTCGGGCTCAGCGTCGGGTACCTGCTCTTCAACTGGAAAAGTATGTACGTGTTCGGAGACCTGGGCTACAGTTCCATCTCCGTCAAATCCAAGAAGCAGTACGCCGACATCGTTCCCGACGGTCCCGAAGAAAAGGCCAAGTGGAACATCGGCGGTATCCAGGTGCAGATCCGCGTCAGTTTCGGCGTATGGAACAAGCCCGAAGTCATAGAAGACAATGCCGTCATGAAAGACAGTAGCGCCGTCGTGAATGGCAACACAGCCGCACCTGTTACACCTGCAGGCAGCGTAAAGCCTGAGGCAATCGCAGTCCCGACATCTGAAGCTACCGTTGCCCCGAAACCAGAAGCACCCGCGACCACGGCTCCTGAAACAACCGTTGTTCCGAAGCCTGAAACAACCGTTGCTCCGAAGCCAGAGGCTCCTGCCGCCACAAAGCCGGAGTAGGCTATGCTGCACTACGCCGAAACCCACTTCAAGTTCAGGCTGCCCTGGTCCCTGCTGTACAGGCCCTGGCCCGAAATATTGACGGACGCCCCCTTCCAATTCGTGCCCGGCAAGATGCCCCAGCTCTGGATTGTGGTGCGAGACGCCCACCGGTTTAGCGTAACCATCGAGAGTCTTGAAATTTCTATCAAGCGGATTGACAGGAATGACCCTGCCGAAACTCGCCGCTTCGAGCATCTCGACCTGAAGGCAGACAAGCCCTTCCACTTTTTCCCTGTCGGAATCGGTGCCCTGAAACCGGGCCTTTACGAAATCTTGCCGAAGGTCATCGCTAAACGCGGCGGAAAAGAAAAGTCCTTCAAGCGCTGGAATTTCCCGGGACTGAATCCCGCACCGCTGAGAATTCAAATTCTCAAAGAAGACCTGCCCAAGGCGCCAGGCTTTTTAGCCGGCGAGATGCATTGCCACACCTACTACTCGGCAGACCACGTGGAATACGGCGCAAGCCCTGCCGTTATGCAGCAGGCCGCAGCGGCCATCGGGCTCGACTTCGTGAACTTCACGGACCACGCCTATGATTTCGCCTTCCAGCAAGAGGACTACACCAAAGAAGCTCCCGACGCCTCGGAAAGATTCCGGGACTTGAAGAAAGAAATTGACGCCCTCCCTGCAGAACCGCTTCTCATTGCCGGCGAAGAAATCTCCGCAGGCAACAGCAAGGGCGAAAACGTACACATGACTACCCTGGGCCCCGAAGCCTACCTGCCCGGCCTAGGCGACTGCGGACGCTACTGGCTCAACAACAGGCCTACGCTCCCCATCGAGCGCCTCCTCGAAATGACGGAGGCCCACTGCTTTGCCGCCCACCCCCTACAGCAAATGGGCGCCCTGGAAAAATTCATCTTCCGGCGCGGCTACTGGAAGTCAAAAGATTTACACCTATACAAGAAACACCCCATTCGCGGCATCCAGTTCTGGAATGGTCTCCGCGACGAAGGATTCCAACTGGGAAAAGCCTGGTGGATCGAGGAACTGGGCAAAGGGAACTTCTTGCTGCCCATCGGCGGAAACGACGCCCACGGTGACCTGAACGACACCACCTTTGTGCGAACACCTCTATTTTCTCTAGGCAACAACCGCCACCACGTCTTTGGACGAGTACGGACTGTAGTCCGCGCTACCCCTTCCGCCGTCACACCCGAATCCCTGAAACGAGCCTTCGCAGACGACAACTGCTACATTACCGACGGACCCGCCCTCTGGTGGGAACGCGACGGTAGCACCGTAAAGTTCCACGCCCAAAGCACCCAAGATTTAGGCGGTGGATTCCGCTACATACGCATCTACAGGCGCCGCATTCTTACAAGCGGCAAATGGGCCTCCAAAGAAGAACTCTGCCCCGAAAGTCTCGTGGCCGCAAGCCAGAACGAGACTATCGAGGTGAGCACAGCAGGTTTGGCCTACCTCCGCGCCGAATGCGAGACCGCCAGCGGCCGCTACGCCCTTACCTCCGCCGCCCGCTGCGACTCGTAAATTAACCGATGACCATAAAAAAATAACAGCGATAACTTTTGCCAGACAAAAAAAGAGGCCGTTTTCACGGTCTCTTTTTTGATTTAAGATTCGATGCGGTTATTCGCTACTCAGCGTCCTTTACGCAGCGGACAGGGTAAGTGCTTGTCTTAGTCGAAGTGTAGTTAGCACCCGGCGTATAAGTATATTCGCCACTGACACCATCGTAATCCGTACCGCCAGAGACATAGAGCCTATGCGCATATGTGCTAGCAGACGAATCCGTGGTTTGCGACCAATAAGAGTTATAGGTACTGGCAGAAATAAGACCTAGACCCGTTATATTCTCCACACCGGCATCATCCGTAATACGGCCTCCCACCTTGAAACTTGTTAATACATCTACGTAGAAGGCGTAGCTATAATTGAGGGAAATAAGGTAATCTCCATGAATTGTATCTACCAGCTCTTGCCATTCCTCCCTTGTAGGCAGATGCCAACCTGAGGGGCATAGGTCGGCTGTCGCCACCGCCCAAGTATAACGACGCCCGTACTGAGAGCAATCTGCATCATCGCTACTAATCAGGCAGGGGTTGCTAGATGCATCATACCGCATATTCTCGGCCATCCAGGTCTGATTACCGATGGTCACAGCAGCATACTTGGTAACAGGGTCCGTGCGGTCATCTACCAAAGAGTCTGCAGGAGCACTTATGGAGTCTAGATAGGCCTTGTAATCATCGAAGGTGTACCCGCTGCAGCCCCCATTGTTGCCAAACTGGTACAGGGCAAATTCGTTCGTGTATTCTCCAGCGGTATCTCCGCCCACAGCCTCGACATAAATTGCCGTTATGTTACCCAAGACGGCCTTCACATCTACGCTATCGGTAACGGGTTCGAATTCATCTACGAGAACATTCAAGACAGCCTTTTTCTTATTCTTCGTAGCGGGAATCGTTGCCTTAAGGTAACCGACATGACTGGAATCGCCCTTCAAGAGCAGCGCCATATCCTTTTCAGAGGAATAGGTTAGGCAGAAGCCACCACCGGCGGCAACATATGCCAAGGCGTTTCCGTAGGTAGTAGAAAACTCAACACCCACAAAAGGCCTATACTTTTCTGCGGTGACCTCTATGTTCTCGGTAACGGAGACAGTGGCCGTACCTGCTATAGCCTTGTTCTTTCTAAAATCAACACCTACCCTTGACCACTCGGTTGGATTCACCCACGCGGCATCCCCTTCCCAACGGACAAGGGTACCACTCGCCTGGCCATCAAACTGTGCATTATAGAATGAGCGCGGCCTTCTTGATTTAAAGGTCGATCTTCCTGTTAAGGCATCCCACGTCGCCTGCGTATCGGTGCCATAACTGTGCATATCACTCACATAAGTGGCGTCACCGCACTCAAAGAGCACCACGTCACCTGTCTGGTACTTGACAAAGCAACGGTCCGCGTCGGGTACTGCGTCTTCACCGTCCTTACCCTTGCCACCCGGGTCGCCATCACTGGCATTGGTACCAGGGTTACCGGCCTTGCCCGGGTCACCTTCGGCGCCCTTCTTGCCGTATTGCAACACGCTCTTCTTGCCATTGCAGGTGATTTCTACACCGGTGCCATCTTCGAGCTCTTCGGCGGTGCAACCGGCCTGGCCTGCAGAGCTGCCAGAACTGGACTTACTGACGTTCACCCATTTCTTGGCGCTACAGATATAGACATCCTGGGTAGAAAGCAGGGTGGCAAAATAGCCCTCGTAATCGGCGTCGCATTTAGGGAACGCTTCTTCGCTTTCATAGCCCTGGGTGGTTACCGGGTCATTGTCAGTGACATCGTCACTGCAAGCAGCGAAGAAGGCAAGGGCAAACATAGATCCTATCGCAGCGCTACGCTTGCTCCAGGATGACATAGGATTTTTCATAGTAAACTTTTTCATTGTTTAGCCCTCCTTATTCCTCAACCGGGTCCTTGACGCAACGGACAGAGTGCCCGCGATATTTTGACTGGTAAGATACATCAATATTAGTAGCCACATACAAATACCATGAATATCTATTATAACTTTCATCAGCATCAGAAGACCACATATAGAAGATATCCTCAGAGTAAACATTTGCATAAGAAACTGAGTAGTAGCCAACAGGGTTTGCAGAGAACCCGAGCCAGTTGGTTCCATTCGCAGTATCTCCAGCCAGAGCAAGGGCTTGTACTGCTACCGGGTATTGTCCACCGTAAGAGGCATAGTTCAGCAAGGTTTTGATTTCCTCCCTACTGGGCAAATGCCAGCCAGAGGGACAAATTCCCTGCACGGGAGCCTCTACAGAGCAGTCCATGTAATCGCCGCATACATTATAGTCGGCAACCGAGTCTGGCTTTTCGTTAAGTCTTCCGGCACTATCCATAGCGGCGGCCCAGGTATAGAGGCAGCCCTTGGCGGCCAGTTCATCGAGGTCGCTGGGGCAGTATGCCATCTTGTTACCAGTATCCGGATCATCATCGCCATCGTAAGCAAGGTACGGGTAAGGTATCCGCAGGTTCTCGGCCATCCACACCTGGTCGCCAATCTTTACCGTCTGATAAGTGACGGGGGTCGCCGGGCGGGAATCCACTAGGGGTTCAGTTGCTTCGCCCTTGGCTTCCTGAATCTTGGCCTTGACCTCGGCTAGAGTTTCACGCACACCGCAGCCGCCAAACTGGCCTATCTCGTAAATGGCAAATTCATTCTCGTAGGTGCCAGCCTCAAGACCGCCAGCAAGGACAATCTCCAGCCTGGAGGCGTTTCTCACTATCTCATCGAGGGAAACATTCTCATCATCGGAAACAAACTGGTCCACCGCAACATCCACCGTAGTGTCTTCAGAAGCAGGTGCAAGCATAGTGCGGGCCATCTTGCTCTTGCTACTCCAGATGATAAGCTGCACCGTATCTGTAGCCGTATAGGTAAAGCAGAATCCACCCCAGCGAAGACCTCTGCCGCTCTTAAGTTCCACTCCTACAAAGGGCTCCGTACCCAGCGTGTCGTTCAGCGTAGCGCCAGCGCTGACCTTCATAGTGGCCGTACCCGAAATAGCATCATTTTTCTGCAGCTCTTTAAGGGTAATGTCACCAGGCACCCAGGCATCATCCCCATCCCAGCGGACCAGGGATCCATTACTCTTGGCACCCGTTCCGTCTTCGTGGGAAACCATTCGTAAAGTACCCGTAACCGCACGGTCACTCACATCGTATAGCTCGGTCTGAAACTTACTTGGCCACCATGTTTTAATAGTTGTACCATTAGTCACCATATTCGTTACATAGGTAGAATCGCCACACTCAAGAATGAGCACGTCATAGGCGTAGTACCGGGTTACACAAAGGTTCGAATCCAGGGTAAAGTCCTTACCGGGGGCACCCTTGCTACCGGGGTCGCCTTCCGCTCCCTTAGAACCGGGGTCGCCATCTTCGCCCTTTTCGCCCTGGGCGCCCTTGGCGCCGTTCTTGACCACCGCCACGGAATCGCCGCCGCAGACCACCTTGAAACCGCTCTTGTCGGCGAGCTCGACGGTAGAACAGGTAGACTCTTCCACCTTAGCATCGGCGGACTTTCCGCTCACAACGGTCTGCCACTTTTTCTGTGTGCAGAAATAGATATCGCCCTTAGAGGGGATTGTGGCAAACATACCCTCGTACTTTTCGCTACAGCTGGGCAGGTCGGCCTTGTCGGCGAAGGATTCCGCCTTGACCACGCTGTCGTTTGTAACATCGTCGCCACAGGCGGCGAAAAAGGCAAGGGCCAACATGGATCCTATCGCAGCGCTACACTTGCTCCAGGATGACACAAGATTTTTCATAGTAAACTTCTTCATTGCTTAGCCCTCCTTATTCCTCATCCTGGTCCTTAATGCAACGGACATGGTACCCTCGGTACACCGAACCAGAACCAATATAATAATCACCGGTGGAATAATTATAGTTACCAGAGTACATACTCAGGTAAGTACCATAATACGCGTCACTATAGTTCGAATAAGTATCTTGAGATAGCCACATATAGAACGAACCCTGGTCATCCATATACGAATAATCTGTATCAGACTCAGGATATATCTCATCGCGATAACCTTCGGTAGTAACCGGGAATCCAAGCCACGTCAAAGTAGCTAGTATCAAATCCGGGTAGTCACCATTGACAGTGGCAATATTCAACAATTCATCGATTTCGGCCTTGCTGGGCAGGTGCCAGCCATCAGGGCAAATCCCACGAACAGGCAGTGTCGCAGCACAAGCCACAGAAGCACCCTCTCCACAACCATTAGCCGTTTCATCGGTCTTCTTGTAAAGGCCCAGGGAATCCATAGCGGCAGCCCAAAGATAATAGCACCCAAGCGCAACTAACGAATCAGGGTCAGTCGGACAATAATACCACTTGTGTACGTTATCAAACGAATCGGTGTAGGAATAAGTGATATTTCTCAAGTTCTCATTCATCCACACCTGGTTACCGATCTTTACCGTCTGGTAAGTGACGGGGGTCGCCGGGCGGGAATCCACCAGGGGTTCCGTTGTCTCACCCTTGGATTCAAGGACCTCAGCCTTGATTTCACTCAAATCCTTTGCAGGGACGTCACACTCGCCATAGACACCAAATTCAGATATGGCGAAAGTGTTCTCGTAGGTGCCGGGTTCAAGGCTACCCACCGCCTTGATATAGATAACTTCAGCATCATTCATGATGTCGCCCAAATCAACACTTTCGCTGTCGGGAGTAAACTCGGTAGCAAGGATATCGGCTACGGTTTTTTCGGCCGCAGGGGCAATGGATGCACGGGCAACCTTGCCCTTGGTGTTCTTGACAATCACCTGCATGGTATCCGTGGCGGTGTAGGTCAGGCAAACTCCCCGCCAGTCGAACAACTTTTGAATCTTCTTTTCCGGATCATACCCCATATACACATAGTAGGCTTCCTCAAAAGTCAAGGCCACGCCCACAAGGGGCTCAACCTCGGCACCTGCGTACTGCGTAGCCCCTTCGCTCACGGTCAGAGTTGCCGTGCCCGAAATAGCCAGAGTGCTAGCCAGCGATTCAAACGTCAGGGTATAATCCCAAGAATCATCCCCTTCCCAGCGGGCAATCTTGCCTTGGCTTGTGCCAGCAGCTGCACTTTCCAGGTGGACCCCCTGGAAGAAACCCAGGTTACTTTCATGTTTTGACCAAAGCAGATTGGTAAAGTACTGAGATTTCCATGTCCCCACATTGGCAGTGTAAGAGCCTTCAGAAGACTGATTAATGGAGTAATAACGTCCGTCACAATCATAGATGATTGTACCGTAGCCGTAGTCCTTGGCGGAGCAGTAGGAGGAATCCAGCTTGAAGTCCTGACCGGGTGCACCCGGCTTACCATCAGCACCCTTGCCGCCGTCATTACCGTGCTGGCCTTCATCACCCTTCTGGCCCTGTTCGCCCTTGGCACCGTTCTTGACCACAGCCACGGACTTACCGTTGCAGAGCACCTCTACGCCGGAACCGTCTTTAAGCGCCTTGGCGGTGCAGCCTTTGGTGTTACCCGAACTGTCAGTGGCGGACTGGACCGTCACCGCCACAGGGAGCCAGTCAAAGCTGCTTCCGTCCTGGGCACAAATCAAAATCTGCTTCTTGTCGGCAACCGTTGCGAACTTGCCGGCAAAGTCCTTGTTACATTCGGGCAGCGAATCTGCCGTAGCAAAGGTTTCGGCCTTTATAATATCCGTATTGGTGGTCTCATCGCCGCAGGCGGTCAAGAGGACCGTGAACCCGGCAGCGAGGCTCATCGCAAAGAGCCGTTTTTTCATATTGTTCTCCTTGTTTTAGACTTGGGTGCAGTCTATGATTCTATGGGCTGAAATGTAGGAAATTTTACCGAAAAACGCCCGTTTTTGGCAGGAATGTCCCCAAAAACGGGATTTTTTGTACCAAAAAAGGCCCAAAATGTGCACTTTGTCACATTCAGGAATGGCGGGCGGCGTGCATTTTCTGCTTGCAGTCGTACATGGAGGCGTCGGCGCTGTGGAGCATCTCATCCATGTCCTTATAGACCTCGCCCGAATAGGCAATACCGTAGGCAAAGGAGACCTTCTGGTCTACAATGGTAATCTCGCCCACCGCCTGCTGCATACGTTCCGCACAAATTAACGCTCCCGGCTTGTCGGTGTCGGGGCAGAGCACCATAAACTCGTCACCACCCATACGGAACAGCACGTCGGATTCCCGGAGCAGGTCCTTGCAGGCCTTGACCACCGAGCGAAGCAGCAGGTCGCCGGCCTGGTGGCCGAACTTGTCGTTCACCGTCTTGAGGCCGTTCAGGTCGAAATAGATTAGGGAGAAATGGGTACCGTAACGCTTGCTGCGGGAGAACCATTCCCGCAGGGTGTTGATGGCGTGCCTACGGTTGTAGCTCTGGGTCAGGTCATCGGTAAGGGAGATATCCCGCAGGTACTTGAGGGTGCGGCAAAGTCTTATATGCACGTTGATGCGGGCGAGCAGAATCTCGGTGGGGGAATGTTTGCTCACAAAGTCCGAGGCCCCGGCATGAAACCCCTTGGTGATGCTCTCGGGGTCTTCCCTGCTGGTCAGGAATATGATGGGCAGGTCATCCAGGGCGTGGCCCTCGCGAATACGCAGGCACACCTCGTAACCGTTCAGGCTCGGCATATTGATATCTAAGAGCACCAGGTCAAATACGTCCTTTTCCAAAAGGGCCAGAGCTTCTTCGCCCGAGGTGGCGGACACCACACTGTACCCCACCTGGGTTAACAGCTCCCGGTTCTTTTCCAGGATTTCGGCACTGTCATCTACGATGAGAATCTTTTCTTCTATCATGCACTCCCCCTATAAAAATTCCAGCGGCGGAGCCTTTTCGACCAGGCCGAGCTTTGCGGCATACCCGAAAAAGACCTCCAGGGATTTTTTCCTTTCATCTGTAAAATGATAATCTATAATTTTATAGTAATCCAGTACCGCCTTTTTGTCCAGATTCACGGGAAATCTGGAAATCCAGCGGTCTAGCGCTGCCGCAGGGTCGGCCCGGAAGGCCTCCACGCTCCTTTCCGTTTCTTGGAGGTACGTTTCCAGGGTGGGGCGAAGCGCTGGCGCAAGGGCAGACTTCTCGATAATCCAGGCTCCGAATACAAAAGGCATTCCCTGCCAGTCCTGCCACAGGGTTCCCAGGTCGTAGCTATAGGCAAAGCGGTGCCGTTCCGTTTCTTCTAGCGCCAGGTTCCCGATTAAAAGGCAGGCGTCATCGGCGGGGTCGGCGGCAAGCCCCTGAACAAAGTCGGGCCGAACCCGATAGCGCTCCTGGAGCAGAATCTTCAGCAGGGCCACCGACGTCTGGCTCTGGGAAGTAAGCCGAACGACCTTGCCGTCAAGGCTTTCGACGGGGAACCTGGAAAAGAGCTTTACAGAGCGGACCTCAAAAGAACACGAGGTACAAAAATCCGGCGACAGCACAAAGGCCCCCGGCTTCTGGGCAAAGGTGATAGAAGATGCCGGTGACAGGTGGATAGTCCCCTCCCTGAGGCCTTTACTATGAAGGCTGGGCGGACCGTCCACAAAACGCACACGGGGGAATTCCCCCTCGCGACCCAAAAAGCCATGAAAGAACGGCGCACAGACCAGAAAAGGGATTCGACCCACCAATAAATCCATGAAAAAAAATTAACTTTTGCCGGTGGTATTTTGTAGACCACAGAACAGAACCTGAAACGAATAGAAAGATAATGGCTGTATTTCACGTGAAAAAGACCTCCTTGGGCGAAGACAAGACCAGTCTCGTGTTCAAGGGCAAGATTATCGAGGGGCCCATCAGCAAGGGCATGACCATGGAAATCCCGATAACCGGCGATACCGTGATCAAGATGAAGATTTACGACGTTGTCCATTTCGAAAAGCAGAAGGATGAGGACAAGAAGGTGGGCCTGGTGGTGGACTTTTACAACCTGCCCGACGACCTGGAAGTAATCCAGGACCTGAACATCGCCGATGAAGACTTGAACATCGTAAGCGAATAGATCTTAACGCCGCCAATTCCGGCGGTTTAACCGACAGAGAAAAAGATGAAAAAAGAAAGGCTACGGGGAGTGAATTTGGGTGGCTGGTTCAGTCAGGTAGACTGTATCGAAGAAAAGGATCCCGTAGGTTTTCCGGGGCTGGTGCCCCATATCAAGACATTCCTAGGGGTAGAAGATTTCAAGCGCATCCGAGGGGCGGGGTTCAACCACGTACGCCTCCCGGTGGACTACTTCAACCTGTTCAAGGGCGATGCGCTGACCCCCGACAACGAAGTTTTTAGCCTGCTGGACAAGGCCCTGGCCGACATCCAGGCAGCCGACCTGGACGTGATCCTGGACCTGCACAAGTGCCCCGGACACGACTTTCACCTGGGCTGCTCCAAGGAACAGGCATTCTTTACAGACCCTGCCGCCCGCAAGGACGCCTGCAAGGTCTGGGCCTATATGGCCGAACGCTACTGTAACCAGTCCCGCGTGATGATGGAGCTCTTGAACGAGCCCGCCGGCAGCGACTCCAAGGTCTGGGACAAGGTGAAAGATGAACTTTTCTGGGCTATCCGCAAGCACGCTCCCAAAAACACCATCGTGGTGGGCAGCAACAAGTGGAACAGCGCCAGCGAATTCAAGTTCCTGACCCCCATGGACGACGACAACGCCATCTACAGTTTCCATACCTACACCCCGGTGACGTTCACCCACCAGAAGGCCGCCTGGCTCCAGGACCCCTTCTTCCACATTGAACGCCCCTGGCCCGGCGACTACGCCGCACCTACAGGAGATACGGCAACCCGCCTGAACGTGGAATACGGTCTGTGGGACAAGGCACGCCTGCAAGCGAGCATCCAGAACGCTCTGGATTTCCGCGCCAAGTACGACCTGCCGGTAAGCTGCAACGAGTTCGGCGTGTACGTGCAAGTGGCCCGTCAGTACCAGCTGGCCTGGATGCGGGATTTCCTCGACATTTTGCGGGAAGCCGACGTAGGGTACAGCTACTGGAACTACAAGAATCTTGACTTTGGCCTGGTGTCGAAGGGCGAATCGCTGCACAACAATCTCGCGCAGTACGACAACCCGGAACGCCTGGACAAGGAACTGATGGAGATGCTTGCCCGCGGATGATTGCAAGTAAGAAATGTTCGGCGGCAGATGCCGCGGCAATGATAGAGAACGGCGCCATCCTGGGCGTCTCTGGATTCACCCTGGCGGGTTACCCCAAGGCGGTTCCGGCCGCTCTGGCGTTGCGAGCTGAAAAGCTCCACAATGAGGGCAAGCCCTTCAAGGTGTCCCTGTTCTCGGGGGCCTCCACCGGCGACAGCTGCGATGGCGCACTCGCCCGTGCAGGCGCCATCGACCTGCGCATGCCCTACCAGAGCAATCCAAGTCTTCGCAAGTCTATCAACGACGGTTCCATCCGTTACATCGACGCCCACCTGGGAAAGATGGGTTACCTGGTGCGCACCGGCGCCGTGCCTACGCCAAACGTCGCCATCATCGAAGTCAGCGCCATACTGCCCGACGGCCAGGTCTGCCTTTCTACCTCTGGCGGAAATTCCGTCTGCTACCTGGAACGGGCTGAAAAAATTATCCTGGAGCTGAACACCCGCCTAGGCGACAGCTACATGGGCATCCACGACATCGCCCTGCCAGAGCTTCCGCCCCACGCAAAGCCACTTGCCATCTACAGCGCAGGGGACCGCGTGGGCGCAGACCTTGTAAAGATCGACCCGAACAAGGTGGTGGCCATCGTAGAGAATGACGGTTATGATGAGGTTACGCCTTTCGTAGAGCCCGACAGCGTATCCACCAACATCGCCGAACGCATTCTGGACTTTATCCGTTTCGAGGAATCCAAGGGCAGGCTCCCCAAAGGCATGGCCTACCAGAGCGGCGTGGGCAAGGTGGCAAATGCGGTCCTCACCGCCATGGCAAACGATGAACGCCTGGGGCAGATCGACATCTTTACCGAAGTCATCCAGGAGGCGGTCATTCCCCTGCTTAAGAAAGGCAAACTGGGCATTGCCTCGGGAACGGCCCTCACCCTCTCCCAAGGGGCTCAGGATGAATTTATCCGTAATGCGTCGGAATGGAAAAAGCATTTTATCATCCGCCAGCAAGAGGTGAGCAACAGCCCCGATGTGATCCGCCGTATCGGCGTCATTTCTATGAACACCGCTCTTGAAGCTGATATCTTCGGGAACGTGAACAGCTCACTGGTGTGCGGATCTTCTATGATGAACGGTATCGGCGGGGCGGCAGACTTTGCCAGGAACTGCGCGTTGGGATTTTTCTTGACTCCATCGGTGGCTAAGGGTGGCGCCATTTCTAGCATCGTGCCCTACGTGAGCCATGTGGACCACACAGAACACGACACCCAGATTTTCGTGACGGAGCAGGGCCTTGCGGACTTGCGTGGGCTTGCTTCCGAAGAGCGGGCGCGGCTCATCATCAAGAACTGCGCCCACCCGGATTTCAAGGAACCCCTTACCGAATTCTTGGAATACAGCCTGAAGCATGCCAAGGGCGTGCATATGCCTCTTGCGCTAAGCAGGGCCTTCGAGATGCACAACCGCTATCTCGAAACCGGCAAGATGCTACCGTAATATCATTCTAGAGCGGACTGCGCCAACCCACTCCATGGATCCCGTTCGCCCTGAAACAAGTTCAGGGCTCCAGGATGACGTGTAGGAATACGTCATCCTCAACCGAGTAGAACGTCCTACGTCATCCTCGACCGAGTGAAACGAGGGAGGGGATCCAGGAATGCGGTTCTTACTTAATTAGTGTAAACCTATCTACGGTGCGGCCGTCAGGCAGCGTCACCGTACTTTCGAAATCGGCCTTGCGGCGGACCCATAGCGTTCCCTTGGGGTGGTCGGGAGTCTCGTACTCGCTGCGGTACACCACCAGAGGCTCCACCGTCTCGCAGTCCAGCGCAATTTCTACTACGGTGTAAACCATAGTCTCTTTCTTGTAATGGCGATAGCGCCGGCCTTTCTCTGCGACAGACATAAAACCGAATTACTTTTCCAAGAAGTTCAGCAGGGCATCCATGCGGGCGTTCACATCCTTGCGGCCAAGGTTGTAAAGGTCCACCAACTTGGACTTGTCCTTTTCCAGGCGAGAAATGTGCATGGCCTCACTGGGCCGAAACACGAACACCTTCCCCGCTTTCTCTTTTTCGGCAATCTGGTCCAGGCAGGCGTTATAACGCTCGTGCCTGTTGGCCGCCGCCTCTATAAATTTCGGATACTTGCGGTAGAGCAGCTTGAACAAGGGAATCATGGAATTGGGCTTCTTGCGGAATCCTTCCGGTTGCGTCAACAGGATTACGATTTTCTCAAAACCCTTCTTCTCCATAATCTCGAAGGGAATGCTGTCGGCGATACCGCCGTCCAGAAGTTTCATACCGTCCACTTCTACGATGTGGCTCATCAGCGGGAGCGACGCCGAGGCGCGAATCACGTTCATGTCGTGCTCTTCACGATAATCCATGACCCGCAGGTATTCCGCGCCACCCGTTTCCAGGTTGGAGCTACAGGCGTAAAACTCCGTCGCCTGGCAGGCTTCGGCAAACTTTTCCATATCAAAGGGGTCTATCTCGTAGGGAATCTGTCGGTAACAGTAATCCACTTCGAAAAACTCGCCGGTGCGAATCAGATTCCACCAGCCCATATACTTGCTGGACTTGGAATGCACCGTATCGATACGGAAATTACGGCCAATCTGTTCCGACAAGAAGCTGCACAGATGGGTTACGCCGGCAGAGGTGCCGCATGCACCGCCAAAACGTAGTCCAAGCTCGTTGAAGACATCCAAGATGCCTCCCGTGTAGGCGCCGCGCATTCCGCCGCCTTCCACAACAACTGCCACCTTCTTGTACATCATGATTTATAATTTAGCAATACTTGCAAGCCAGTTGTAATCCTTCGGATGGCTTACGAACTTTTCGGGGTGGGCACCGTGCAGCTCCAGAAATTCCCCTACCGTCATCCACACGAAATCGTCTACTTCACCGGGTTGCGGCACCAGATGGGCAGCCTCCTCATCGGTAAGCGTTATTTTGTACACATCGTAGTATTCGTTGTCGAAATAGGTCCCGCCGTTCAACACGCTTTCGTGGGTGGATTCAAAAAGGTATTCCAAGTCTTTTGTGTTTTTGGTGAGGCCCAGCTCCTCTCTTAACTCACGAATAGCCGCATTCTGGCTTCCGTCTCCGGCAGAGATATGGCCCGCGCAGCTGGTGTCCAGAAGGTTCGGGTTGTTCTCTTTTAGGTGGCTGCGAAGCTGGAAAAGTACGCGGCCCCGCCCATCGAATGCCCAGATATGGACCGTGCGGTGCCAAAGCCCTTTGGCGTGAACCTCTGTACGCCCACAAGAATACCCTGCCGGGCTTCCGTCAGGGTTCAGAATGTCGATCTGTTCTTCCATAAGTGGAAATATAGACTTTCAGGATCCGCTGCAAAGCAATCCCCCCCCTGGATCCCGTTCCCCCGTGTCAAGCACGGGGCTAAAGGCCATAGTATGGCTTCGCCTTATTGTTGTGCTCTAGGATGACGTGTAGGAATACTATCGATTGTAAATTGCATCCAGCGCCGCAGCGAGGAATGCAAATGGAGCATTCCAGTTGATAGCCACCTCGTTGGTAGCGTAGCTGCAGCGGTCATCCAAGTAGGCCAAGGCCGGCTTGTCAGCAGAGGCATAGTTCGGGCATTTCCAATGCTCCTTGCCTTCCAAATCAATATCCTGCTTACCCAAATGAGGGCCACCTACCAGCATACCGGGCACCGGATCATCCACAAAGTCCGATTCACTGGGGCGATGGTGCGGGTTGCGGGGGCTGCGGAATCCAAAACCCGTCACGTAGGTAATGTCCATAGGATTCTTGCCAAGCAGATAATCCAAGCACTGCTGGGCGCCATCCAAGTAGCTCTTGTCGTTAGTCAAAAGGTAAGCCTGTAGCAGAACAATGCCATTGTTAGCCACGGCACTGTTGCTGCCCCAATTCCAGTTCCAGGGGTGCATCGGGAGCCTGTAAGCGCTGGTATCGCCAATTGCGCGCAAGCTGTTCGCCTCATCCAGCAGAATCTTCTTCGCAACCCCGGCAAGGCTATCCCCGAACACCTTTGGCGCGCGTGCCACGCGGAACACCGCAAGCATATTCAAGTCGCCCCACCAGGCGCCATTGGCAGTGAAGGCGTTGGCCTTTAAGTCTTCCATGTAAGCGGCAGTGGCCTTGTCCGTTTTCGGGTCTGCGCCTGCGGCCACCTTCGCGTTGTAAAGCTCTACAGCCGCAAAGCGGAACTCATCCTTTCCGTCTTCGTTACCGGGGGCGTAGCTACCCGTCTGCACGTCAGCAGGCTGCTTGTAGAACATCTCGGGGTTCTTCTTTGCCCAGGCGTAGGCACTCTCCGCCGCCTTGAGCATCTTGTCGGCATAGACCTTGTCAAAGCTCCGGTATACCACGCTGGCCTGGGCCATCACGCCAGCAAAGTCCAGAGCCGCCGTCACGCTTTTCAGAATGGCGTAACGGGGAGCCGTATCCTTCTCGGGAGAAACGCTCCCGCAGAACTTCAGTGTGGAAACCTTATGGAAGGTACCGCCGTCCTTGTCCTGCATGGTAAGCATCCAGTCCAGATTATAGCGAACCTCTTCCAGAAGCAGGGGGAGCTTCGGAAACTCCCTCGGTACATCCCAGCTTAGCGTGTCGGCATACTTGGGGAACTGCTCGTACAGATCCAGGAGTGTCCACACCGTAATGCCGGAATTCACGATGTACTTGCCGTAGTCGCCGGCATCGTACCACCCGCGGGGGGACTTGATGACCTTACCGGCTCCCTTGCCGCCTGTGGCCTTGTCGGTACCGTAGACGATAACCTTATCGTCCATATGGCCCGCCGCACGAACCCACTTGTCGGCGTAAGGGGCCTCCAGGGGCATGCTGGCCCGCTGGTAATAGAACCACTTGAGGCTCGCCTTGGTAACGCCTTCATAGACATTCTTGCCTACCGTAATGGGATTCCCCAAGTATTCGCCGTTACGGAACAAGCGGTAGGTACCGGGAGTCTTTACCGCAGAAATGTCGTACACCTGGGTTTCTTCACCGCTGTACTCCCACTCACCCACATTTGGGGCCTTCAGCTTCAGCACCGTCTTGCCGCCCAAATCCCGGACTTCAAGCCCGTTGGCGTCGTTACCGGGAATCACCACCTGCTTCTCGGCTTCAGGGGCGTAGCCCAGCTGGT
>CAMIWK010000012.1 GCA_946402415.1 uncultured Fibrobacter sp.
CAGGTGGTGTTCGACGCCCCCTTCTACAAGCTGCGTGCCGGTGGCTGGAACAACAAGAAGGCCGCCGATGACAAGGCCCGAGAACTGTCGGCCTACAATATCAGCGCCTTTGTGGTGAAGGTACGTTAGTTTTTAGGCTTATTCTAGCAAGCCAAGCATCTGCTTCACATCGCGCTCGTCCATAGACGACGGGATGAACATTCTTTCTTCTGGAGAAACGTAAATCATCTTTCGTTCCGAAGACGGGCGGAAGCTTCTGTCTCTCAGTTCCACAGCCGGGTTCTTGATGGAATACAGGAACTTGCCGGTCTGGATGAACTTCTGGCCCTTGATGCCCTGCTTGATGGCATCCATAATCTGGGGGATAAGGGCCGGGTTCGGCCAGGGTTCCTTGTGGAGTTCGAAAAGCCTCTGCTGCAGGAGTTCCTCGTGAATAGGGGACTCGTGGTCCACATAGAACTTGAGCTGGGTGATGATAGACGCCGCCGAAAGTTCCGGAATAGGCCTGTCGTGGGGCGTTCCCTCGATTTTCGGGTGCAACACCGTATAGGGAATGACACTCAGGTTTTCGGCAGAAATGGTATCTTCGCTGTCGCCTTCGCCCTGGTCGGGTTCCTTGGGCGGGGGAGCCACGCTCTGTTCGATGGCGATGGTTGTCACCATGTGGCTCACTTCGTCTTTGTTGGCCATGTACCAGAAGGGTGTCCAAAGGTTCAGGACCTTCCAGCCAATCTGTCGTAGCAGGGTATGCCTGATGTAGACTCGGTCTTCGATGGATTCCCTGAACCTTTCTGTGGTGCAGTCGTCTTCGACCATAGCCAGGAATCGGTTGGAATTGTTGGCGTCTACAACCACCGGACCTACGGAAATGCCGCCCTGGCAGAAATAGGGCTCCACCTGTACGTTCTCGTCTTGTAGGGCCTTCAGGGCCTGCGGGTACAGTACCGATTCCTTGGGGCGTTCATCCCGGATATCCAGGGTCAGCAGCTTCTGTAAGTACAGAATCCATTCCCAGAAAAGGTCGGGCTTTTCTTTGGGCTTCTGGGCCATGTCGCTTTCAGAGAGGAACACCTGGAGCTCGCTCTTGGCGAGAGTGGAGCAAACAGAAAGCTTGGCGTTGATGGATTTCTTTTCAGCGGCATTGTATTCACCGCACACGAGAATCGTATCACGCAGGCGGTTTACCGCCCTTTCGGGAGTCTTTACGTAAAAACTGATGGCCGGGTTAATCGGTTGGAAAAATCTTGCTGCCGGAGAGTCCTTTGGCGTGAGGCTGTTGATGGCCGATTCGATTTCGATACAGGTAGACTGGTGCAGGGCGATAATTCCGAGAGTTCGTCCGGGTTGCCGTTCGGCATGGTGTATAGCCGCTTTCGCAATTTCCATGACCTTGTCGGAGACCACCTTCAGGGACTGGTTCTTGACGCTTTCGCGGCTGGGCTGGGGAAGCTGACGGATTCCGCCGCCATAGATCTTGTAGTTGGCAAAGTCTATGATGGAGGAATGGGCGTAGGTGGTGGAGAACCAGAGTTCCCTGGTAGAAATCCCCTGCCTAAGGCTCATAGTGAGTATGGATTCTTGCAGAGCCTGTGCCCGCGGGGTCTGGTCTTCTGCAAATCCGTCCAGGGGCAGGTGGGTAAGCTGGGGCGCCTTGGGGTCGCCCACAAGCACCGTCTTTTGCGCCTTGAAGATAGCCGGAAGGGCCTCGCATACCGAGATGCAGTCTGCATCCAAAAGGACAAGGGTATTGAATTTCTTGGATGCCGGCAGGTAGTAGCACTGTTCCAGCGACACAAAGGCGAAAATATCCGGATTGTCCTTGACAATTTTGTGGATTTGCCTAAAATTCGAGTTGCAGAACTGGTCTAGCTGAGAACGGTAATCCCTTGTCTTTTGGGCCCTGGCCTTGGGCAACAGGGAGAACAGGTCCGGAGATTCCTTGCCGACTTGCTGGATTTGCGTTCCTGCCCAGAAATGGGCGAAGGCCTGGGCAATGTTTCGGCTGACATTGTCGGGTTCCTTCAGGTAGTCGCAGAGCTCCTTTGCTCCAAAGTTCTCGATGGACTGCAACAGCGAGGTGATGCGGATATGGGTTTCCAGGTTGCCCCAGTTGGCGTTCCACAGCTGGATTTCGTCGAGCCACTTTTCGATGCACAGACTTTCCAGCGGGGTTTCCAGAGAAAGTTCCTTCGTAATCTTGCGGGTGGATTCCTGGAGTTCCTTGACGATCCGGGCGTAGTCCTTCATCTGGGGCAGGGCGTCTTTGAACAGCTGCCACTTTTCCAGAATCTGGAGCAGCAGGTCCATGCGGGGGTCGTTCTTGTGGGCCTCTCTAAAGTCGTAGATGTAGGTAATCTTCTTGTTCAACTCTACCCAGTTGGAACGCTCGTAGAGCCAGTCGCGACCCAGCAGGTGGTTGCCCAGCACTGAGGTGTCCTTGTAGGCCCGCTTGTTTTCTTGCAGCTCTATCAGCGTGTCGATCAGGTCCAGAAGCTGGTTGTCATCCTTGACGGCCTTCGGGTCTTTCAGGACCTTCAAAAGTTTTTTCTTGGAACTGCGGTAGCGGTCCGAAAGGCCCTTGAGGGTTGCCTTCAGGCTTTCGGCGAATTCTTCACGTACAGAGAGGATGTTCTCGTCGACGGCGGCGTCGGTGTAGATTTCCGATGTCTGCCTGCGGTAACGGACCCACTTGTCGCCTGCTTCGGGAAGGGCTTTCAGGGAATCCTGGTAGTCTTCCCAGCTGTTGGAGCGGAGTTCCCAGTCTTCGAA
The DNA here is from genome assembly GCA_946402415.1 of uncultured Fibrobacter sp. Classification (GTDB taxonomy): domain Bacteria; phylum Fibrobacterota; class Fibrobacteria; order Fibrobacterales; family Fibrobacteraceae; genus Fibrobacter. The sequence continues at coordinate 2,770 of CAMIWK010000012.1, forward strand.
TACAGGAGTGTTCCGGTTGAAATTCTTGAGAATCAGGTCGATGATGTCGGAAAGTCCGGAAAGGTAAATTCCTGTGGGGAACAACCCGGTCTTTTCGACAAGACCGATAAGTGGTTTCAGCTCGTTGACCTTGGTAGAGGCCAGCGAGAGTTCCTTGGCGACAGCTTCCTGTTTTTCTACGGTGAGGCTGGGCACCCGTACATCCTTGAAGGCATTTCTAGCTTCTTTGCCTTTTTTCTCGAAGTACAGGTAGATGATTTCGTCCAGGTCTGCCTTGAGCTCCTGGTAATCCTTGTAGGGGATGTTCGCTATCTTCTGGAACAGTACATCTGAAGACTTGATCTTCACAGCCGGGTTCTGGACAAACTCCGTCAGTAAGTCGGAAAGGGGAGCGTCAGAGGGCTGGATGTTGCTGTTTACCGCCTTGTAGTAACGCAAGAATCCGTCGCGTGTGTTTTGAAGGCTCGGTAGCAGGGTGTCCCTTTCGGGACCTTCGAAGTTTCTGAACTGCGGGAATAGCCTGTCCCTGAATGCCTGTGCGGTAGATGCCCTGCGGTAGACCACCAGGGTACTTTTCTTTTCGGCGATGGAATCGGCTACCAGGTTTACCGTAGCGCGGGCCCAGTCTGTACCGGGCAGGGACTGTACGGCATAAGCCTTGTTCTCTGGATCCTTGGCGTCTTCTACCACCTTTATGGTATGGGAATCCGTGATGTACAGCGGGTAGTGGTCCAGCGGGGAATAGACATTGTCAAAGACTTCGCCGTCGAACTTGGAACTCTTGGTCTGGAAACCCTTAGACGTAAAGAGGGACTGGACCCATGAGGCGGCGCTGGCGTTGGATTCGTCAAGGCCTTGCTCCAGGCTTTTTTTCAGCCCGAGCTTGACGGAGTCGAAGAAGGCCAGACAAAGCCCGTGACGGGTGAACTTCCAGTTTTTCTTTGCCGCCACAGCCTTCTCGAAAAGGGAGAAATACAGGAGTATGCTGAACTGGCCGTTCAGGGTGGCGTCTTCTACTCGGGGGAGCGAGACGTCTGCTTTTAACCGCTCGCGCAAGGCGATGTTTTCTAGAGGGGGCCTTGTCGAAAGGGATACGGTCAGGGTCTGTAGGTTTACATCCAGAGGAACCAGGAGGCTCGGGGAAAGGGCGTTCCCTTCCCATTTCAAGAATCCCAGCAGCAGGTACAGGTCGGAGCTTCCGAAATCTTCCAGCTTTTCTTTGAGGGCCTGGAGCATGTGCTCCTTGACTTCTAGCTTTTGCTGGGGCGTGAAGTTCTCCGACTTGGGGAGGAACGAGTCCAGGGGTAGGGGGCCCCCAGTCTGTTTCCACTTCTCAAAGAATAGGTCTCCGGTCTCCATCATCAGGGGAGTCTGGTATAGCCCCTTGGTGTTGAAATTCAAAAGGGAATCTTTGGAATCGGAAGCAAGCGATTCCTGACGAATCTTCGATAGAGTGGCGGACAAGGCTGTGTCGGACATACCTTGAATATACATTATTTGGGAGTTACTAGCTATTCGCTATATCTAGAGAGTTCGGCAAATCAGGTCTAGGGCCCTGTTCAGGTCGGTAGGCGATGGGCTGTCTTGTAGCCCGGCGTGGAACAGGACTCGCCCCAGCAGTTCTTGCGGGGTGGCTCCCGCTTCCCGGTCCTGGCGGATACTGTGGGCTTTTTCCCGCTTGGAAAGCTTTTTGCCTGCGGTGTCCACGATTAGGGGGTGGTGCAGGTACATAGGCGGCTCGGTGCGGCCCAAAAGCTCCATCAGGGCGATTTGCCTTGCGGTGGAGTTCCGGATGTCTTCGCCCCGGATAACATGTGTTATCTGCTCGTCGATGTCGTCGGCACAGACGGCGAACTGGTAGGTCCACTGCCCGATTCTATCCCGGATAGGAAAGTCTCCGCATTGCAGCTTCGGGTTCTCGGCGAAGTCCCCCATGCGTAAATCGTGCCATTGGATTACTTTGTCTGGAATATGAATGCGCAGACTGTGGGGTTTCGAAAGGTCGAAGTCAGAATTCAGGGCTTTGAATTTGGAAAGGCATTTCCCCTGGTATATGACCTCGCCATACTCGTTCTTGGGGTTCTCTGCGTCCAGTTCCTTGCGGCTGCAACAGCAGGGGTAGACAAGGCCCTGGTCCTGCAACTTTTTTAGCCTTGTTTCGAATCTGTTGAAGTGGTCGCTCTGGACACTTTCGCTTTGCCATGAAAAGCCCAGCCACTGCAGGTCTTCGCGGATGGCGGCAATGTGCTTAGGCCTAGCCCTTTCCTGGTCGTGGTCCTCGATGCGGAGATGCACATCCAGGTCCCATTTTTTTGCGGCGGCCCACACGTACAAGGCCGAAAGCAGGTGGCCTTCGTGAAGATAGCCCGTAGGGCTCGGCGCAAATCGAGTTTTCCCTTTCACAGGGGTAAATATAATTAAGTCCACTAATACTATATTTCTCTTGAAAACGACTAACAATCGGAGACTTTATGAAATGGATTGGATTGGTGAAAGGGGGACTGTGCGTTGCCGCGCTTATGGTAACGGCGGCCCTTGCCGATGATATCATTGCGACTACGTCTAATGGCTCCACGGTAATCTTGCACGACAATGGCCGCTGGGAGTATTACCAGAACAATGCAAAGATTCGGGATGTGCGCCCATCGGCAACGCCCGAAGATGCGAAGTTCAATGTCTCGGTTCTTTACGAAAGTGCCGAAAAGCTGAAGAAGAACGTTCGCATGGCCATGGAAGCGGACTTTGCCACCGAAGAAGAAATCAAGGATAGCCTGCGCAAGGTGCCCAAGGGCGGCATTATCTATTTCCAGGTGCCAACCAAGCAGATCAAGAAGGGACTGAACCGCGAATTTACCTATTCCATCTACGACAAGGGCAAGAACCCCATCTTTACCAAGACGGTGGCTGAGACAGAAGCCACGCCCAGCGAAGATGCCGGCGTGTCGAACCTGCTGGTGGTTCCGGTCTATGGCCGCCCCAAATCAAAGGTCATGAAGGCGAGAGTAGAAAACAGGGCGGCAAAGCAGACTCTGGATATAGACGTTCCTATCCAGTAAAAAGCTTTTTGCCTCTTAAGAGTTTGTCGTGAAATTTGCCGTTGTGGACCTGGAGACCACCGGCGGGAAACCTGCCGATGGACGTATTACCGAAATAGGCGTTGCCCTGATGGATGATGCCAGCGTGGTAAAGACTTTCCAGGCGCTGGTAGATCCGGGAATGCCTATCCAGCCCTTTGTACAGAGGCTTACGGGCATTACCGATGAGATGGTCCAGGGAAAACCCCAGTTTTCAAGCATTGCCGAAGACCTGCTGGAACTTTTGCAGGGCCGCATCTTTGTGGCCCACAACGTGCAGTTCGACAGCCGGTTCCTGATGACGGAAATGAAACGCTGCGCCATCAAGTACGACCCGCCCAGGCTCTGCACGGTAAAGCTTTCCCGCAAGTTCTTTCCAGGGCTCCCTAGCTACAGCCTGCACAATCTGACGCAGTCCCTTTCTTTGCCGGATTTCAGCCACCATCGAGCCCTGGCCGACGCTATGGCTGCCGCTGAAATTTTGAGGCTGGTCTATGAAAAGATCGGACCGGAAAAGCTTCTGAAAGAAGTGAAGAATATGCCCAAGCGTTAGGCGCTACTTGATCAGACCCGCCTTGTATTTCATCTTCATGATGCGGGCGGCAGATTCTTCGATGCGGTTGCGGTAGGTCTTGTTGTTCTTTGAAATCTGAACTAGGTAGTTGACCATTTCTACTGCCTTTGCCGGATAGGTAATCATGAACATGTCGTTTCCGGCGGTAAGGGCCGTACGGATGAGCTTGCGGAAATCTTTGCGGGGGTAGCCCTTGCTCTTGACCCGTTCGGTGCCGCTGACCCAGGCGCGCAGGGAGACTCCCCACAGGTCATCGGTAAGAATAACCGTTTCCGGATTCATGTCCCGAGCCATCTTCACGATTTTCGGCTCGAAGACGGCAGGGCGGCTGGATATGCGGATAAAGCGTACGCTGCTCATCATGGTTACGGGAATGTCGTCGGCGAGCCTTTTGAAAAAGTCTACGTTGTAGGCGATTTTGTTCTTGGGGCTTGCGCTGATGGCTATCTGATGGTCACTGTTGGTCCAGGAGTCGTAACCCGGAAAATGCTTGGAGACGCAGATGACGCCGCTCTGCCTCATACCCTGGACAAAGGCCTGCACCTTTTCGGTGCTGGTGGAATCCTTTTCCCAGCTGCGGGCGCTTTCTTCCATAAAGGAATTCTTTTTACGATGGTCCTTGGCGGGGTCCAGCACAGGAGCCAGGTTCATGTTGATGCCCAGTTCCATCAGTTCGCCACCGATGTCTTCGGCAATAAGCTTTACGGAATCTACGGACATGTCACGCATTTCTTTGGCGCTGGGCGCGTGCTTCCACTTTTCGGAAATGCTTCCCAGACGGTTCACCAGGCCGCCTTCCTGGTCGCTGGCCACCAGAAGCGGTATTTTCAGGCCCTCGTTGGCCTCGCGGATACGCTGCTTGAAGGCGGCGGTGTCTTTCAGGTGGTTTTTCATGACCAGTACGGCGCCGAACTCGTTGTCTATCAGGAACTGTGCCGGTGAAAGGTACACCATCACCATTTGGGCGGCCTTTTGCTTGATGGTCATGGAATTCCAGAGGGGCTTCAACTCGTCGGGTAACCCGTATGGATTTTGGGCAATGGTGTCGGTTTGTGCTGTGTCGGCCACGGCTGCGGAATCGGCTTGCGTTGTATCGGCTTGCGTTGTGTCGGCAACCGCGATAGTGTCCGCCTTGACAAAAGCGAAAAGCAGGAATACTACAGGAATGAATCTAAACAGCATGGATCCCGTCGCCTTGCGGCTCCAGGATGACGCTCTTCTTATCCACATTCTGCATTTCACTTCCTACTCTTATCCTTTCTTCGCAAAACGGCGGGGCTTGAATTCCCTGGGCGGGAAGTCGAATTTTAGCTTGCCCTTTTCCAGATAAAGGTAGGCGTCAAAGGTGCGGTGGGTCTTGTTACTGCGGAAACCCTTGATGAGGGCGGTCTTTTCTCCGGCCAGAAGCTTCTGGATTTCTTCTAGGGGGAGTTCCTTGCCTAACAGAACCTTAGGCAGGCTCAGGCCAGTAGCCTTCTTGTCGATGTAACTTTGGGAAACGTATCCCGTGAGGGTCTCGAAAACGTCCGTGCCGTCGAGAGACGAGGTGCCGATTTTATTCCCGACTTCGATTTCTTCGGGTTTCTCATCGAAGACAAATTCAACCTTGTTCTGGTCGTTGATAATGACCACAGCCGAGAATTCGGAACCCTTCTTACTGCGGAATCCCGTAAGAGGGCCGATTTTCCGTTTGGTCAAAAGTTCCACCACCTCTTCGTCGGTAAGGCGCTTGCCGCCGATCATCTTGCGCACAACAATGCCGTCTTCGGTCTTGTAGCGGCTCACGGTTTCAAAAACCTTCTTGCCATTTACAGGGCTGAACTTGGCTTCGCCTTCGGTGTGTTCTTCCTTGAATCCCTTGATGTTCTTTACCATATTGCGGGTCATTTCTACAATGCCCTGCATAAAGCTTTCCCTGGATTCCTTACCCTTGGAAATCAGGTCCATCTTGTATTCCCATTCGCCGGTAAGTTCCGGGCTGGTAAGGGCGTCGCAGTTCATAGCCGAAAGCACCTTGATAAGGTCAAAGGCCTTGGCTGTGGGAATCATGTCTTTGCCGTCGCGGACCACGTACTTGTCGCTGACCAGCTTTTCGATAATTGCGGCACGGGTGGCGGGTGTTCCAAGGCCACGCTCCTTCATGGCGTCCCGGAGTTCATCATCTTCTACCAGCTTACCGGCGCTTTCCATCATAGAAAGCAGGGTGCTTTCGGTGTAGTGGGCGGGCGGCTTGGTAAAGTCTTCTTCTGCTTCGATGGAAACGGTCTTTGCTTTGTTGCCGTTCAGCTTCGGGATGTTGGATTCATCATCGGAATCCTTGCCGTAGACCGCCTTGAAACCGGGGTCCACCAGAATCTTGCCTTCGGTAACGAAAGTCTCGTTTTCGACGGTGGTGATGCGGGTGGTATTCAGGTACTTTGCCGGCGGGAAGAACACGGCGATGAACCGCTGGCAAATCATGTTGTAGATTTTTTGTTCCGCCTCAGAAAGATTCTTGGGCATCACTCCCGTGGGGATAATGGCGAAGTGGTCCGAAATCTTGGCGTTGTCGAAAACCTTGGGCGTACGCTTGACCCAGTTATTGTCTAGGGCTTCCTTGGCGAACTTTTCCAGAGGCCCTGTAATCTTACCCAGGGTGGCTTTTACGGGGGCCACGTAGTCTTCGGGCAGGCACCGGCTGTCGGTACGGGGGTAGGTGGTAGCCTTGTGGCTTTCGTACAGGGACTGCGCAATAGAAAGGGTGGTTTTGGCGCTGAAACCGAAACGGCTGTTGGCTTCGCGCTGCAGGGTGGTCAGGTCGTAGAGCTGGCCACACTTCTGCAGGCTTTCGGAGGTGCTCTCTTCGATGGATCCGGCCTTGCCCTTGCACTTTTCAAGGATCGCCTTGGCCGTTTTCTCGTCGAAAATCTGTTTGGCCTTTTCCTTGCCGTCGGTCTTGAACCATTTGCCCTGGTAATTGCTTCCGCTATTGTCGAAATCAGCGGTGATGGTCCAGAACTTCTCCGGCTTGAACTGCAGCCGTTCTTCTTCGCGCTTTACGATAATGGCGAGGGTCGGTGTCTGCACGCGACCGCAGGGGGTGATCTGGAAACCGCCCATAGAGCTGTTGTAGGCGGTAAGCCCTCGGCTTCCGTTCATGCCCACCAGCCAGTCCGCCTCGGAGCGGCAGAGGGCGGCGTCTTTCAGGTTTTCCATGTCCTCGGCGGTACGCAGGTGCTCGAAGGCATCCTTGATGGCGGCAGGAGTCATGCTCTGCATCCAGAGGCGCTTGAGTGTTTTGCCCTTGAAGTTCCCCTTGAGAACGTAATCCAAGATATAGAAGAAAATCAGTTCACCTTCGCGGCCCGCATCGCAGGCGTTGATGATGGTGGTGACATCTTTACGCTTGATAAGCTTTCCGAGAGCCGTCAGGTGACTCTTGGTAGCGGTAAGGGCCACCAGGGGGAACTTTTCCGGCAGCATAGGGAGCGTTTTCATGTCCCAGGCCTTGTAGCGCTCGTCAATGTCCTTGGGATCGGCAATACCTACCAGGTGCCCAATGGCGTGGCTCACGATGGTAGTGTCGCTTTCCCAGTAGGCGGTCTCTTTCTTGAAATTCTTGGAGCCCAGGACCTTCACCAGGTCGGCGGCCACGCTAGGCTTTTCTGCAATAATCAGGGTCTTTTCAGGAGTCTTTGGTTTGGTAGCCATGTTATTTCCATTTGAATCGTCCGAACAGGCCAAACAGCACGGCCAGCACGGTAAAGGGGGCGTGGACAATTTCTACAGGAATACACCACTTGAGCAGGTGTTCCTGCTTAAAAATCTTGAGACCACGCAAAATGAGAATCAGGTCGCCCAGGCTCTTGAGTACAAAGGCGACCAGGGTTGCGATTAAAACTTTGAAGCTAAAGGGCGAAACGGCGGCTGTTACGCAGAGCATGGTAAGGAACAGGAACACCATAGAGAGCACGAAAACGATTTTCGGGGAGTAGTAGATGGTCTTGGAAGCCCAGCGCTTGCGCTGCTCCCAGAGTTCCTTCAGGGTTTCCTTGCCGCTTGTGGTCACGAAGGTGGAGGGGGTAATGCAGTACCGCATGGCGAAGGGCCGGTCAGTGGCAAGCTTCTGCATCAGCAGGTCATCGTCGCCGCTCTGGATCTTGATGACGTTTTCGAAGCCGTTCACGCTCTTGAAAAAGTCCTTCCGGTAGGCCAGGTTGTTGCCCGTGCTGGTCAGGGGCAGGTGCATGGCTAGGCCCGCAGTGCCTGCCACGCGGTAAATCAGGGTCTCTACCGCCTGCATACAGATAATGAAGGGGGATTTTCCCGGAACCGTAGGTATGTAGGAATGCCCAGCCACAAGCTCGATGCCGGGTTCGAACTCCCGGATGATTCCCGTGAGCCATTCCCGCTGGACAATGCAGTCGGCGTCCGTAAGGCACAGAATGTCCCCTTCGCAGGCCTCGATCATCTTGCTGATGGCGTGTTTCTTGGGGCTCACGCCCTCGGGCAGGTCCCTGATGGTCAGAATGTGGAGCCGCTCGGGGAGGCGGGCGCGGTATTCTTCCAGAATGGCGGGGGTGTCGTCGTCGGAGCGGTCATCGGCCACCCACACGTCCCAGACGCCGGCGTAGTCCTGGTTCAGCACAGAATCCAGGGTGGCCCGGATCCCTGCGGACTCGTTCCGGGCGGCGATAAGCACGCTGACCCTCGGGGGCGGCTGTACGGTGGAACGGCCCTCCCGGACGGTCCCGAGAGCTCGGTAAAAGCGCACTTCTAGCCATAGGTAGAAGAGGCCGAATAGGGAAAGCAACCCTATGAGAACGTATGTCAGTACCGTCCAGAACATTTTCGGGGCTAAATTTAACAAGGTTTTTCTGGGTGTCGGTCTGGCGGGGGCGGTTTGGCAGACCCTATTTCGGATACATATATATATCTTATGTTTCTAAGTGTCAAAATGTGCAGGTGAACGGTGCCACGATGGGCAGGTTTTATGCCTGGAACCTAATTTAAAAGATAAGCTATATTTCGTATGAATTTGTTTGTTAAGGGGAAGCTATGAAAATTTTTGTGCGTTCTATCGGTTTGTCTACCGCCGTCGTGGCGTTTTTCGCTGGCTGTGGCGATGATATCACGAAGGTTTACGAAACCAACAGCTCGACTGTTGGCATGGATCTTGTCGCCGAGGACGATGAATTGCCCAAATGCGATGCCGACCACCAGGGGAAGCTGATTTTTGTGGCCGATTCCAGCATGGCCTACTATTGCTCTGCCGATAAGAAATGGCTGCCGTTTGGTGGAGACAATTGGAAGGGTCCTGAAGGTGAACAGGGTGAAAAGGGCGATCCCGGTGATAAAGGCGATAAGGGTGATAAGGGACAAAGTTGCACTGCCAAGAAAATCAAGGAAGGCATTCAGATTTCTTGTGGCAGTACGGTCATAGACACGCTCAGGAACGGCGATGATGGCAAAGGCTGCTCCGCTAAGACTATCAAGGCGGGGATCGAAGTCTCTTGTGGCGGTACGGTTATAGATACTCTTGAAAGAGGCAAGGTCGGTGAAAGTTGCAAGCTCGAGTCCATTGATAATGGTGTCCAGATTACCTGCGGTACCGATATCGATACGCTCTTTAACGGAGCTCCCGGCATATCTACGGTTGTGGTTGAGGGCGGATGTACGCTCGTGAGCGATGAAAATGGCGCTGTGACGTTCGCTTGCGAAGGCGGCGATGTTGTGCTGAACAAGGCTCTCTGCGGTTCTACCGCATACGATCCGGCCGAAAGCTTCTGCCTCTTGGGTAAGGTTGTTGCATTGAACGCAGATTGCGCGGGTGAAATGATTGACTTGCGTAAGCAGTTCTGCGACCCGCGTGAAGGGGGCCATGCGTATGATTACGTTGTGCTCGAATTTGGTGGCGTAACTCAGGTCTGGATGGCTGAGAACTTGGCTTATGGCGCTGATTTGGAAGGTGAATCTATCTGTAGCAATGGCACCGAAAACTGCAATGAGACCGGCCGCCTTTATGACTGGTGGGCTGCTGCCAATGTTGCTACCTCGGCATCGAATACCAGTCCTAAGATGACGCATTCCTATTACCAGGGTATTTGCCCCGATGGCTGGCACATGCCGAATGAAACGGAACTTTATAATTTGCTCAATTATGATGGCAAGAATGCAAATGGCATGACCTCTATGACTATGGGCAAGGCTCTCAAGTCTACGACTGGATGGGCAGATATGGCTCCTGACATGGATGGCAACGGAGAAGATTTGCTGGGCCTGAATATTGTGCCGTCTGGAAGTTTCTCTCCTGTTGAAGGTGATGCAGAAATCAATGTTATTCAAAGTAGTGAATTGGCTTTATTCTGGATTGCTGCTGAAGCCAAGGCTGATAGTAGTAACGTATACACGAAGGCTTATACACTCGTGTTTACAAACTATGCGGACAACACGATGTATAATCCGTCTCCGAAGGGCATCGGTGCTTCTGTCCGTTGTCTGATGGACCTCTAATTTTTCGAGATGCGAATTTGAGGCCGCCTACGGGCGGCCCTTTTTGTTGGCGGGCGGAGTCCCCTTCTCGATAATACTGTAGTCTTCAAGCATATCCTTTATCGCATCTAGGGGATTGAACATAATGACATCCAGTATCGAAAGCCCCGGTACGAACTCGTTGCTGAACTGCTTATAGGGGCGCAAATTGGGGTGGATGAATTTCAGCGTAACACCGTGTTTTTCAAAGTCGTCAAAATGGTATAAATCCTGACCGCCTACGGCATTTATGTAGGTGTCGCCCCCAAGTCGCTGGCAGAAATCGAAGATGCGGTATTCTCGCTTGAAGCTGTCGTTGCCCGGTATTTCGGAACTTCTGATGAATTTCGTGCTTATTTCGAGATACTGGCAGACTTCCTTTATGGAATTGAAAAGGAATTCCGCAACATTGCGTTCGGGATAGCCCAATATTTTCTTGATGAGCGCATAACCTGCGTCGAATTGCGGGGCCCTGCGGTAGGCATGGGAAATGGTATTCAATTTCTGGTTGACATCAAAATCCACAAATTCTGTTTCATTTATCTTCTTGAACGAGGTGAGGTGCTTTACTTCTAGCCCCAAGAAGAATGGCTGGCCGCAAACTAGAATCCTGTTCCTTTGAATCCACCCGTGCTACGGGATAAAATAAGGTTGGTTTCCGGCGATAATCAAAGGAGGTCTCCGCAAGAAATAATGCGTTCATCGCTTGTCACCACGGGGAAAGCCTTCCAATCGTTTTCACTTGTCAGCGGGCCGGCAAAGACCTTTTCGCTTTTGCCCAGGCGGAAATGCTCCAGGATATAGCCGTCCTTGTCCACATACGCTTTCTTCAAGACATCTTCCGAAGACTTGTCCTTGCAAATCCATGTCTCGATGGAGTGTGCCCGCAGGAATTCTGCTTCTTTGTCGGTAAGGAAATTCCGTGTAAATTCGGGCATGAACCAGAGTTGCATGAACCGTTTGTCGTGAATCAGGAACACTGTGCGAAAATCGTTGTACATTCGGGAATCGATCATGGCCTTGATGGTATCTATAGAATAGCTCAGGATATCCATCTGGTTCAATGCGCTGATGATGAATTTCCCGTTCCAGTCGTTGATGCGGCTTTCGACTTCGTCTGCTTCCAGGATGGTGACTTTTTTTCCGAAGTGTTCGTAGAACGGCTTGTAGAGCTTGATTTCGGAAGTCTTGTCCGAGCTCTTCAGCACATAGATTTCATTTTTGTCGCCGACAATATCCAGTGCGCTCTGCATCATCTGCTCGTAGAGCGATTCCCTTTTGCTTCCGGGATACTTCTCCACGAACTTGCAGGCTGCGGCCTCGGCAAAGTACGACATAAAAATCCCGTGACCGAAAAAGCGGCTTGTGATTTCGCAGAGTTTCAAAACGGCCTGAATTCAACAAAATCCATCATTTCTTTTAATTCCTTTTTTCAATTCTCTTTGACTGTAAATCGTATTTATGGGAACGTCGGTCTCTACGACTAAGCTCTCAAAGAGCAAGTTCAAGCAGCTCCAGTGGGATCTCGTCAATGGTCTGGAGATGCTTCTTAAGTAGTTTATTCCCTGATGCAGCGGACGGGCAATCCCCAAGAGGATTCCTCCACTGCAATAGGCATGGCGCTTTCGGCGCTGTCTACCACGAAGACCTTTCCTGCAAGCAGGCTTTCTTCATCGCCCTTTAACCAGAAGTAATTGATGGTCATGGACTGCTTGTCGTTACCCTGGTTGTCCCGGAAGGCTCCGGGGTATTTGCCGAAATGGTTCTTGGATGCCTGTGCCCTGCTGGCCATGGCATCGTTCAGGTCATACACATCGTCCATCGTGGGGAGTCTCCAGCCAGTCGGGCATACATTCCTTGCCTCTCCGTAATAATACAGTCGGCTGTATTCCTGGCAATGCTTCTCGTTGCCCGTCTGTGCCGGACAAAAACTGTTGGGAATATTGACATCTACGTTTTCCACATTCCAGACATGATTGCCTATTTGTCTTGACTGGACTAAAACCTGGTTCTTATCGATCATGCGGAAACGCCATTTCCCGGCCTTGCAAACCAGGGCGGTGCTCTTCTTTACATTCTTGATGGTCTTGTTCTCGGTTGACTTGTCGCAGGGTTTTCCGTAGGTGAGGTATTCGATTTCGGATGGTAGCTGTGTCCATTCTTTTCCGTTACATCCGTAATAATTGCCTTCGTGAATTTTTCTGGAGTTTTTTCTCTCCTTGTCGCATGGGCCGAGTTCGTATTCCATTGCGGAAAGTGTGACCCAGTTGATACCGTTGCACCTGTATGAAATGACATTGGTGCCATTCACGGAGGGTGTTACTTCGATTTTGAGTTCTTTAGACCACTGGTTGCAATCTACATTATATTTTCCTAGGGTCTTTTCGCACGAAAAAAGATCCAGCTCGACCTGATTTTGGAATTTTTTGTCGATTCGGGGGTACAAACGGCAAGATTCCAGAATTAGTCCGTCTTCCACATCGGCTGTGTTGGAGTAGGCCTCCTTGATTTTTTCGATATAGGAGTCTTCAGAGGGAAACTCGCTGTCGTTTCCCACAAGAAGTAGGTAAGAGGCCAGTAAATACCTGTTCTTTTCGTTAAATTCAAAGGGCTTGTTGATGACGCCTTCTAGGTATTTGTACAAAACGTGAAGGGCTGGAGCCAGGAGATTTCTGGAAATGGTTTTTGTTACGGTTTTTTCGACCTCTTTTACTCCTGCTCGGCAATTCTTTTCGTTCTTTGCGACTATTTCCTTCAAGGAGTCCGCTGAGTATTGGAACTTTACTCCTGCCGCAGACGATGCGAAGTTCTCATCTTGACTTAGCCCTTTTTGCAACTCGTTTTCGTATTGGGTAATCAACATTTTCTGTGCTTTTATGGCTCCTGTGCATTCCCTCTTTTCGCTAGAAGTCATCTTTTCTTTTGTCGTCTCTGAAGCTTTGTACGATTCTGCCCCAACGTGCAACTTGTTCTTCTGGATTCGGTCCAGGTAGACTTGCCATTCGCTTACGGGAACGGCGCGCATTCTCTCCATACACAGGGGAATTTCGTTCTTGCTTGTACATGCGATCTTGTCGTATGCGGCGACAAATTCTGCATCGCACTTAGTTCCCATTTTTTTAGGGTTTTCAATGAAATAGTTTCCGTATATCTTTTGGGCGTCTGTCCAGGACAGAGTGGCGGGGCAATAGATGTCTGATACGCCCATTTTCTTTACAAGGGTTTCCGCCTTCTTGATGTCGTTGTTGTCAATGGCCTCTTTGAGGCCAGAGTGAACGCCTGCAAGACAAAAACTGCTTGCAAATAGTGCCATAATGACTAAACGAGGTGTTTTCACTTTCATCTGAAAATCCTTAACTTGTTCTCCATTAATGTAACAAAACGTAGTATGTCATCAACATCTGCTTTGGGGAAAACGGCCTAAAGATAGGCTCGTTCAGTGCAAAAGGCTTTTTTTTGCTATTGCCAGGTGTTCAAGAAGCCCATTCCTAAATTGAAGCGGATACGCGTCGGGGCGAATCTTTTGGGAATCAAGGGCAGGTCGATGGGGTTTAATTTGTAACCATTTCCGTCTTCTTCGCCGATACGGTCCAGTGCCCTTGCAAAGGAGAGGGACATATCTACAGGAATGCTTTCGAAAAGCTTGTTGGACCAGCGAATGCCAAAACCTGCGGAGCGGTCCCAGAACCCGTGCTTGGTAAACTCATCGGAATTGTTCCACTTCCCGTTCCAGGCGGCGCCGGCCTGGGTGAACACGTCTAGGTACAGGTCCCGCGTGCTGAAAATCCAGAGACGCTTGCGCCAGTCATCGTAGATGGGGAACAGGTAGTGGAGTTCGGCCATGGCAGTCTTGGTGCCTGCACGGGTGTAGTTTTCGTTATTGCGCACATAGGGGTAGCCTTCCAGGAACACGGCGCTATAGTAGTAGGAATCCAGGGTGTCTTCTTTGGCGTCGGTGCTCCAGTTAAAGATTCCGCCTAGCTTTCCACCGGCGGCAAGCCTTGCGCCTGTAAGGGGGCTCTGTACCGAGCCGTAGAGGTTCACGCCCATCTGGTTGATATTGAAGTTCCTGTAGCGTGGCTTGATGGAGCCGCTGGATGTCACGTAGAAACTTTCGGCGAAGGTCCCTGGCCTATAAAGGTCGCTGTTGGAATACTGGTAGAAGATTTCAAAGCCGTTGCCCTGCCCGCTGATTCCCGAGCCTTCTTCGCCTTCGTGGTCGCCGAAGAGCCCGAGAGACACTAGGGCGCTGAGCCTCTTGTGATAGGTCCAGGAGAAATCGTCTTCGTACAGGTTGAAGTCGGCCCAGTCGTAGCCTAGGGCCACCTGCAAGGTGTCGATGGACTTGAATATGCTGTAGCCCGCCGTTCCTACGATGGCCTGCTGGGAAATAGCATAGTGGTTGAAGCCCAGGGAGTCGCCGCCGTGGGCTCGAACGTCTTCGTAGCGTACGGTGTCTTTGCTGGTGTAGTTGCCGTAGGTATATGAGAGCCCGAGATCCAGGGGCGTACTTCTGTTTAGCCAGCTTGCGAAGAATTCCTTTTCTTGTTCGGGGTTCAGGCCGTCGGCGTTGATGTAGTCGATGCCCTTGCCCAGTTCCAGCAACAGCCCCAGCTGTAAAACGTTTTTCTTCAGGGGGTCGCTGAGCAGGGCCAAAAGCCCGAGCTTCGCTTTCCGCTGGCCTTCGCCGAATACGGTAAGGTCGGGAGCGTTCTCGTTGAAGCTCAGTATCGGTACGAACAGCGGGATGAAGGGAATGGGGTGGTAGTCCTTCTCGGCACCGGCAAGTTCACGTTCCTCTAGCGGTACAAACTTCTTCTCCGGCTTTAGCGGGTTCCCGCGCAACACGATGGAGGCGGTTTGTGGTGCGGCCATCTTGACTTTCAGCGTGTCACGCATCTCTATCTGGAAGGTACTGTCCCGCTCGGCGAAGACCGCTTCCGGCGTGCACAGGGAGTCCCCTGGGTCGCAGGTAGTCCAGAGGGTGTCGGGGACGACAACGGAACTGTCCCGGAAGGTCACGACGACGCTGTCCCGAATGATAGAGTCCTGCGTTTCGTTATGATAGGGCAACTTATATAGAGAAAAACCGTCTTGGTCGTACTGCGTAAAGTACAGCGTGTCTTGCCCGAGCACAGGGGTGAAGGCGCCGCCCGTGACGTTGGTGAGTGGACGCTCTGCGCTTGTGGCGAGGTTTTTCTCTATCAGGTTGAAGATTCCGTTTCGGTTACTGGCGAAAACGATGATTTCGTTGTCGAGCCAGTTGCCGTCGCGTTCGTCAAAGAGAGTGTCGCTTACCACCTTGAAATTCTTGCCGTCGCTGTCGATAAGGGCCATGCCGCGGTGGACGTCGTCAAAGAAGCCAAACAGGATGCGTTTGCCGTCGGGGCTGACTTTGGGGCTATAGATGTTGAAATATCTGAACTTGGGGTCGGGCGTGAACAGGTCCACAGGATCTTCGGTGGCAAGTTCGCTTAAGTCGGCGCTGAAGGGAACCTTGCTCAGTACAAATCGGGTGGAGCTAGCCTCACGGCGGGCAAAGACCACGAATTTTCCGTTGGGGTCGAAGGCGGGGAAGATGGCGTCGGCCAGGTGGGTCAAAAAGGTTTCATTCTTGTTGGTGTCGCTTACGGCGATGTCAAAGTGGGCGCGACCGTCTTTGTCGCGGTTCTTGAAGGAGACGTAGGCGAGGATTGGGCCTTTCACACCGTCTTCGTAGACGTCGATGCCCTTGTCGAACCAGGGCTTCTTTGCCTTGAATCCGGTCTTGGCGTAGTCCGAAATGTCGATCAGGTTGGAGTCGGCGCTGTCGCTGCGGTCTTTTTCGATGGTGATGTCTCCGATTTCAACGCCCGCGATAGAGTCTACGGAGGATGAATCCGGTTCCAGCGGCATCTTGAACACGGCCCCGTCGAACCAGGGCCCGCCGAAGTTGGATACGCCGTATAGGTTCCCGCCGGCCACTACAGGAAAGTCCTGCCAGAAGGCGTTTTCGGTAATCTTGGTTCCTTCGACGATTGCGCCGAGGGAATCCTTTTGGGCCTGGTAGTGTTCCGTAATCTCTTTTTTCCAGGCTTCGTAGAGTTCCGCCTCCGAAATGCCCAGCACCTTTTGGAGAGCGCCCGAGAGGGTTGCGCGGTAGGGCTTGGAAAGTTCCTTCCAGATTTTCGGAATGGCGTCTTCGCCGTAATGCCTTGCGATGTAACGCACCAGGCTGAAGCCTTGGGTGTAGGGGCCCAGCTCCGCCTCTAGGGAGTTGTCCGAAAAGTCGTGCATGTACTCTAGCGGTATCAGGCCATCGTTCAAGGCCGCCGTACGGAGCAGCATGTCGCGGTGGGTGTCCCAGGCGTCAAAGCCCATGCGGCTGGATTCGAACTGGGCGGTACCTTCGGCAAACCACAGGGGTTGCAGGGTGAAGGGGACCATGGTGGCAAAGTCGCTGATGACCCGTTCGTTGTAGTAGTCTGTGTAGCCGAACTGGAACCCATAAAGATTGGGGGGCAGCTTGGAGCCGCTTTCGATGCTTACCAGGTGGCTGAATTCGTGGGTAACCACGTCGGAGACCCAGCCGTGGCTACTGCGGATCTTGAAATCCCAGTTGGTGAGCCACAGGTTGATGGAATTCTCAGCAGGAATGGCGGCGCCGTTGCTGTACAGAGCGTTGTTCAGCACAGCGCTAATGCGGGGGAGGGGCTTGTTGTAACGGGTGACAACGGAGTCATAGACCGCCTCGGCATAGGTCGCTACCGCAGAGGCGTGGTCCGAGTATTCGGCGGGATAGATGAACTGGAAATGTTCCGTGCCTGCGGTTTTCCAGTCGATGTGGCTCTGGTTGCCGTAAAAACCGGCCGCCAGTGCGGCACCCGAAAACACGAGCAGTGCGCGTAAAAAAGAAAACATCGGTAACAATTTAGGAATTTACCGATGTGAAAACCAGCGCCTATTATGGGGAAACAATCAGGTAAATATCATCAATGGCCAGGGAATCCGTGGTATCGGGCCTCTTGACCTGGATGCTGATGCCTGTGATGTTGCTGGGGTCGAAGGTGACAGGGGCGCCCCAGCCCTCCTGTTCAAGCTTGCTGAATTCAACCGTGACAGGAGTCCATTCATCTGTGGAATTCATCTTTTTGATGTGGTAGTCGTTATCCTTGACATCCGAAGTTTCCACGCGGATGCTGTGATCGCCGCCCTTGTAGCGGTAAGAGATTCCAGTGTACTTGCTGTAGTCTTTACCTGCGGGCAGGTGGACTCCCCAGTTCACGAAGGGATCCCATTCATAGCTGCCCTTCTTTAGACTGTATACGAAGGAAAGGGCGTTCTTGCTTCCATTGTCCGTTTTTGTGGGCTTCGGGTGCCCTTCGGCATCCTTGGCACCGGGTTCAATGGTGGATTCTGCACCGGTACCGGCATCGGTACCGGTAAACCAGGGGTCTCCCAGGGCGCTTGTGCCGTCGCCGTCTTCAAAGTTGTCAATTAGGAGATTTTCTGTGGAACCCTGGTTGGTAGGTTCGGTCGAATTTTCTGATTGGTTCCCGGATTCTGCAACCGGTTCCGTCTTGACGCTGACGGTGTTGTCGCCATCACAGGCGGAAAAAATGAGGGCAAGGGCAAAAGCGGCAGGTAAAGCCAGGATTTTTTTGATGTTCATGAGAATTCCTCTTTTCTACTAATATACATAATGGTTTCGTTATCTTTTGCTTATTTCGATGAAAGCTCCGTTTACGCCAGAAAACGGGATGGTGTCGCCCGCCTTTTTTCTACCTTTAAGCCGTGGCTTTTTTCTCTGAAACCTATCACGAGTCCATCAGGTATGTGCGCCAGGTGTCCGGTGACCCTGTTACGCTCCATTGGGAAGACTCGAAGAATACGCCGGATCCCTACGCAAAGGGTAAGCGTTTCGCTACCAACGGGGTCAAGGCAGGTCAGAGGAAAAAATCGGCCTCGGAAGACCTGTTCGAGATAACCCAGTCTTCATCCACCCTGCTGAACCGTCTCTTTACCCAACTACAGAACGACGTTTCTGCAGATGGCCTGCGTTCTGTGGGAATTTACGCCTGCATCCGACAGCAGAGCGTGCCCGATGACCTTTATAAGTTTGACTACGAGACCCGGGAACTCGTGGCGTACCCCTGGGAAAACGCCAAGCTGAAAAAGACCCGTATGGAGGCTCTCATCAAGGCCTTTGCCGACGGGAACTTTATCGAGGAGGCTCCCATAACGCTGTTCTTTACGGCAGAGCTTTCCCGGGCAGTTTGGCGTTTCAAGGAGGCGGCCTACCGGGAGTTGGAGCTGGACGTGGGGTCTTACGTGGGATTGGCCTCTATATCGGCCCGTTCTGCAGGGGCCATGGCGATACCTCTGGGAAGTTTCGTAGATGCGGATGTGGTTTACGGCCTGGACCTGGGAGAAGACGAAATCCCTATGGCGGCGGTTGCCGTGATGCCCAAGGCCTTGAAAAAGTACGAGTTGGCCTCTCAGTTCGCCTACTCCAGCAGGGGTGAAATCCCCATGCAAGAAAGCGGAAGCCTGAATTCCAGGGTGCGGGCCCGGTTCCTGCTGCAGCACAAGGCGGAATGCATTACGGACCTGTCCAAGTGCGTCAAGGTTTTCAGGGTCCAGAACCAGCCCTTCGAAGGTGATGAATTTCCCCTGACGCCGCTGAAATACCCTAACGAGTACTTTTTTAGGGAATACGACTTCTTAGGGCCGGGCGCTCTAGAACGTAGACCCTTCAAGCCCTGGATGGCCTCCCTGGACGACTTTTCCACGTTGCTCCGCTGGATGGAGATCTGCACCTTGAACGCCTTCGGGGCAGGGCTCCTGAAAATCTGGGTGGCCTGCTTTGACGTGTCCCTTGTCTACCAGGGAATGTACCGCTACCAGCCTTCGAAAAAGTCCCTGTATTTGCACGCCGGGAACTTGGATAGGGAAGGCTTCTTGAAAGCCCACCTGGATGAGGACAGCCCGCGTAATGCGGCCTTTGCGGTGTACTTTACGGTGAACCTGAAGGATGCCTGCGGTATCATGGGTGACCGGGCCTACCGTTACCTGAATATGAATGCGGGCTATGTGGCTGAGATGCTTCGTGAGTCCGCCCGGTGTCTTGGCAAGTACGCCCGTCGGGAGCAGTTCTTCTACGAAGACGAAATCAAGAAGCTCGGCCGGATTCCCGAAGAGGAAACGGTGCTCAGTGAAGTCCTGGCCGGACGGTAGTTTACAATGCGGTCAGTAACGGTGCTATTACAGCCGTAAAAAGCCCCGCGATGCCAATGGAAAGGCTGCTCATGGCGCCCTGCACTTCTCCCATTTCCATGGCCCGCGTAGTACCCAGGGCGTGACTTGCCGTTCCGATGGCAATCCCTTGGGCCACCTTGTGCTTGATTCGGAAGAATTTGCATACGGCGGGGGCCGTTACCGCTCCCGTGATTCCTGTGACGGTGATGGCGATGATGGTCACCGAGGGAATGCCTCCGATCTGTTCCGAAATGACGCTTCCCATGGGGATAGTGACGGACTTGGGGAGAATCGACAGCATCAGGGTATTGCTCAGCCCCAAAATTTTGCTGAAGAAAATGACGCAGCCTATGGAAGTGAGGGAACCTGCAAAGATCCCTGCGAGGATGGGCTTCCAGAACTGTCGGAGCTTTTGAATTTGCCTGTAAAGCGGTACGGCAAGGACCACGGTGGCAGGGGACAGCATTACAGAAATGTAGTCGCCACCTACGTTGTAGCTCTCGAGGCTAATGCCTGTGATCAGTAGGAACCCGACAATAAGAATATTGCCGATGAGGAGCGGGTTCAAGAAGGAATACTTGAACTTTTGGCTGATGAGCACGCCTATCTCGAAGGCCACCAGGGTAAGCAATATGCCGAACAGGGGCGAGTTGATGATGACGCTCATGGCTTGCCCCCGCTAGATTCGCCTTTTGCTGCCGCCCGCTTGGCAAGCCGTTCAGCACGCAGGGCCAGGTTTTCTCGGTATTCCTGCCTGCGGACAAGAAACTGCGTGACCCAGCCGCCCATGGCAATGGTGATGATGGTGAGGGCAATACACAAGAACAACAGCAGTGGCCATTTGGAAAGAACGTCGTCGCCTACGGCCATGATGGCGATACTGGGCGGCAAGAAGAACAGGGCCAGATGCTTTAGGAAAAAGCCCGATACTCCCGAAATGTGTTCTGGCTTTATGATTTTAGTACAAAGTAAAATCAGGAGAAGGACCATGCCGATGATGTTCCCCGGCAGCGACACGCCCACGATACGGTGGAGAACTTCCCCTGCGATGCAGATGGCGAAAATGACGGCAAGCTGGAGTGGTATTCTCATGGAAGGCTGTCAGCCTTTAGAACAGGGTAATTCCCAGCGAAACGTAGGGAGCAAAGTAGGTGTCGAAATCCAGCATAAATTCGTCGTCTTCTTTGTTTTTACCGGTCTTTCTTTCAAAGTAGGTGTGGAAATACTCGTGGCTGTTGCGGAAACCGCCTGACAGGAAAAAGCTGTTCCAGGCGCAACGGATGCCAGCCCCGTAGGCATAGCCGTACAGCACAGGGGAAAGGAACTTGGCGTCATCCGAAAAGAAGGTCTTTCCGGAGATGACTCCGCCGAATATGTAAGGCTTGAGCATGAGCTGGTATTTATAGCTATAGACAAGGGGGAGAGAAAAATCAAAGCCAAACTGGAAAAGGGCGGTGTGAATATCGTGCCATCCGTCAATATCGTCTTTGTCATAGACGGGGTCGAACAGGTCATCTTCGGTTAGGGCTTCAAGGTCTGCAAGAGCGCCTTCGCGATTTCGCGGATGGTGGCTCACGCCCAGATATTGGTAACCTGCCATTAGGTATATGTCGAACCATTCTGTAAGGGGCATACTTCCCGAGGCTCCATAGACATAGGAATTGTCGATGGAAATGTCGTATTTCTGGCCGTGGATTTTGTATGCGTAGTTGACGTTTTTATTCTTGACATTGCCGAATTCTATGTAGGGGCCGAAGGAACCCCGGTCCTGGTATTCCATATGCTCGCTGTTGTCAGAGGCGGCCATTGTAGAATCAATGGCTGTAGTGTCTGCCAGAGAAAACCCGGTGAACAGTAAGAGTAGGGCAAGGATACTTTTCTTCATATGGACAAATATAGAAGGATAATCTTATGTTTCTATATTTCAAGCTATGAAAATCGTGTTTATGGGAACGCCGGAATTTGCGGCCTGCTTTTTGGAGCATCTTATCGCTTCGGACAATGAGGTTTTAGCCGTTGTTACTCAGCCGGACCGTCCGGCTGGCCGAGGCCGGGTCCTGACGCCCCCGCCCGTGAAAGAGGCTGCCCTTAGCCATAATTTGCCTGTCTTGCAGCCGACGGACCTGAAATCCCCTGAATTCGAGGCGGATCTGCGTAAGTATGGTGCAGACCTGTTCGTGGTTGTGGCCTACTCGATTCTGCCGAAGAACATCTTGGGTGTGGCCAAATTTGGTGCGGTGAACGTGCACGGGAGTCTACTCCCCAAGTACCGCGGTGCGGCCCCGGTGCAGCGTGCCATTGCCGATGGCCTCCCCGAAACGGGGGTGACTGTGTTCCGCCTAGACGAAAAGATGGACCATGGCCCGATTCTTGCCCAGCGTACGGTAGTGATCGACCATCAGGACACGACGGCGAGCCTGCTTGAAAAGATGGTGGCCCCCGGCTGCGAAGCTTTGGATGACGCCATTAGCCAACTTAAGGAAGGCCGCGAGAAGGACCTGACCCAGGATCATGCCCTGGCCAGTGGCGCCCCCAAGCTGAAAAAGGAAGAGGGCCTGATAGATTTTAACCTGCCTGCTGCAGTAATCCATAATCGCATTCGAGCCTTTAACCCCTGGCCAGGTGGTTACGGAAAGTTGGGTGGCCGCATGGTTTATCTGCGCAAGACGGATACTCCCGAAAATGGCCCGAAACTTGCTCCCGGTGCCGTAGAATTTAGGGACAATCGCTTTTACGTAGGCACGGGCGAAGGCCTACTTGAGGTCATTGAAATCCAGGCCGAGGGCAAGAAGCCCATGCCGGTGGCCGACTTTATGCGCGGAATCCAGAAGCGCGAAGGACTTTGCTTTTGCTAGACCTGCCCCTGATAGAGCGTATGGATGCGTACCGGGTGCTGTTGCTGTGGCAGCAGGAGGGCGCTTTCATTAAAGAAAGCGGGCTGTCGCCGTTTTCCATGGAGCTTGCTCTGGGCGTGTGCCGCAGGCACTTGTACCTGCAGTACTTTGTAAAGTCGCTGGTAAAGAAGATGCCGGCTCTCGAAGTGTGTACGGTGCTGAAGATGGGACTTTTCCAGATGTTCTTTATGGACGTGCCGGACCATGCCGCCGTATCGACCTCTGTGGAGCTCGCTAAGGCGGCGAACCTTGGCGAAGGTTCCGCGCGGCTGGTGAACGCGGTGCTTCACGCCGCGCGCAGGTCCGGC
>CAMIWK010000013.1 GCA_946402415.1 uncultured Fibrobacter sp.
CGCCAATCTGCACCGCCTCGGACAGAGCCACCTTCACGGGGATATCCGGAACGAATAGCAGCTCCACCATGGCGATGCGTGCCACGATGCGGTCAATCTTTGCAATACGGTCAATTTCCCAATGTACTGAGCAGGTCTTGATATCCTCGTCCAGTTCTTCGCGATGGGCCTGTACCAGGTCCACAAGCTTCATCCCGTATTTCTTCTGATCATCCTGCAGGGGCTGGGATTCCAAGACGCCCGGGAGGGCCTCACCTGCGGTAGAGCCAGTGATCTCCATAGCATACAGGAGTTGCATGGCGAATACACGGGCGGGTCTGTAAGATTTATTAGGCATGATTAGATGACCTTATACAGGTTTGCCATTTCCACGGCGGTGGCGGCCCAGTTAGAGCCAAGGTTTCCAGCCTTGAGGCCTGCACGGTTCATTGCCTGGTCCACAGTGTCGGTGGTAAGGATTCCGAGAATCACAGGGAGTTTTCCCTCGGCGGCAATGCTTGCCACACCGCCGGTAGAAGCGTTCACCACCACATCGTAGTGGCTGGTCTCACCGCGGATTACGGCTCCGATAGCCATGACGGCATTGTACTTACCGGAATCGGCGAGCCTGCGGCACACGCCTGGAAGCTCGAAGGCGCCTGGCACATGCACCACGGTGATGTCCTTGTCGGCAACGCCCAGCAGTTCCAGTTCACGCACGGCCCCTTCCAGGAGCTTGTCCGTGACCACCTCGTTAAAGCGGGCGACGGCAATCGCCACCTTCAGGCCCGCTCCGTTCAGGGAATTCTTGATTTCTTTAACCATTGACTTACCCTCTTTTTTAAATCTTTTCGTTAGACGCCGCAACGGTCGCAGAGGCGTCGGAATCTACATGCAACTGATGCCCCATCTTCTTCTGCTTGGTGAGCAGGTAGAACCTGTTCTTGTCATTGGGTTTGATCTCTATGGGCACACGTTCCACAATCTTGAGGCCATAGGCCGAAATGCCAGAGATCTTGCTGGGGTTGTTGGTCAAGAGACGCATCTCCCGCACGCCCAGGTCCGCGAGAATCTGGGCTCCCGTACCGTACTGGCGCAAATCGGACTTGAACCCCAGGTGAAGGTTCGCTTCCACCGTGTCCATGCCCTTTTCCTGCAATTCGTAGGCCCGGAGCTTATTGCAAAGTCCAATACCCCTACCTTCCTGACCCCGCAGGTACAGAAGCACGCCACCGTGCTCGCCAATAAACTTCATGGCAGAAGCCAACTGCTCGCCGCAATCGCAGCGGAGGCTCCCGAAAATGTCGCCCGTCAGACATTCGCTATGGACGCGCACATAAACAGGCTTGCTGAAGTCGGGGTTACCAGCCACCCAGGCCACGTGCTCCACACCATCGGTCTTGCTCCTGTAGGCGTAAGCGGTAAAGTCGCCGTACTTGGTAGACACGTGAGGGGCCGCCACACGCTGCACCAACTTCTCGTTACGCAGGCGGTAGTCGATCAGGTCCCGGATAGAAATAATCTTGAGGTCGAACTTCTTGGCCACTTCCTCCAACTGGGGCATACGGGCCATAGTGCCGTCCTCGTTCATAATCTCGATGAGGGCGGCAGCAGGGCGAAGTCCGGCCAGCTTTGCCAGGTCTACAGCAGCCTCGGTATGGCCAGCCCTGCGAAGCACGCCCTCTTCCTGAGCATACAGGGGGGAGATGTGTCCCGGGCGTCCAAAGTCGCCGGGCTTGGAATTCGGATCAGCCAAAGCCTGGATGGTGGCGGCTCGGTCATGGGCAGAGACACCCGTAGTGCAGCCTTCAATCTTGTCCACCATGATGGTAAAGGGCGTGCCCAGCATGGAGGTGTTCTCCGCCGTCTGGCGGGTCAAATTCAGTTCGTGGCAACGGGATATGGGCAGCGGTGCGCACAGCACCCCCCTACCCTCGTGGAGCATGAAGTTCACCTTCTCAGGGGTCACCTTCTCGGCGGCAATGACAAAATCGCCCTCGTTCTCGCGGTCTTCGTCGTCCACCACGATAAGGAACTTGCCGTTCCTGAAATCCTCTATGGCCTCTTCAATGGTATTAAGCAAGGTCACGTTCCTTCAGATAATTCTCAATATACTTGCCCAGCATATCCACTTCTACATTCACCACAGTTCCTGCCACCCAGTTGCGGAGGTTTGTGCGGGCAAGGGTCTCCGGAATAATGCACACCCGAATGGAATCCTCGAACTTTTCAGCCACCGTAAGGCTGATGCCGTTCAGGGAAATGGAGCCTCGGCGGATTATGTAGCGTTTTAGGTCGGCAGGCATCTTCAGGTCCACCTCTACGCCGGTTTCTCGGGGCACCACCTGAATAACCTCGGTAATGCAGTCCACGTGGCCCATCACAAAGTGCCCACCCATAAAGCTATCCGCCCTGCAAGGCAGTTCCAGGTTCACCAGCTTGCCGGGAGCAGCCTGTTTGAAGGCGGTATTTTCCACCGTCTGGTGCATCAGGCAGAAAGTAGCCTCGTCTGGGGTGCAGGATTCCACCGAAAGGCACACGCCATCGTTTGCCACGCTGTCGCCCAGCTTGCAGTTCTTGAAAAAGCCTGGGGCCCGAAGCACCATAGAAAGGGCGTCTCCGCGGGGCACAAGGGAAACAATCTCACCCGTCGCTTGAATGATACCTGTAAACATACGGGGGCAAATATAGAAAATTCCCAGTTTATCCCGGGTAATATACCGTCAATACATCGGGGCCAATCATAGCCGATTCCTTGGCTACAGCGGAATCAGGCAACCCGGGGAACGGCAAACCTTCGTGGCCTTCCCGAATCAAGCTTCGCTCCACAGAAGGGTCAGTGGATTTCCACAAATCCAGGCGGTTCCACAATGGCGAGGCTTTTTCGCCTTGAGTGGCCGAGTCGTTGAAAAGTTTTGCGGATAAATGTGCACCAGGTTCCACCATCAGGCGATGCATTCCCCGGCAGGAAAGCTCTTCCAGCATTTGCATCCAACATTCTTCAAAGGTCTCGCCATTTAACGAGATTATTTCATCTTTGATAGCGGGCTGTTCAACGCAAGTGAAAACGAGAGTGGCGGCAGCGTCGCATTTTCCCATCTTCAAAAAGAACTTCAACCCCGAAATTTCCGATTCCGTAAACTCGTGATGCCCGGCCCACAAGATTTTTACAGGGCTGTTTCCATGTGCATAGCGAACGTCCAGAGATGAGTTATCGGCAAGGAGCGTGCCCGCCCCCACCAAAATGGCGTCGCTCATAGCCCGCAGCTCATGGTTCCAACAGGTTGCTCCCTGCCCTGTAATGCGCAAGGGGACGGGAACACCTCGATTATCCAGCATTCCCATAAAACCATTTTCAGAGACGGCAACTTTTACTTCCACGAATGTTCTTTTATTGCGTACAAAATAATCATATGCTTCAAAAAACCTTTCTATTTCAGCAAAGACTACAGAGCCCTCGTTTTCCGATTCATCTGGAGCAAGCGTCATGCAGCCTTCGGCAGAACAGCTGTCGCTCCAGCCGCTTTCGGCATGGGCCCGCAGGCAGGCGTCCTTGCCCTCGTAGACCTTGATACCTGCAGCCTCCAGAATACCGTGGCTCTTTCCTCGAACCTGTGGATTCGGGTCGGCATGGGCGTAATAGACTTCGGAGATTCCCGCCTCGATGATGGCCTTTGTGCAGGGGGGCGTGCGGCCGTAATGGCAGCAGGGTTCCAGCGTCACGAACAAGGCCGCCCCGCGGGCGAGTTCGCCCGCGTCACGCAGCGCCATAACTTCGGCATGGGGGCCGCCGGGGCGCTGTGTACGCCCCCTGCCCACCACCAAGTCATTTTTCACTACAACTGCACCTACCGCCGGGTTCGGGCGACTTATGCCTATCGAGAAGAAAGACTCTTCCAGTGCGAGCTGCAGGAAATTCATACGTAGACTAGAAGCTAGAACGAAATACATGGATCCCCTCCCCTATCCCCTATCAAGCTTTGCTCTCCAGGGTCCAGGGTCGAGGATGACGTAAAAAACTACTGCTTCGGGAAGGCCAAGAATCCGCCCACCACGTTGAATACCTTCTCGTAGCCGTTCTCAATCAAGAAGTTGGAAGCGGCCATGCTGCGCTTGCCGCTACGGCAGTAAATCAGCAGGTCCTTATCCTTGGGAAATTCAGAAAGGCGTTGCTCAATTTCTTGCAGGGGAATGTTGATAGCACCAGGGGCCATTCCCTCGGCCACTTCAGCAGGGGTACGCACGTCAATCAGCACGGCGCCCGCCTTGCTCATTTCCAGGGCTTTGCCCCAGTCTATGTTCGTGATAGTCGCCTTAACCGACTCTGCGGCAGGAGCCGTTTCAGCAGCCGGTGCCGGCGTCGCCGGAGCAACAGCCGCCACCGTGGCAGGAGCCTTCTGCTCCACTACAGCCGCTTCTTGCTTTGGAGTTTCGTTACAGCCGGCCACAACAAGGGCTACACCGAACATAAGTCCAATCATCTTTTTCATCTTACATCTCCTCGTTTTTTGGAACAATTCTTATGTAGGCACACAAGGCCTGCTGAACAACACCCATCTCTACCTTTAGGGGAACCACGTTGAACATCATGGGTTCATCCAGTTCATCGCCCTCCGATTTCCAGGACACACGTCGTCCAGTTTCAAAGACCTCAGACAATACCCTGTTGAAGTACAATAAAGGCTTGGAATCTACCACATCACTCAGAGACTTTCCCTGTATCGAGGACAAATCCCTGATTCTAAAAGCATTGGCAAAGCATTGACTGGCTCCCAGAATCTTGAAATTCCTATCCACCCAGAAAACCCGTAGGTCGGGCAAAGACATAGCCGCAGAGAATAGGGCATTGTCATTTTGGTCTGGATCAAAGATAAAGTTATCCATCATCAAGTCCAACCTATTCGCCACCCCCTGGAACACCAAGTTGCCATCTTCATCAAACGCCAATAGGCCACGAAGATTGAACCACAACAAGTTCCCGTTCTTGTTAAACAGGCGAATTCTCACCGGCGGATACAATCTACTCTTTTCAACTACACTCTTATCAGCCCTATATTCCCGAATATAACGGTTCATCAATTTCTCTAAGAGTTCAACATCTTCTTGGGGCATAAGGCTTGAAAGTTCCACGCCACCAGCAGATTGAGGAAGCACCTGGAAATCTTCATCCATAATCGGTGTCAAGAACTTCACCAACCTTTTTTCGACATCCATACTCCACAAAAAAGCTTCCGTAGTCTTCCGCATCAAGTCTAAATTGTCTTGCAAGGCCTTTCGTTCCCTACGGCTCTCCTGCTCCTTGGAAATATTCTTGAGAAAGCACACATAATGGTATTCCGCCAAGGAAACCCGGTGGATAAAGCAGCGCAGTTCATACCACAGAACATCCCAGTCTTCCAATTTTACCGAGAAAAGAAAAGGAATGTCCCTGTGTTTTTCCGTTTCCTCAAAAAAGAGCCGCATACGGCCCCAATCCTTGGGATCGAGAATTTCCTGGAAAGTCTGCCCCTGAACCAGCATTTCCATAAGAGGTTCTTCCACAAAAAGAGGCAGGCTATACAGATATTCCAGACGCTGGGACAAAACCACAAGCCCCTCTCCTACATTCTTGCCAAAACGCCTATAAAGTTTCTGCTTTTTGCGGCCATCCCTGAGCAACATAATGCAAACAACACAAACTACAATGAGAAGCACCCCTGTAGCGACCGAAGCCAAGGCCCAGTCAATGCTCCCTATTTTAGAAATCGGCGTCATACTTTTGAAGATACAATTTTTTTCGAGCCCACAAACCATTCCACCCCAGATTTCCATTACCAAAGCCATGGGTTGCACCCCATTCCAGAGTTTTTATGTTCAGGACTAGCTCTACACCAACACAAAAATGCGGGAAACTGTAAAAACTGGAAACCCTTCCATACTTAAAGTAAAAATCGTGGTTCAAACTCAAAGACCTTCCATTCGATCCCACCGACAAAGAAAACATTTCAGACGGCATCCAGGAAAGGCTTCCCCAGCCACTCCAGGATTCATCGGTAAACCCCGTTGTCCAAAAACCGCCATACAAGGGGCCCCAGCGCCCAGCCGTACCCAGTTTCAACCGATGTCGGACCCAGCGGGTCTCCCGAGGAATCCAACCCAGCAAGGTGCCGTAACTTATGCCGGCCACCACCGGGCCTAATCCATACGCAGCGTTCCATTCCCCATAGCTTTCCCTGAAAAGAGAATCCATCTCGCTATAGTAGAAGAAGAACGACACACGATAGCCTTCGTTTCCCCATTCACCTGCGGCGCCCATAGCCCATTCATCAGCCACCTCCGGTACATTCCAGTAAGAAAATCCGAAAGACGGTTCCCCCAACCTGGCAGGACTTGAATACCAGCCGGGAAGCCCCGTAGACTGCATAGCATTTTTTTGCACGAAGGGCACGGGAGAATCCAAACCAAAGGCCATCTCCATCAAAAGCATGATTATCCAGACACTACGGACGTACGACAATTCCCACCACCTTTTCGAAGGACCCCGATGACATCTTGATATAGGCCGCCCCCACCCCTACGTATTCCTGTACAGGAATGTTCCACCAGGCATTTGACATAGCCGGAGCTTTCTGTTTCCACACGGTCTGGCCTGCACTGTCCAATAGGCTTAACATCACCTCTCGTTCTCCTTCTACCTTCACCCGCAAGGGTTCTCCGCGTTTCCGCAACACCCTAGATGAAAACTTGTACCTAAAAGGCTCTTCGCCATACCTCTCCGAATTTTTTCCCTGGAATCCTGGCGTATTTTCGGCCAGCCCCGTTTTGGGATTAAAACCCAAAGGGCAACCCACCGTCCCTTTGTCCCAACCGGCACTGTCCATAACGGCATCTCCAAAGCACAGGGAAAATGTTCCCGCCGTATTGTTCAGATAACCGATGGAAGCCTGTATCAAGTTCACATCTCGGTAGGCAAGCTGTTCACGCAAAGCGGCGGTATCCCTAGAAACCAGGACACTTTCGTAAGGCCCGATAGAATCCCCCGTGCCGCCCCAGAATCCACCGCGACTGCAATGCCGAACCTTACTCAGGGGAAGCGATACGCCGGACGCATTATACACCTCCACCCACTCAGGCACAGGTTCCTCGGGACAGTGGTGTATTTCCGTAATTATCAGGGGCGAATTGCCCATCTGAAACAAGAGCGTATCTACAGCATTATTGAATTCAATCTCATCTTCAGGTAAACGCAAATGCAGATGGGCAGGGCCCTTGACCGGCAATGCAAACGAGAAAAATTCGTTTACAAGCAAGGAGTCCATTCTGGAAACATTCGTGTGGAAAAGATCCCGATAATGAAAACGCAGCCAGGCATTCTTACAGCCCGACAACTTGCCGGACACCCACCAATGGTCACCCCTAAATTCATATTCCACTCGGGATACGCCACAATCATCCAAATCCCGTTCGTAAAGCGGATTGCCATAGCCCGGAGTCGGTTCATCAATGGCCCACTGATCACCATAGCCCCTTCGCTGGAAAGACTTTCCCGGCTTAGGCTTATCCATCTTTACGGAATCTGTACAAGATCCCGCCATCAGTTTCCAAACTGTTTCCCTGGAATTAGGCAACGTATAGTTACCCAAATCCCCGCAGGAGACTCCCGCCTTACCAGGGCATAGAACGTTCCCATGGGAAACGATGAACCGTTCCCCCTCCGGATAAGCAAACTTCAGCGGAACCTTTTCATCCAGGACAACAAGAAGCGACTCCGCATGGAAGGTCTTGTCCATGCGAATTTCCACAAACTCCCCCTGCTGGTCCGCCACGTCTGTCGGGTCCGGAAGAATCTCCACAAACTGGGGACAGGCCGCCACCAGGGAGGAGAGGAGCAAAATGTATTTCAAGATAAACCCCTAGGGGTTTTCCCTTACTGCTACCCCGGAGGGTGCCACCTTTCGGAACAGGTCAGGGGTGCTCAATCCACAGCGTAGTCGCCGGGAAGCATATAGGCAAGAGGATTCACGGCATTGTTGTTTACCCACACTTCATAGTGAAGGTGAGGTCCAACAGAACGGCCTGTGTTTCCCATATAACCGATAATCTGGTAACGGCGGACAAACTGTCCCGGATTGACCAGGGACATCTGCATATGACCATAGCGGGTCACAATGCCGTTGCCATGATTGATAGTCACAAAATTTCCGAAGGTAGAACTCATCTGGGCCACATCTACCACACCATCGGCGGCTGCGAAGATGGGCGTCCAGCGGTCGTTGGCGATATCCACGCCATAATGCATTTTTCCAACTTCACCCGTAACGGGGTGGATTCGCGGACCGAAAGAAGAGGCATATCGCCCCTGAGTTGGCGAAATGGAGGGAACAAAGCGCCAGGCAGACTGTTTCTGCTTGATATAGTCCGTCAGGTCATTGAAGGCACCGCTGTTGTTTTCCAGCTTGCCCTGCAGACGGCCCGCCTCATCCTTCAGGTTCGCCATCTTCTCGAATACGGGAGAGGTCTCCATAAGCAGCTTGGACTTGGGCTCTACAGAGCCACCAGTACCCAGCATTCGTTCTTCTTCGTCGGGCAGAGGCAGCCCATACTTGGAATGAAGCCTTTGTTCGTCACCGAGGAAATCTGCAGTGGTGCGGTCCAGATAATCCAAAGTTCCCTGAATCTGGGACAAATCCCTGTCAAGTTCCGCGCGGTCATTCAAAACATGGTTCAAAAGGCCATGATAGACCGTTGTCGCGGTAAATTGCGCAAGAAAAAGCAAGAAGCCCACCACCAGCACGAACTTCAAAACGGGAAGTCCATGAAAAAGCACCGCCGGCACGTGCAACGTCACGGACCGGGAGGAATTTTGGAAGTGTATGGTGGTCTTTACAAAATTCACGGGGCAAAAGATAGAAAAAAGAGGGCCAGAGAAACACCCTTTCCCCGTTTTTTCCAGTTTCGCCCCCAAAATGGCGATTTTGGCTTAAAAAGAGCTCTTTAAAAACCCCTAAATCCGCATTTTCTCAAAAAAACATATACATATCTAAAAGTTTTTATGTAAATTACAAGGACGGGCCCTGAAAAGCCCTTCACCCTTGGAGATATTATGAGCTTATTGGATGCATTTAAACCGAAATGGCAGAATTCCAACCCCGACAAGCGTATCGAGGCTATCGAGGAAATGGGGCCTTCCAATCAGGACACCTTTGAAAGAATCGCCCTGTACGACGAAGACCACAGGGTACGTACGGCAGCCGTCAAAAAGCTGACCGTGATTTCCGCCCTGGCGCAAGTTTCAAAGAACGACCCTGATGCCCATGTTCGCCGCCTAGCTGAATCCCACTATTTCGAAGAAATTGTCCGCAAGCTCAAGGAATTTCGTGCAGCCGCCTCCCCCGAGGCCCTGCGTTTTATTAGCGAACTGAAGGACACCCGTTATGCCGAAGACCTGATCAAGAATCTGCCCTCCTCGGAACTACGGTTGGAATTGGTGAAGCTGGTCAGCAAAGCGAACCTGCTGGCCCTGGCTGCCACCAAGGACCCCATCGAGAAGGTCGCCATGGAAGCAGTTGGCAAGCTCTCTTCGGAGTCCCTTCTGCAAGACGTGGCCAAGTCCTCCAAGCACACCTCCGTCCGTAAAGTTGCAGCCGACAAGATCAAGGCTATGCAAGATGCCGCCGATGGCGGAAAGCGCGCCCAGATGCTGCTCATGAGCAAGAGAGAGGCTCTTATCCAGCAGGCTCACCACCTAGCCGCCCAGAAAGACCCCATTTCTGTGAAATCCCAGTTTGAAGAACTGATGGAAGAGGCCAAGGCTCTCGGCATGGGGCCCGCGCAAGCCACGCTGGACGGAATCTATGCCAGTTTCAACAAGTTCTGTGATGAAGCCGATGCGGCCCGCATCGCCGCCGAGAAGGCCGAAGCCGAAAAGCAGGCATTGGTCGCCCACCTAATGGAAACCTTTGCAGAACTGGAAACTCTGGTCAACGAAAACAAGGTCCAAGAAAACGCCGAGCGCGTTGAGCAGATTATAGGCGAATGGAACGAGAACAAGTCCAAGATGACCCCCGATTCCATACGCAAGTTCAACCAGGTGTTCTTCAAGGTCCAGGACCTCAAGAAAAAAGAAGCTCCTGCAGAAGAAGGCGAGAATACCGAGACTAAGGAATCCAGCCGCAGGGAAATGCTGGACCAGCTGCAGGCCCTCGCCGACACCGAAACGACGGAAACCACTTCCAAGCACCTGCACGGTATCGTGCGTGAATGGGAAAAGCTGCCCCTGTTAGAAGGTGATGATCCGGAACTGCAGGAATACAACGCCCTCCGCAGTAAACTGGGCGAAAAGATTGCCGCCTTCAACGCCTCGGCCCAGGAACGCTTTGAAAAGAATTCCGAAAAACTCAAGGCCATTATCGAGCGGGTAAAGGGCTTCAACGAAAACGAAGACTTCAAGGAACTGAGCCTCAAGCTCAGAAACGC
Source organism: uncultured Fibrobacter sp. (assembly GCA_946402415.1). Taxonomy (GTDB): domain Bacteria; phylum Fibrobacterota; class Fibrobacteria; order Fibrobacterales; family Fibrobacteraceae; genus Fibrobacter. The sequence goes on from CAMIWK010000013.1 coordinate 10,435, forward strand.
CTACCAAGAATGGAAGGACATCGTAGGCGACCAGAAATTCAAGTACCACGATTTGTGGTTGGAATACAAGTCCGCAACGGAGCGTTTCCAGGAAATGCGGCAATGGCAATCCTGGCACAATGAGAACGACAGGTCTGCCATTCTCGAAGAGATGGAACTCCTGTCCAAGGAGACCGGAAGCCAGGATGTGCTGGACAAGCTCAAGAACCTGAGCAACAAGTGGAAAAACATCGGTCCCATCTCTCCCACCAAGTTTGCGGAATTCAAGGACAAATTCCAGGGCTTGTTTGAAAAGATAAAGGAAAACTGCGCACCCTTCATTGAAGAGCGCCTGGCACAGAGACAGCAAAACCTGGTGGACAAGGAAGCCCTTTGCCAGAAGGCCGAAGATCTCCTGAACAATGCCGAGATTTTCTGGAAGGACAAGTTCAAGGCCATGCAGGAAATCCAGGAATCCTGGAAGAACATCGGCATGGTTCCTAAAGAAAGTCTTGCCGGACTTATGGACCGTTTCAAGAAGGTGACCAGCGAGTTTTATGCCAAGCACAAAGAAATTCTGAAGCAGGAAGACAAGACCCGCGAAGACAACTACGAGCGGAAGCTGAAACTCTGCGAAGAGGCAGAAGCCCTGAAGGAATCCACAGACTGGAACGCCACCTCTGGCAAGCTCAAGCAGTTGCAGGAATCCTGGAAGGCCATCGGCCCGGTACCCAAGAGCAAGTCCGAAGAAATCTGGGCCAGGTTCCGCACCGCCTGCGATTCGTTCTTCGAAAAGAAACGCGGCCATTTCGAAGAGATGGACGCCTCCAAGCAAGAAAACCTGACCAAGAAAGAAGCCCTCTGCGCAAAGCTCGAGGCATTGGACCTGTCCTCTATCACGCAGGAACTGGTAGATACCGTCAAGAGCCTGGAAGCCGAATGGAGAACTATCGGCATGGTTCCGAAAGAAGCTATCGAGACTATCAATAGCCGCTACGGAAACTTCATCAACCAGTTCCTGGACAAGTACGCCCAGGTGAACGATGAAGTCCGAGCAAAGCTTGCCGATATCAAGTCGAAAAAGCAGGAAATGATCGAGAAGGTCAAGCAGTTCGCCGAAAGCGCTGGCAGCAACCAGCTAGCAGATGCCGTTCGCGACCTGCAGAAGGAATGGCGAGAACTGGGTTCCTGCGGTCTGGAAGACCTGGACCTGCAGAAGAAATTCCGCGAGATCTGCGATGACTTCTTCACCCGCAGACGCGACCAGCTGGACATCCAGGAACAGGCAAGGCAGAACAACCTGCAGAAGAAGATCCTGCTGTGCGAACAAGCCGAGGACCTGCTAACGGATCTGAACGAACAGACCGTCGGGGGAGCCATGAACAAGGTGAAGCACCTGCGCCGTCTCTGGAAAGAGGTTGGCGCCGTTCCCCGTAGCGAATCCGACAAGGTATGGAAGCGTTTCAACTCTGCCTGCGACCAGGTTTTCGCCTTCGGCCGCAAGGAAGAAGAACAGTCCGCACCTGCTGCGGAATAAGTCGTGCCCTACCCTCCATGGACAAGTGTTGATGACGCTGCCCGTCTGTTACAAGACGGGCAGGTTGTTGCTATACCTACAGAAACCGTTTACGGCCTTGCGGGTAACGCCTATAATCCCGATGCGCTGGCAAAGATTTTTGCCGCCAAGGAACGCCCCACCTTCGACCCCCTGATTGTCCATATAGCAGACATCGCTCAGTTGCAGGATATCGCCCAGGACATTCCCGATGCGGCATACCAGCTGGCCGAGGCCTACTGGCCGGGACCTATGACGCTGGTGCTTCCGAAAAAGGACTGCATTCCAGACTTGTGCACCAGCGGGCTACCCTCGGTAGCAGTACGTTTTCCTTCGCACCCCATAGCGCAGGAGCTTATCAAGAAATCCGGACTACCTTTGGCTGCCCCCAGCGCGAACCTGTTCAAGCATGTGAGCCCCACTACGGCTGAGCATGTGGCCGAACAGTTAAGCGACCGCATTGCAGGCATTGTAGATGGAGGCCCTTGCCAGGTTGGTGTAGAAAGTGCCATCATCTCCCTCCTAGGAGAAACGCCTACCATCCTGAGACCGGGAGCCGTTACGGCTGAAATGGTAGAGAGGGTTCTCGGAAGTGTGGCCCTAGGCATTTCCAGTTCCAAGCCGGGCAAGCCCATGACGGCGCCAGGGCAGTGCGATACCCACTACAGACCACAGGTACCGCTATATTATGGGCCAATAACAAAAGACTTTCAGTTGCCTCCCCGCACAGCGAGAATCGCCTTCGGGAATACGGAAAGTCCCGTTCCGGAAACAGTTAATTTATCTAGAACTGGCGACCTGGTAGAAGCCACCGCCAAACTCTACGCCTTGATGCATGAACTGGACAAACCCGAATACGACTTGATTCTGGTGGACCCTATTCCAGAAAGCGGGCTAGGCATGGCGCTAAACGACCGGCTCAAGAGAGCCAGCATTAAGAAGCTATAGTAAATCTTATGGATCCCCTCCGCTTCGCGTCGAGGATGACCCCGGGTCAAGCCCGGGGCAGGCTCAAGGGAAGGCGTACGACAAAGGGCTTCGGTAAGTACCGAAGCCCTTCGCTGTAATCTCAAGCAGTAGAATTACTTTTCGATTTCGTACTGAGCAACCAGGTTGCCTTCAGCGTCCAGAGCGCGGACAACGTTTTCATCGCGCTGGAGGGTGAGGTTAGCCTTTTCGCCGTTAGCGGCGGTCACTTCCACGGACATAGTGCCATCGGCGTTCTTCACGGCGGCAATGGAGTTACCCTGAGCATCCTTCTCGAAGTAGGAATCACCGGAAGCCAGCGGGTTGGAGCCGGTCCAGAATTCGATGGTGTTCAGCACCAGACCGTCAACGAGGCCCCAGCAAATGCCGTAGATGCCGAAGATGAACAGGAAGAAGTGAACAATGGAGTTGATCCACTTGTCACCGAGGGTTCCGTTCCAATCATGGAGCTTCTTGAAGCAGGCGTTGGAGCCATAGCAACCAGAGAGGACAACCATGCTGGCGCAGAGAAGGGTTACGATACCTTTTTTCATTTTTTTTGTTTCTCCTTATAAGGATTGTTTATCATATTACGACTGTAAGAAATATAACTAAAAAGGAAAAGATTTGGCTACACACCATTGGAAAAAGAAATTTAGGGTATCCCACCTTTTTAATTACGCAATTTTTGCGTAAAAAGAGGTTTGTCGGATCGGGCCTTACATTGTCCTGGACGCAAGAGCCTTGTTTTTATTAAATTCAAAATCCAGCCTATGAGAGAAGCCAGAGCTACAAAGTTTTCTCAAAGCATCATCTTCAAGAGCCTGCTGCTCTTGATTCTCTCCACCATATTGATAGCCGCCATCAGTATTTTCTTTTTTGCCAGAGGCCAAATAAACACCCTAATCAATTGGAGCAGCAACAACAACCGTTCCCAATTGCAGCAAATGACCATCGCGGTAAACAACGAGATACGTCTCTTTGTAAACCGAATCATCTTCCTTTCCCACACCACCGAAATCCAGAGCCTGGATTCCACTATCGCGGGGACGTACCTCAACAGCGACAATATCGCCTCCATTTTCAACGATGATGAGACCATAAATCTCTATGATGATGAGCACAATCTAATCTGCGAGCGGGAAAACGATTTCGCCGATGAGAAGACAAGTATCCATTTTGACGTTACCAAGATACCCAAGCACAATTCCTTCATTAGCCCCTGGTTCTTCAACGAAGATAACTCCATGCCCACCCGAGTTTTCTCATCAGAGGTCATAGGCGAAGACAACAACAAGGGACTCCTGCTGGCAAATTTCTCTTTCTCAAGGCTCGAGAAGTACTTCTCTGAACTCAAGGTGGGGAAAAACGGATTCGTGATAGCCATCTCCGAAAACGGAGAAATTATGTATATCCCGAGTTTCAAGGAGAGCGGAAGAAAACAGCTGAGAATAACGGACCTAGGTTTCGAGGCCTTCAACCCCAAGAGGTATGAGGTGCCGGCGCCCACCTTTGTCAAGCTGAAAGACGGCCAGGAGTTTCTTGTCAATTACGAGTATAGCCACGCATTCCATTTCGGGCTAATCTCCCTGCAGCCTCGAAACGAAATTGAGGCTATGGCTTCAGCCATCAAGCAGTCCAGTCTGCTGTTCCTTGTCGGCACATGCATTGTCATCTGCCTCATCTCCTTCTGGATGTTCACTATTCTGGGCAAGCCCCTGAACAAGCTGATTGTCCATATGAAAAAAATTACCCAAGACAATCTCGATATTCCCGAAATTAGGTTTGGCAGACGCGAAGATGAAATTGGTCAGCTCTCCATAGCGTTCAACATGATGCACAGCACCATCAAGCGCCAGTTCAAGGAACTTCAATCCCACAGGGAACTACTGGAACAGGAAGTGGCCGAACGGACCCAGGAACTGGAAGCAGCAAACCAGAAGCTCCGCATTATGTCCCGTACCGATGAGCTGACCGGACTGCCTAACCGGCGTGACATTCACGATTGCATTGAAAACGAAATCAGCCGCGTATCCAGGTCCCACAAGCCCTTCTGCTTTATCTTTATCGACATAGACCACTTCAAGAAAATCAATGACACCTATGGACATTCCTGCGGCGACGTGGTGCTGAAGTCTGTCGCCCAAGCCATACGCGGACTTCTGAGGAACTACGACATCGTCGGAAGGTACGGCGGCGAGGAATTCTTGGTTCTGCTTCCTGAAACGGACCTGGACGGGGCTGCCATCGTGGCAGAACGTTTCCGCCAGCAGGTAGAGGAGCTGTCCATCAAGTATGCCGACTACCTCATTAACGTCACCATCACGCTGGGCGTTTCCAAATACGATGGACGTCTGGGCGCCGACCGCAGTATCCAGATGGCGGACAAGGCCCTTTACGAAGGCAAGGAGACCGGTCGAAACAAGGTTGTGGTCTGGACGCCGGAAAGAATTTCGGAAGAAGATTACCGCGCAGCGGCCATAGAGATGGCTCGTCACAGATAAACTAATGCGGAATGAGCATTAGGTTCCGTTTAAGAATTTTCAGCTGCTGTTTTGAGAATTCCCTCATAGTCTTTTCAGTGCTTACGGGGAACATAAATAGGTGAGCGTCGGGACAGTCTTCCTCACTGAAAGAAACTCCATAACCAAAACCATTCACCATCTTGAAAGCACCATAGGGCATATAAAAATCCGCCCTAGCTTTGGAATCCACCTTTTTATAAAGTCCGCTTTTGAGAAGTTCCGGACAAAAAGGCGTATCATCAAGCCCATCTTCCAGGATAGAAACATCGTTGTAGTTCTCCAGATCCGCCCATGTCGACGTGGTGTGTCGGAGTCCAAAGAAATGCCCCGTCTCATGAACGGCCACCTTCACAATTTCAGCTGCCGTAAGGGAAATTTCCCCCGTTGTCGTAAGGGTCTTGCTCCCCACAACGACGGTACTGCCCATTCCACCCACCAGGTTTGAGGCAAACAGGCCTGCATAGCCAAGGACATTCAATTCATTGATGCGGTGAACCAACACTATATCCAGGGCCTCGGTAACCCCCTTTTTAGGCCAATCCCCCAATTCGGAAAGCGTCATGTCTTCGGAGGAACTTCCTGCAAACCAATGCCTGTCTGCCGGGTACTTGTCTCCTAAAGTCGGATGTTTCTCGGCATAGTTGACATAGATGGTGTCAATGATGAAAGTCGTATAGTTTTTACGGAAGGCCTGAACCAGAAGCCTAGCCAAGCTATCCATACCGGTAACGCCCTCTATGGGGTCAATCAGCCCAACCGAAATCAGATTCAGGGAAAGATGGTTTGAAAATTTCCCTGTTCCCTCAAATGCGATATCAGGCGTCGCCCCCCTGTAATAATCATCATTTTCCACCAGGGTGAAGGCCCAGGTGGATTTTTCATTCTCCTCGCATAGGAAAGAGAACACATAGCGATTCCCAAGTATTTCCGGCTTCAAAGTCTCAAGCTTGGACCGTCCATACCCATCGCCATGCTTGTAGTAGCGGAACAGCTGCATTTGCGGGGCCTCGTGGGTGGAATCTATACCGAAAGAAATGGTATAGTGGCCTCCCGGATGGACCATCAATAATGTCCCCGTAGAAAAATGGGCCTTGACAGAATCTCCTATTGCAGGATCATTGGGGAATATGGCGTAAAGATCCCTGTCCCTTGGATAAAGAACTACTTCTGGGTCCGATGATTCTGTACAGGCCACCAGAGAAAAGAGGGTACAACAAAGAAAAATGAAAAAAATGAACAGTGGGCAGGCTTTTTTGGCAACAAAAAAGCGTCTTATACAAAGAGAAGCAAAAAAAGACAGCCCGGCCATACCACAAAAGTACAAAAACAAGCCCTATAGGATTACATAAGATGAAGTTTTTTTCTTCTTTTCGAGAATTAGCAAGTCCCCTAACAGGGAAACCCGCCCTAGTAGCTGCACTAGCACTGATGGCGACAATAGCCGCAATGGAATCGCCTCGATATGGGGCTATTCTTTTGTTTTTATTGTGGGCTCTAGTCCATATTTCTGGGAAGTTCCTCCAGAAAGTTGTTCTTGTATCTCTGCTGGCGGGAACGACAAGTATTCTGGTGTCGGCGTGGACACATTCGGGTATAGAAACGTCCGCGATTTCGGTCGCAGAAGTGCCAGGAAATCTGGTCGCAGAGGTGCCGCCTAGCGAAGGTTGCGGGACTATTGAGGCAGTACTCCCCAGAAGTAACGGCGTGGCGTTTATTGTGCAGGCTACAATCACCAACGGCGACGGCTATCGCAAAAATGGTGCCGGAATGGTCCGCGTGCGGCTTACCGAAAAGCGGGAGTTGTCCCTTTTGCCGGAACCCGGAGACTCTCTCTGTTACGAGGCGTCATGGTACCCGGTGGAGCCTCCGACGGTTCCGGGAGCCTTCGATACCCGAAAGTGGCTGGACAGCCAGAATCTTGCTGCCTACGGAAAAATGCTGCACTGGAAAAGCTGGCGGGGCGGCTGGAATCCCGAGCGGAGCTTTTACCATTTCAGGAATTGGATCAAGTCGAGGCTTTCCCGGTTTTTGGACCCGGCAGAAACGGGACTTTTGATGGGGCTCCTGGCCGGAGACCGGAGCGGCATTCCCGAGGCCCTGCGGAGTGATTTTCAGCGGTCGGGACTTGTGCATGTGCTGGCCATTAGCGGGTTCCATGTGGTGCTGCTGGCGGGGCTCCTGATGACGTTCCTGAAGGCGACGGGACTCCCCCACAGGATTGTGCGGGTGGTGGGAATACTGCTCCTTGCCGTCTACGTGCCCGTCACCGGCGGCTCCCCTGCGGTGACCCGTGCCGTCATCATGTTTGCCGTTCCCCAGGTGGGCATGCTTTTCCAGCGGCCGGCAGGTGCGCTGAACAGTCTGGGGGTGGCCCTGATTCTCATCTTGCTTCCGAACCCACAGGTGCTTTGGAATCCCGGATTCCAGCTGTCGGCGGCAGCTACCGCCGGAATCATTCTCGGGTCCAGCCACAATCCCCTAAAGGCATTACCCGAAAGCCTCTCGAAAAATAAACTATGGGTCAAGTTCCAGAGTTTTATCGTCGAACCCACCTACGTGACGCTGTGCGCCACCTTGGCGACGGCACCCCTCCTGATTTATCATTTCAAGACCCTCGCTCCCCTGGCCTGGCTAGGGAACATCGTCATCGTCCCCCTGATTTCTTGGGGAATGGAGGCTGGACTTTTTGCACTGCTTTCGCCCTTCGATTTTGTGACGGGTATCTTTTGCAGTGCGGCATCGGTCCTGCTCCGGACCGCAAGCCTCTTGACCCACCTGCTTTCCGACTCTTCGGCGGCATCGGTGACCGTAGGGCCCTACCCGCCCTTTGTGCTGTTGCTGATGGGTTTTGCGTTTGCGCTGCTTACCAGCATCCGCAAAAACAGGCTTGGCGCCATCCTTTTCTCCCTGGGCCTCCTTTTCTTTTCGGGCTTTTATTTTGCATGCAACTACCGTGATGTGGTCCGGCCCACCTGGAGCCTTACCGCCATCGACATCGGGCAGGGGGACGCCATACTGATTACCACCCCTTCGGGGAAAAACATCCTAGTCGATAGCGGGCCCAATGACCGCAGGGACTCGGGCAAGGATATCATAGTTCCCTATTTGCGACATTCCGGTATCCTAAAGCTGGACGCGCTTGTGGTGACACACGCCGACGCCGACCATTTCGGCGGGGTCCTCGGGATTGTAAAAAGTTTTCCCGTCAAGGAAATCTGGGTCAGCGAGTGTGCAAGGCTGGAGCCGAAACCCGCCTGGATTAAAACGATGGCCGTGGCGCTGGAGCGGGGAATCCCCCTGCGGGATATCGGCCGGGGGTTCACCTGGTCCGAGAACTTTTTCGAGATTCGGGCCCTGCACCCTGTTTCTAGCGACAAGTGCGCCGAGACCAACGAAGAAAGCGTTACCCTCCGGGTGAAGGGTCTCGGGCATTCCGCCATCTTGACCGGCGACTTGACGGTAGCTGGCGAAAAGAAAATACTCCGGTCTCACGCCTTCTTGAAAAGCGACGTGCTGAAACTGGGCCATCACGGGAGCAAGACGTCCAGCAGCCGAAATTTTTTGACAGCGGTAGACCCAAGGCTTGCCCTGGTCTCCAGCGGCCGGAAAAACCGGTTCCGTCACCCCCACAAGCAGGTGGTGGAACGTCTCGATTCCCTGGGAATCCCCTACCTGAACACAGCAAAGCGCGGGACCATCACCGTGCAGTTCACCCCCGACACCATGGTGGTAGAGACGATGCTACCACCAGATACAGTTGAGAGAGGGAATTTAGCCTATTGACAAAATAATAATGTGTATATATATTATATATATGAAACGCAACTATGACTTCAGCAATGCGGTAAAGAATCCGTATGCCAAGAAATTGAAGAAAACGATTTGCATTAACATCAGCGAATCAGTCCTCGCCTATTTCAAGGAACTTGCCGCAAAAACTGGAATTCCCTACCAGACTCTAATAAATATGTTCCTCACACAGGCCAAAGCCGAAAAAATGGAACCAAAATTTATCGCAAAACCACCTCGAAAAAAACAGGTGGCATAAAACAAGCGACATAAAAGTCCCGCTTTGTTATTTCCCCCGCATTGTCAGTTTGCGCTTTTCAGCTTTTCTTCTTCAGGAGAAATCGTTATGCCGTTGACTTTTTCCTTGATGGAAATCAACGACTCTTTTTTATACAAAAGCTTGTTGAAATCGACAAAATCCAAGAAATTCATCCATTTTTTCAGCGTCAAAATGCTTGCGAACCTGCATAAAATAAGGTATATTCAGAAAGCAGGTCTTATAGGGGCTCTTTATGACCGGGGATAAAACTATAATGATATCCGCAGCATTATGTTTCCTTCTAGGAAGTTGTACGCTCAATGAAGAAAACGTAAATTGTTATGAAGCAAATCTTTTTGCTAGTATTAATTTATTGACAACGACTAAAATTGATAGTATTAAACTTAGTTGCAATAATAAGGATTTTAGATTTTTTAACGAATCTTTTATTTGTATGGATACAACCATATCAACACATTTCATTACCGACACTATTTCACAGTTGGGAAAATATACTTGTTCTAGGGACTATCCACTATGGTACGCATATCATTTTTTCAGCACTCCTTTTAACAAGATAGAATTAGAATCAACGAAACTGAATTTGATTATTTATGGCTCGGAAATCGAACAGAAAATCGACATATCGGAATTCATCAGTGGTGGTCAGATCACCAACATAATCACAGAAAAAGATACCGTAAGTTGGTTTTCACAGGACGAGAATTTTGTAGTACCTTATTTTTCCGATTATAAGTCTCCTTTGTTATCAATTCGTTTAGGTTGCCGTGACAGCTACTGTTTTGCAGCCTTGCCAATAACCGAATCAGAATTTTGTTATGACCATTCTCTATGAAGAATTTTATGCGACAAAAAAAAACTCAATTTGGTTCAATATCAGCAAATCAAGCTAAATTTACATAAGTCTTATAGGGGCTCTCTATGAGCGGGGATAAAACCAGGACAGCAAAAACCATTATAATTCCTGGAAATTACCGATAATACGCAAGTGATCAGGGCTCTCGGCGGAAACTCGCAGGGACTAACAGTCACAAGAGTTTCCTCCAGCGAGAACGGCTCTTACCTGTAAAACCGTTCCTAATTGTGAAACGCTTGTAAACCAGAGCCATTCATTTGTTTTTTGACCGAGATGTGTGCTTCCCGAGTGAACAGTCGAACAAAGTGAATCTGTGAGCCGAAAGCAACTCGTATCAACGAGTTGTGTCGGCGAGAGCGAGGCGATTTCGTAGATTCTGCTACAAGATTGAGCCGAGCAGTCATTATGATGAGCGAGGGAATGTACACATCGAGGGAAAGATTTGTTAAAGGAGAAGCCCCGTCAAGCGGGGCATGACATGAGGGTGCGGGGTGTTAGGGGCAGAGCCCCTAGGAGAGGGGGTGATGGAAGACTTGGCGAGATCGTTGGATTGTGATTGCTTCACCCCTATTCGGGGCTCGCAATGACACTGCCGGCATCTGCCGAATCGCCAAGGCTGCAATCAGGGGGAGGCGTCCCCCTTTCAATAAAAAACTACCGGCCGTTCAGCAGGATTCGGGCGGGGTTGTGGAGAATGCCGTTAGTGGCGATAGAGGTATAGCCCTCGTGGACAGAGGCCACAGGGCGACCCGCTTCGTCAAAGAGGTCCGACTCCCCTTCGATGGTGGTGAACTTTCCGCCCGCTTCCTTGAACAGAAGCGGGTAGGCGGCAATGTCCCACAGGGAGACCACGGGGTCCACCATCACTTCGGCGCGGCCCGATGCCACCAGGTAATAGCCGTAGCAATCTCCCCAGCCGCGGTAAAGGTTTGCACTCCGGCGAAGTTTCGCGAAGCCTTCGCCAAAGCCTACCGTTTCCATGGTGTTCACCGTTCCCGATAGCACCAGGGCGTCGGCCAGGGAATGGACTCTGGAGCAGCGGACCGGGAGTCCGTCCAGAAACGCGCCGCCGTCTTGAACCGCCCACACGGCGCTGTGCAGGGCAGGTATGCGGATGACGCTTGCCACGGGGACGTTCCTGCGGTAAAGCGCAATCAGCGTACCGAACAGGGGAACGCCACGAATGAAAGACTTGGTGCCGTCGATGGGGTCCACGATCCAGCGGTATTCCTTGTCGGAAAGGCCGTCGCCGAATTCTTCGCCCAGCACGCCAAAGTCGGGAGTTTCCTTGAGCCAGAATTCACGGAGCAGTTCTTCGGTGCTCTTGTCGGCGAGAGTCACGGGGGTCCTGTCCGCTTTCCATTCGATGCTCAAGTCCCGGCGGAAGTATTTCAAGATGTTCTCTTCGGCCATCTCGGAAGCCTTGAGGGCGATTTTCAGAAGATCCAGGTTTGTAGCGGTCGCCGGCATCTAGGCCTCCTCTTTCCACTTTTTGACTAGGGCAATCAGAAGCTCGTTCTCTTCGGGCTTGCCCACCGTAACACGCACGTATTCGGGCATGCCGAAACTGGTAAGCCCACGAATAATCATGCCGTTCCTTTCCAGGAAGGCCACAAGTTCCTTGGCCTTGGCGCCAATGTGCACGCAAATAAAGTTCGCCTGAGTAGGCAACACCTTGAAGCCGAGACCTTCAAAGGCCTTGCTCAAAAAGGCAATTCCGTCGGCGTTCATCTTGCGGGTGGCCTCTACGTGGTCAGTGTCGCCAAGGGCGGCGATGGCAGCTACCTGAGCGGCCTGGTTCACGTCAAAGGGAGGCTTCACCTTCCACAAATGACGGACCACTTCGGCACTGGCCATAGCGTAACCTACGCGAAGTCCTGCCAAGCCATAAATCTTGCTGAAGGTGCGGTTGATAAACAGGTTGGGGAATTCATCGAGGGCTCCCACCAGCTTGGGGTAGTCAGGAGCCGTGGCAAATTCGGAGTAGGCCTCGTCCAAGAAGACCAACACATTCTTCGGGACCTTCTTCAAGAAGTCGCGAATTTCGGTTTCGTTGTAATAAAGGCCCGTAGGATTGTTGGGGTTACAAATAAAAACTACGCGGGTTTTCTCGTTCACTGCCTTTGCAAGTTCGCCAAGACCCGTCTTGGACTCGCCCGCACCCACGCCAATAAATTCCGCCCCGTTGGAAAGGGTGGTAAACTTGTAGACGGAGAAAGTGGGCGTGATGGCCACACAGTTGTCTCCCTGGCGGATAAAGGCCTTGCCTACCATATCGATGATTTCATCGGAGCCGTTACCCACCACGATCTGTTCCGTCTTGACACCGAACTTTTCGGCCAGGGCACGGATCATAGAAGGCGCATCGCCACGGGGGTAAAGATGCAGACTGTCCGCAATCTTGTGGAAGGCCTCCACCGCCTTGGGGGATGCCCCCAACGGGTTCTCGTTGGACGCCAACTTCACCACCTTGGTGAGACCGTAGCGTTCACGGATTTCTTCGATGGATTTTCCAGGAACGTAATCGGAAAGCTTGGAAAGTTCTGGACGCGGTTCAATCATATTCACCTCTTTTCGCGAAACCAAATCTAGTAATTCCGCAGAAATATTTTAAATTTGGACATCATGAAACGCCTCGCCGCACTCGTATTAGCCCTGTTCACCACAAGCGCCTTCGCTCTGGACCCCATCTGGGACATGCATTACACATTCGGCCCCGAAAGCCGCAAGTCGCCCAAGTTCGGCGCAGGCGTAGGGCTACGTTCCGATTTCGGGGACCAGGTACTTTTCCCGGCGAACATCCTGGGATGCATTTCCAAAGACTTTGAAATCGGCGCCAAGATAGACATTAACACCTACAACAAGATGGACAACTCCCAGCTTTCCCTGGACATCGGCGGAAAATACCACTTGCAGCCGGGAAGGTTCATCGAGTTGGACGGTTACTTTGGCCTGAACCGCAACAACGGTAGTGCCGTCATCCTTACCTACGGAACGGAGCATTTTATCGCCAAGAACTTCTCCAACTTTTATGAAGCTCGTGCAGGTTTTCTGGACGGCGTGACCGGCGAAGACGGATACGTGAAATTCGCCTTCGGCATGACCCCCACGCTGAATTTCGGACACACGGTCCGAGTGATGGTCGAAGTGAACACCTCCGAAAGTGTCGGCCACATATCCGACGACTTCATGATCGATATCATCCCCAAGCTAGAAGTGGCCTTGGGCGCCGCACGAGTTCGCCTGGACTTTGACATTGGCGTCATGCAAGAAAAGAACAATGACCAGAAGACCATTGCTCTTTACGTGATGACTGCGCTGTAGCGGCTACTTTGCTCATCATTTCACCACAAATTTCTCGCCATCGTAGTCAATGGTTACCGGCTTTGCCGCACTCACTTCGCCAGCAAGGATTGCGTGGCTCAGCGGGCGTTCCACGTTCCTTTCCAGGTAACGCTGAATCGGACGTGCACCGAATTCCGGCTGGTAGGCACCATCGGCAATGGCGTCCAGCGCCTTGTCGGTCAGTGTGAGCTGCAAATCCTGACGGGCGGCGCGTTCAGCGAGTCCCTTGAATTTCAGTTTCACAATGTCCTTGATCTGCGGCTTCGTTAAACTCTGAAACACCAGCACTTCGTCCAAGCGGTTCAAGAATTCCGGTCTGAAGAAACCACGGAGTTCCGGCTCTATTTCCTTCAAGGTCACAGGCTTTGCATCGCCCGCGCGGTTCTGGAAATGAGCAGCACCCAAGTTCGACGTCATCAAGATCAAGGTGTTCTTGAAGTTCACGGTACGGCCCTTGCCATCGGTCAGACGACCGTCGTCAAGTACCTGCAACAGCGTGTTGAACACGTCGGGGTGAGCCTTCTCGATTTCGTCGAGCAGAATCACGCAGTACGGATGCGTACGCACGGCTTCGGTCAGCTGGCCGCCTTCTTCGTAGCCCACGTATCCCGGAGGCGCACCGATCAAGCGGCTCACGCTGTGCTTTTCCATGTATTCGCTCATGTCGATACGCACCAGCGCGTTCTCGTCGTCGAACAGTTCCACGGCAAGCGCCTTCGCAAGTTCCGTCTTGCCCACACCCGTCGGGCCCAGGAACAAGAAGCTACCAATCGGCGCATTCTCGCGGCTAAGGCCGCTACGGTTACGCAAGATGGCTTCAGAAACCGCTTCCACAGCTTCATCCTGGCCAATCACGCGAGCATGCAGACGTTCATCCAGGTGCAACAATTTGGCCTTTTCGCCTTCGCAAAGCTTGGTCACCGGAATTCCGGTCCAGCGGCTCACCACGAGGGCAATTGTCTCTTCGGTCACCTCTTCGCTCAAGTCACCATCGCCAGAAGATTTCCTGATTTCTTCCGTCTTCGCGGCGATTTCCTTTTCAAGGTTCACAATCTTGTTGTACTTAAGTTCGGCGGCGCGGTTCAAGTCGTAGCGGG
>CAMIWK010000014.1 GCA_946402415.1 uncultured Fibrobacter sp.
TCGTCGGCAAAACCCACCATTTCCACAAGCTTGTCGCCGCCCACCACGAAAAGCAGCTTCTTTTCGGGCATATAAGCGGTAATTTCGGGAGCGGTCATCTGCAAGGTCGCCATGGGCGTAAGCACGTTTCCCTTCTGGAAAACTTCCGCCCCCGCCAAAGTGGCAAGCAACGCCGCTGTCAACAGGATGCGCTTCATCTTAGTCAAAAATCAACCAAAAAAGGAGCATTCCAAGGCCAAGTCCACCCAAAAAGGCGCTGCCACTCATCATGGCGGCTTCACGCCGTTCCTCGTCCCGCTTTTCCTTGCTGTTTTCGCTTACACCTATAGAGACGCTCAGCGCCTTGGCACAGGTCTCGTTGCTCTTTTTCATGGTCTCGTAACTCCTTTCCCAGTTTTCGCCTTTGGCCTTCTCAGAGGTCAATGCGGCACGCAGGGAATCCTTCTCCACCGAGCAGGAACTGTCTGCGACGGCCATCAGGCTATCCCTGTGGGCAAGCTCCGACTTGAATTCAGAGCAGGTCTCCTGGGGGGCGGAAATTTCGGCAGCAGAGTCTGCCGGGACAGTGACCGATTCCGCAGGAACGGAATTTGCGGATTTGGCATTGGTAGCAGGCTTATCAGCAGCAAATGCCGCAACGACGCAAAACAGAAGGGCAAAAAGAATCTTGTTCATGGTGTACAATATAACAAGTTTCCCTAGCCGTAATTCTCCAGCAGGTATTCTGCGTAGTCCCTAAGCCTTTTGCGTAGGGAAACAGGCTTTATAACGCGGGCCACATCCGAGAATGACACTACCCAGTTGAAAAGCATCTGGTTCACCTCGGCCTTCAGTTTTACAGTGAACTTGCCATCCTTGGTCTTGCCGATTTGCATAGAGCGGTTGAAGGGATTTTCTTCCAGGTAGAGCCGCGCATGGCCCTGGAATTCAATTTCCACGTCCTGGAGTTTCGGCTCCTGGCCGCTCATGAACGCAGCCCCCGATGTCACCTGCCGACGCAGCTTGTCCACGACCTTCGGGTCTTCGGCATACATTTCCTTGGAAAGCTTAACCTTCTTGATACGACGGAACTTGAGGGTATAAGTCATACTGTCTGGGCGTTGACAGCCCACGTAAAGTTCGTCTTCGTAGATGATAATCATCAGCGGAATACGTGTCGATTGCCTTTCAGTATCACCCGAATCGCGATAAGTCACTTCGATCTTGCGGTGGTCATGGATGGCCTGTAGAATAATCCGGATTTTTTCGCTAGCATCCTCCTCAAAATCTGGGGGCGTTCCCATAAAAAGAATTCTTGTATTCAGTTCATCAGCAAGTTGCCTAAGGGATTTTTGCTCGCTGTCGGGCAAGCTCTTCTCGATCCGCTCCAAAAGTTGGGTGATAATCTCGCTGGTGGCAGGGTAAATGTTGGCGATTCGCTTGAGGAACACGAAATGTAGCATGGTGTTCTCAAAGTTCGGGAACAGGAGCCGCTCGGCATTGGGAAGCGCCGACCGATAGACCGACGTACGGCCCTCATTTTCTACCGCAATGTAGCGCCCGCCGTCCATTTCCGAAAGGAACCGCATGTCGCGCTGCACATTGCGCCGCTCCTCGTCGGGAATGTTGAATACACTCATCAGGTCCGTCACGGTAAATTTCTTGCCAGGGTTCGAAATCACCTTCGCAAAAAGCTGCACCGTCCTTTCGCCACGGGTCATGTCAGCCATATTTTCTCCTAGGTTGGTCCTCCCCTAAATATATACAAAATGCGACAAATATGGTCGCATAGATAACCATAGAACCCCTTTGTTTCCCATAAAAAATGCCAACGCGCCAACTAGTGACGCATCAGAATTAAGGTTCAGAAGCCTCGTATTCCTTAAGTTTCAGTTCCGAGAGCATCTTTTCAAGGCTGCAAAGCTCACCCGGTTTGCCGAACACCCTAGAAGTAAAAGCCTGCGAGACCAAAGCCTCTTCGCTAGCGAGGGCATTTTCCACCGGCCGCACATAGTCGCCCAATGATCGGCTCCGGATTCCGTGAATCTCGTTCTTGCAATGGGGGCAGTAGGCGCCTGCAACAGACACTCCCGAAAGCGGCGAGCCACCGAATGAGCGGATGTAGGCCGTGTTACCACAACTACAATTCACCTTATATGTCGCAATTTCCCAAATTCCGAGAAGCGAACCCAGCGTGATACCCACCTTAATCTGAACCCCGTCGGCGCAGATCCTTCTTTGCATCGCCATCGGGCCAATGTAGGCGGCCCCGCCATGCAGCGCGTAATGCACATCAATCCTTGCGTACCGATGCGTATTCAGGATATCTTCCCTGTGTCGCATGATCAGATCGAGGTTGTCGTACAACAACTTGCGTTTTCGCTCATCACGTTCTTTCTCAAGGTTCTCGCTCTTTCGCGATTCCATGTTGTCGATTGCTTCATCATCACCCTCAATGTAGACCTTCGCCTCCATACGCCTGCTGAACAGCGCAAAACCTTCCTGAATCTTTACTGCCATATTCACGCCTCCTTTTTAAGCCTTTGCAGCCTCTTCGAGTTCCTTCTGCCAAAGTTCCTGCAGCAAGGTCTCGAGATCGCAGATTTCGCCATCATCCTTGAGTTCGTTTGCGATTTTAGGATCTTTACAATAGCCCTCGGCATACTTCTTATGGTGTTCTGCTTCGGCAATAGTCCACTTGGCGATAAGGCTCTTCACGACCATTTCGATATCCTCGTTCAACTTTTCCGACGCGAAGAAAAAATACTTGCCAAAACTCCTGTGCTTAACATAGATCTCCATCTTGCACTTAGGGCAAATCGCCGATGCGCTTGACCCTCCCGAAAGGGGTGTCCCGACAAAACGCCTAATGACAGCCGTTTCTCCGCACCTACATGCGATACGAAACTGGCCGATTTCCCAGATCTTGAGCAGGGTCCCCAACTTGAGATTGAAGGTGATGAGCGTTCCCGCGATGTTGACCTGCCTTGATGTAGCAAGCCTACCGACATACAACCCGCCACCCTCAAGCAGGTAATGAGCGTCAATGTTCGCGTAACGGGGCGTCTCGATGATTTCATCCTTGTGCCTCATGATAAGGTCTAGATTCTCGTAGAACAGGTTGTACTTGCGTTCGAACCGTTTTTCCTGGGCATCGAGAAGTGCCTCCTTGTCTTTCTGCTCTTGTTTCCGGATTTCACCAACAACAAGCAAGCCCGCCTGTTGCCGCTTGCAAAACTGCGCGAAACCTTCTCTGATGATTTTGGACATAAGATCCTCCTTGTTTTTGCCGTTTTTTGGTCATTTTATTAGTTTTATGCATATATATCAATATACGCATATATATTATCGAAAAACAAGGAGGATATGTAAAATAAATGTCTAATTTTTATAAAAAAGCCCGAGCGCGGTCTACCCGCCCGCCAGTTTGACGGTATAGCCCTTCTTTTCCAGTTCGGCCTTCAGCACGTTGCGCTTGTCGCCCTGGATAGTGACGGTAAAGTCCTTCACGGAGCCGCCCACCCCGCATTTCTGCTTCAGGGTGCGAGCCAGTTCCTTCAGGTCGGCCTCGTCCAGCGGGATTCCCGTGATGACGCTTTCCATCTTGCCACCACCCAGACGCCTGAGCTGTATGCGTACCACGCCGTCGCCTGCGGGGCGCTCGGCCTTGGGTTTTTCTTCTTTAACGCGGCCAACTCCGCTTGCAAAAACCAGCGTGGACCTATCTTCGATTGACATCTCCGCCTCCCCTGCCAAAGACAAACCCGAGAATCACGGCCACCACCACATAGAAAAGCACCGCCGAGAGGAGCGCCACCAACTCGGAGCCGCTCCACTTTTCCACCTGCACAAAGAGCAGCACGGAGCAGGGCATGGCCAGCAGGAATATGATACCGGGGAGTTTTTTCTTCATAATTAGGTTCTTCGAAAGGCAAACCTTACGTTATGGGCCTATTTCAACTCCACCATTTCGGACTTGCCGTTGACAGTCACCTTGTACTTGCCGGGGTAACCGCGGAACTTCACGTTGCCATCGGCATCCGCGGTAAATGTCCCGTTGGTGGTCCACACCTTGTGCCACAAGTCATAGATGAGCTTGGCAGCGGGCTTTTCGCGACCGTCCGGAGCGATGATACCGCCGTTCTTGACCCAGTGACGGTTATCCCAGAAGCCCCACAAAATGATACCTTCGACAGCCGGGTGGCTAAAGGCGATGCGCAGGAACATCTCGTAACGCTTAGCCTGTTCATCTTCGCCGAAGTACATGCCTTTCTGCCAGTCGCCAAAGTCAAGCTCCGTAACCTTGAGAGGCAAGCCCAGAGAACCAAGCTTATCGAGGCGGGCCTTGATGAAAGCCGGATTCAACTGGCGATCGCCAAAGTGGCACTGCACGCCGATACCGTGTACAGGCACCTTGCGGTCCAGCATTCCCTTTACAATGTCATACAGGCGGTCGGTCTCGCCTGCCACCACCACGTTGTACTCGTTGATGAACAGACGGGCGTCGGGGTCGGCACGGTGGGCCCAGATGTGGGCGCTATCCAAAAGATCCCAGCCGCACTTGTTGAACACGAAGGGCTCGTGGAAAACCTCGTTCCACACGTCATATTCCTTGATGCGGCCCTTATATTCCTTCATGTCGCGGTCGATACGGGCCTTGAGCTTCTGGCCGATTTCCTTACAGCTGCCCTGGAAGCTAAAATGCTTGTCGTAGCCGTAGCCCTGAATGCCCCACATAAGAGCGTGGGCGCGGAAGCCCCACTTGTAGGCATCCACATAGTCCAGGTACTGCTTGAATTCATCGCGACGGATCTTGCCCTTCTTGGGTTCGTATTCCGGCCACTTGAACTGGTTCTCGGGAACACCGTACCAGAAATACTTATTGGCGGTCTTGCGGTACCAGGTTTCAACACTGTCCTTGCTGGGGTAAAGCGCTAGGGCCGTACCGAAGGGGAACGCGTGGCGCATCAGCTCCACCTTCACCTGGGCGCCCGGAGCCGCCTTCACAGTCAAATCTTTCTTGCGGAGGCTATCGATACGGGCGGCAGAACCGTTGTACCAGGTCATGTCATCCATGCCCTCAACCTTCTCGATGGTCACGTCGTCCATCTGCAGCCAGCCCTTGGCAAGACCCACGTGGAACGTGACGTTGTTCAGGCCGTAGCCCTTCTGGTCGGCAAGGAACACCATGGAGTAGGTCTTCCATTCGTTGGTGAGCATAAACGAGGCGCTTTCCTTCTGGCGGTAGTCAGGAGGGCCACCCTGGATGATGGCGTTAATGGGCATGTTGCCCTTGGCCTTGAAGGTAAGCGTATAATAGGCGGAATCGGCGAGCCACTTGGGCGGCTGCAACTGCAGGCCCCACGAGGGGTTAGGAAGTTCGGTCACCGTGACCTTCACTCCTTCGGAGCCGTCGACACCCAGGCCCTTCTCGCCCAGCTTGCCCTCGTACTTGGCGGGGCCATCGGGGTTGTTCCAGATGTACCAGCCGCCGTCGCCATAAGCCAGGTCGCCGTTGTCCAGCACGTTCTGGGCCAGGGCGAAGGCCGACAAAAAACCTAGCGCCACACTCACATTCTTGAAGGTCTTAAACATATTTTTGTTCCCTGTGTTTTAAGCTCACCTCTAAAGCAATATAATAAATTATCTTTCCTCATATGCACTACACCCCCTACCGCGATTTACTGCTGAAGCTTTTCCCCAACTACCTGAAGGTGCGCAAGTTGCCGCTGAACGGTGGCATGAGCTGCCCCAACCTAGACGGCACCAAGGGTTTTGCCGGCTGCAGTTACTGCAACAACCGCAGTTTCAGCCCCGTCTTTGACCAGGCCCAGGTTGCCATCCAGGAACAGTTGGACAAGTTCGTGCCGCGCCTACGCGAAAAATACCCCAACGCGGGAATCCTCGCATACCTGCAGCCCTACACCAACACCCATGCGCCCCTGGAAAAACTGCGAGAAATTATCGACCCCATCGTGAAGCACAAGGAAATCGCGGGCCTTGCCATAGGCACCCGCCCCGACTGCCTAGAAGACGAGAAGATAGCCTACCTTGCGGAACTGAACCGCAAAAAGCCCATCATCGTAGAGATCGGGCTCCAGACGGCCAACGACCTGACTCTTGCCGCCATCAACCGCAGACACACCCTGGCGGAATTTACCGACGCCGTCATGCGTTGCCAGGGAGCGGGCCTCACCGTGACCACCCACGTGATTGTAGGACTCCCGGGCGAGACTCTGGTAGACTTCAAGCACACCGCCGAAGTGATTCGCGATTTGAAACTTGCCGCCGTCAAGATCCACCCGCTGCATATTGTCACAGGAACCGTCATGGCCCAGGACTATATCGCCGGGCAGTTCAAGCTGCAGGAATTCGAAGAATACTGCGCCGCCGTCGCCGAGATGATCAAGATTATCGGGACCGAGACCGCCATTGAGCGGTTCAGCGGCGAAAGCCCCAGCGAAATGCTGATCGCCCCCAACTGGTGCGGGGAACGTGATAAGATTATCGCGCAGGTTGAGAGTTTGTTGGGTTAATCTTTCGAGTCGATGATCGACTTGGCGTCTTCCACCTCAACGGTGCTCAGGGTAGCAGACAACACCTGCTTACCCCCAATGCTTGCCACTCCGTCGAAAGTGACCGCCATATCCATACGCATAGTCTGCTTCACGTGGATTTCCACCACCTCGCCGGGCTTGAAAGCCGCCACGTCGGACTTGCAGTTGGAAACGCTCATGATAAACCCTTCCTTGGGGCTGTTCCCACAAGAACGCCCATAAATTCCTGAAAGGGCCGAAATACTCTGGGCCATATATTCAAACGCCACGTAAGAGGGCACGCCGCCAAGTTCTTCGTTATAGAACATGCAATCTTCGGAAATGTCCACTTCCGTCTCGATGAAAATCTCCTGAAGGTCGAACTTCTTGATTCGATCCAGCAGGAGCATCTTGCCCTTGTGAGGCACCAGGGCCGAAATCTCGTCGCGGGTTTTGAATTCCATCTTGTCCATCTTATTTCTTTCCCAAGACCAAAGATACATTACAGCCGCCGAAGGCGAAGGAATTGCTGATGCTGTATTTCAGGTTTTCCACGCTTTCTCCCGATTTTACCAACCGAACCTTCGGGAGCTCTGGATCCATAGCGCCGTCGAACAGGTGTGCTGGCAACTTTCCGCCGTGAGTCAGGGCGAGGCAGCAGAAGGCCACCTCCAAGGCGCCCGCCGCCCCGAGGGTATGCCCCGTCAAGGCCTTGGTGGAGCTTGCAGGAACATTCTCACCGAAAATCCGGTTCACCGCACGGGATTCCATGGCATCATTCAGCCGGGTACCCGTGCCATGCAGGTTGATATAGCCTATGTCAGAGGCCGAAACGCCCGCATCATGTAAAGCGGCAGACATGGCCAGGTATGCCCCTTCCCCATCGGCACGTGGAGCGGTAATGTGGTCGGCGTCGGCACTCTCGCCAAAGCCAAGCACCGTAAGCCCTTCACATTCGGGCCGGCACAAGTCCGCAAAGCTATCACGGGTCACCACAAAATACACCGCCGCATCTCCCAAAGTCAGGCCCGAGCGGTTCGCGCTGAAGGGGTTGGTGGGCCTGTCGGACATTGCTTCCAGAGAGGCAAAGCCGAGAATCACAGAAAGAGAAGCAATGTCCACGCCACCTACGATGGCGGCGTCGCAGTTGCCAGCGTAAATATTATTGCGGGCCGACACAAAGGCGCTGGCACTGGACGCACAGGCCGTGGAATGTACAGAAGCCATTCCCGTAATGCCGAAACGTTCCGCAATATAGCGCAGCGGAAAGTCTGCACTCTGGTATTCCAGCTTGTAACCTTCGGGGAACTTGCCTGTTTCTTTGAAGCACCTGAGGGCCGCTAACGAAGATTCCGAGCCGTTGTCACAAGAGCCCATAAAGATTCCAACCCGGTTGGCGCCAAACTTTTCGATAGCCTTGCGGACCGTAGGTTCTATCTGATCCAGGGCCGCGCGGCTCAGGCGGTTCACTCGGTTGTCAAACTCCGGATTTTCCACCGGCGCCATCGTTTCGGGCTCGATGGTAGCCGCTGGCCGCATGACTCCTGCCACGTCGTGCATGGTAAAGCATCCACGTTCACCACGGGTAAGCTTCTGAAAAACCCTTTCCTTGTCTCCCCCCAGAATACAGTGGAAACCGAAGTCATTGACATAAAGCGGACGGCTCATCACTTGTCCCCCAGGGTTATGCGGTAGCTGTACTTGCGCAGTTCATTCACCAGGCTTACTTCGCGGGCAGTCTTCTTAGCCACAAGAATCACGCGGTCGCCCTCTTTCAGGGTCCGCACGTAGTCGCCATCAGAGGCTTCGCCATCGCGGGACTCCACAAAGGTGAATCCCGACTTCTCAAAATTTTCTTTAAGCGCTGCAAACGGGTAAAAACAAACCTGAAAATCGGCCACCAAGTATTCCGCCTTCATCTTGGTCACGTCGAGAACAGAACTTTCCGCCTTTACCGAGTCACGCTCATAGGTAATCTCGCCCAAGGTGGTGCCAAAGCCCGTAAACATGGTAATAGAAAGAATGCTGTCGTTGGCCCGCACCCAAGAATCCGCCTCAAAGGAATCCGTAGAGCCATCGGGCTTGGTAAAGTTCCCGGCGATATGCTGGGGCATGTCAATGGGTTCGGTCATGACCGCTGTAGGGAGCAACTCCACCGAGCGATTGTCGGAATAATAGACCGGCGCAACTCCCGGCGCCACACGACTGTGATGACAGCCCACCAACGCCAACAGGAACGCCAAGAAAAGGGCTCGCAAAACGGCCACGGCTATTCCTCTTGGGCAAGAGCCGCACGAACCTGGTCCACAAAGCAGGGCGGGCACACCATCAGGGATTCAAGAGTCTGCATGTTCACGGCCATCTGCATGCTTTCGGCCTTGCAAAGGAGCGTGCCAGAGGCCGCGTCAAAGAACTTGTACGAAAGCTTGAGGCACACCTCATATTCCTCGAGGGTCACCTCGGCGCGAATCCGCTGCATGAAAACCATAGGCCGCAGGTAGCGCACGTGCATGTCTACCACGGGCCAGGCAAAACCGCTCTTTTCCATGGCAAAGTAATCGTACTTGATCTTGGTGAGCAAGGCGCAACGGGCCATTTCCATGTACTTCACGTAATTGCCGTGCCAGGCCACCTTCATGGAATCCACGTCGTAGAATTCCACCTGGAACTCCACCGTCGCCTTCAGTTTCTTCTGAGCCATGGCCAACCTCGCCTATACTGCGTAGTGCTTTTCGCGAATCAGTTCCAGGGTCTTGCGAAGGTCGCCTTCCAGCTGACGGTCGCAAGCCAAGGGCGCAAAGTGTTCGAACACCTGGTCGTAAGTAGCGCGGACACCGGCAAGGCGCACGTCAAAAATCTCACCGCGTTCGAGGCGAATGCGGAGAGCCTGGGACGCGGCCAGCAGCACGGCGGCGGCCACCTGCTCGGTCAGCTCAATCACGCGGATACAGTCACGAGCGGCAATGGTTCCCATGCTCACCTTGTCCTGGTTGTGGCATTCGGTGGAGCGGCTGAACACACTCATAGGCATGGTATTGTGCAGGGCCTCGGCCGTCCAAGCCGAAACGCCAATCTGCACCGCCTTAAAGCCGTGGTTGAGCGCAAACTCACCCTGACTACCGGAAAGATTAGGCGGCAAGTTACGGTTGAACTTGATGTCTACAATAGTCGCCAGCTGGCGGTCCAGCAGGTCGGCAAAGTTCGCCACGATATTCTTGAGGGTATCCATGGCCAGGCAGATATGACCGCCGTAGAAATGTCCGCCGTGGAAAATGTTCCTGGTTTCGGGGTCGATAATCGGATTATCGTTGGCGCTGTTCATCTCGATTTCGATAAGCTGGCGGAGCAGCGGTTCAGAATCGTAGAACACGCCCACCACGTGGGGGGCGCAACGCAGAGAATACGGGTCCTGAATCTTTTCGGGAATCACGTTCTTTTCCACTTCCAGGTTCATGGCATCGCGCATCTTCTTGGCGGCGGTCACAAGACCCGGATGGGGTTTCACCGCAAAGAGCCTCTCATAGAAATGGTAAGCATTGCCCTTCATGGCAATGGTATTCATAGCGGTAATGCGGCAGCTCAAGTCGGCCAGGTACTGAGCGCGGCTAAAGGCCATACAAGCCACGGCGTTCATCACAGCCGTACCGTTCATGATGGCGATAGCTTCCTTGGGGCGGAACCTGTGGGGCGTAATGCCCAGTTCAGACATCACATCCTTCGAAGGCCTGCGCTGACCCTTATAAAGCACATCCCGTTCACCGATTATGGCACCGGCCAGGTAAGAAAGGGGCGTCAGGTCACCGCTGGCACCTACAGAACCTTCCTGCGGAATCAGGGGAAGAATGTCGTTCTGCAAAAAGTCCATAATAATCTTCAGCAGAGCATAGCTCACGCCAGAAAAACCGCGGGCCAGCGTATTCAGGCGCACCGCCATAATAGCGCGGGTGGTCTCTTCGTCAAAGTAGTTGCCCATGCCGCATCCATGAAAACGCGACAGGTTAATGGGCAGTTCATAGTAACGATCGGGGGGCACCACCTGAGTGCAAGAATCGCCGTAACCCGTGGTCACGCCGTAAATGCCGCCATGTTCAGCCAGGGCCTCGTCCAAGAACGCAGCGCCCGCATCGATCTTCTTCTGGAACTTAGAACTGGAATCCAGCTCCACCAGCACTTCGCGTTTTGCAATGGCAACCACCTGTTCGATGGTCAACTTTTCGGGTCCGATGACGACAGTCTTCATGTTGTAATCCTTTATCAATTTTTGCGCCAGAAATTATAGAAATTGTACCACTGGTACGGGTGCCGCAAGCAATGCTTTTGAAGCAAACCCACGTATTCCTCTACTAATGCGGTTAAGCGGGCGTGCCTCTCTTTGCGGCTACAGTCAAAACCGGTCTTTGCCCGCACGATATGCATCTCGTAGGGCGAACGGATATCAAAATCTTTCTTGCGGATAGCAAAGGCAAAGTAAATCGGGGCGTTCAAGATGCTGGCCAGGGTAAAGGCCCCTTCAGGGAAGTTGGCGGTCTCCCCTAAGAACGGCATTTCCACATTACGGTCCGTAGAGTTGGCCGACGTGCGGTCGCCAGCGATCACCACCAGGTCGCCTGCGGCAATCCATTCCTTCATCCCTACGGCGCTATCCACACCTATCTTGTTGGCGTCTACCACCACCTTCATCAGGTCAGGATTCAGCTCATACAAGAGGGCGTTGAACTTGGAAGTTCCTGAAAAATCCACCACCGGATGCACCGTGAACTGTCTGTGGGTATGAATCTTACCATACCCCGTGAGGGAGCGGAGCATCTCCATATTCCCCAAGTGCGAACAAATTAAAAAAGCACCTTCTCCACGGTCAAGCTGTTCCACCAGCATGTCCAGGTCATCGCCCTGGGTCTCTACCTGGGCAAGCTTGATCACGCCACGCCAGCCCAAAAGTTTTTCGATCATGGAAAGGGCAAAAGAAAGTACGTGCCTGTAGGTAGCAAAGGGCGGAACATTCCGGCCCTGCACCGCGTAGAGCCGCTTCAGGTAAGCCGCCGAACGGGTCCGCACAGGAGCGGCCCCCAGCCAAAAGAAAAAGCAAATCACGGCGGTCAAGAACTCCACCAGCCGGAGCGGCAGGTGGCAGGTAATCCAGAGCATAAAGCGGAAATGCCACAGGCTCCCGCCCACTTCCTTAAGTTCAAACCACTGTTGCTTACTGGCGTCCATGACGGTTATTTCTTGGCCTTATGGCGGCGCCAAAGGAGCATGGGCAGGCGCAGAATCATGCCCGTACAGAGCTTGGTATGGGTCCAGGAAATCTCCACGTTGCTACCAAAGACCCTGAAATTCGAGACACCGTCTTCGGGGTAAGTGACCTTAATGGGGTAAAAGCGCATCTTGACTCCCGCCCAAGAAAGGCGAACCAGAATCTCGATGTCAAAGCCCATCCGGTAGCTGGTCAGCTTTTTTGCCACAGGCATCGTGGACTTTACCGGATAAATCCGGAAACCACACATGGAATCGGGAATGTCCTTCGAGAGCGTCTCGATGGCTACCCAGAAGTTGGTAATTTTCCGCCCCTGTTCCCGGGACTTGGGCACGCTGCCGTCGTACTGCGGGAACCCTGCAATCAAGTCTTCGGGGTGCTTGCGGGCCGCCTTCAGAAAGAACGGGATGGCTTCCGCATCGTGCTGACCATCGGCATCCATCTGCAAGGCGTGGGTATACCCAAGTTCAAGAGCCTTCTCAAGCCCACTAATGACGGCCTTGCCCTTGCCGCCGTTCTTGGCGTGGGTCACAAGCACCGTATTCGGCACTTCGCTAGTCACAGCCTCCAAGATGGCGTGCCCCTCGGGCGTGTTGCCGTCGTCCACCAGAATCACTGCAAGGCCCTGGGCCGAAAGGCTTTCGGCCACCTTGCGGGTGGTAGATTCATGCCTGTACACCGGCACTATGGCGCAAAATTTCAGGTCTGCAAGTTCTCTCATGTAGCCGCCTGCATCAAAAGCGTGCCGGTAGAAAGCATACGCCCGGCCTCGTTAGTGTAGGTGAACAGCACCTTGTTGCTCTCGGCCTTGTAAGTCATTTCCAGATTGGTCACCGCATCGGGTAACACCGGGTAGCTGAACTTGGTCCGCTGGATTTTCTGAACCGCACGGGGCGTCTCCAGCAAAGCATGGGCAAACACAGCCACCATGTCCACCTGGGCTATGGCCGGGAGCAACTTGAATGCCGGAAAGTGCCCGTCATAAAAGTCACTGTCCGCCGGGAACACGAGCTTCAACGAAAGGGCGCCCGGTTCACGGTGCATCTTCAAAATCTTGAAATTCTTGGATTCGGGGAGGTTGAACATAGCCTGGATATCGCGCATCTTGATCTTGCCCTGGGTATCCTGAGGGAGTTCCTCCATGTAACGCCATTTCTTGGGAGTCACCGTGTTCTCGAGATACTGAGCCAAGTGCGCCTTGAAGAAATTGTTGATTTCAAGCTTGGGCTGATCCTTAAACTTATCGCGGCCTTCGGCATTCAGCACGATAGCGGCCGCCAGGTACTGACGCTTACCCACCATGGGCACCACGCGAACATCTTGCACCAAGCCTGTCTGCTTCAGGCGAGCTTCCACCTCGGGGAGCGAAATGCGCTTTTCCTCAATCTTTACAATGGAATCGGCGCGGCCCTTCAGCAAGAATCGCCCGTCGTCGTAGATTTCCACCAGGTCGCCGGTGGTAAAGCCTTCCGGTTCCAGAATGTAGCTAGACTTCACATTCAGGCAGTCATTCTCGCCGATGCTCATCTTGCAGACCTCGAAGGGCTTCCAGATGGGGCCGTTTTTCGACTGCCTATAAGCGATGCCGCCGGTCTCGGTACTGCCGTAAATTTCTGTAGTCCAATACCCCGTAATGCCTTCGCACTTGCGTGCCACTTCTTCTGGCAAGGGGCCGCCCGAAGAATAGATGATAGGCGTGGTCTTGAAGGGAATGGGCTGTTCGGCGTCGGCAGCCAAACGTTTTAGGTAAGCGGGGCTAGAGGCAATCACAGCGGCCTCTCCCGAGAGGCTCACCAGCTCGCTGGGGTAATCGATGCGGTGCCTACGGTAAGGCAACCCGGTGGCCGTTGGGAGCAACACCGTGAAAAGCAGGCCGTAAATGTGGTGATGGTTCACCGTGCTGTAGACCTTGCGGTTCACCCAGCCGTCTCCAAAAACCTTCACCAGCTCAAAAAGCTCGTTCTCGAACTGGCAGAACATCTTGGGCACCATCTTGGGCTCGCCGGTAGTGCCAGAGGTGTACATCACCATGGCAGCAGAATTCTTATCGAAGGTATTCCAGCGACCGTCAGACTCGGTATCCTTAAGCACATCTTGAATCAGGGTAGCGCCCGCAAAGGGCTCGTCGGTCAAGAACCCGTAGCCGGGCTTCTGGATCTCCTTGATAAAGGCCTCCTGGCGGTTCGCCGTCACAAGAGCCTTGCGGCCACCCTGCAGCATAGCCAGCAGGCCAACCATAAAGTAGTACGAATCTTCGCAGTGGATAATCCAGGGGGTGTTCTCCCGCGCTTCTAGGTAACGCCGCACCTTGGAAACATCGTCGGTAAAGTCCGCCCAGGTGCGCACCGAATCACCGTCGAAGCACACAACCATGTCACTTGGGCGGGAATCACGCTCCAAGGCGCATACGGGAATGTAGGAATGCATCTTCTTCTGCATCATCTTTCGAATTGTCCATTCTATGGCAAAAAATAAGCCGATTAAAATATAGGAGATTAAGCCATTGTACAGTGACCAGATTCGGCTGTCGCCTACAAAAACTGTAAAGGTAGCCACGGTAGCGTTGAACACGAAAAAGCCACACCAGGCAAGGGTCACCCGGTCGCAGTAACGCTCCACGAAAGCCCGTTCCGGCGAGGTAGCCACACGACGGTCGCCCAGGCACGCCATGCGGAAGGCGAAGCTGGGCTTTTTCCAAAGAGAAATCCCGAAAAACGCCAGCAACGAGAGGCTCACCAGCACAGGATAAAATTCCAGGAACAGCAGGCTGTCGGCAAAGAAAGAGACACCGCCGCAGGCCAGCATCAACACCACCAGGGCGTAGTCCTTGAGGCTATTCGCCGCGCCTTCCCCACCAGCTGTAGCCGCGCCGTTTCCTTGAACCGTGCCGGCCCCACCGGCCGCGTTCCTGCGGCCCTGGGTCGTGTTGAAGAACAACACAAAGGCAAGGCCAATGAGCAGCAGGCTCAGGCGTCGCGGCGAAATATCCCAAAACACCAGTCCGCAAAAGACCAGTGCCGGGTACAATACCGAAAGAGCGGCAAAGATTACCTTTCCCGCCACGGATTTCATTACTTGGATTCCGGTTCGTGAATCAGGCCGTAGATGGCGTCCACCACGTCTTGCAGGGTGCGCACGGCCTTGAACACTTCGGGGTCGATATTGCGGGGCAGCATGGACTTGAGCTTCACGATCAGGTCCACGGCGTCGATGCTGTCCAGTTCCAAATCTTCGTAAAGCCTAGCTTCGGGAACCAGCTTGGAGGCCTCCATATCGAACTCTTCGACCAGGGCGTTCTTGATTCTATCGAAAATTTCCTGTTTTTCCATGTTCAGTCCTTTAATCAGCTAGGGGAATTGGCAGAGATGTAGGCGGCCAGAGCGTTGACCGAGGCAAAGTGCTTCTTGGTCTCCTCGTTCACTACCGAGAAAGACACGCCGAAGTTCTCCTTAATGGCGATGCCCAGTTCCAGGGCGTCGATGCTGTCGAGGCCCAGGCTGTTTTCGCCTTCACCAAAGAGGGGTGCGTTGTCAACGATATCTGCGGGGGTGATATCTTCGAGCTCCAGGGCCTTGATAATCACTTCCTTGATTTTCTGGTTCAAATCAGACATAAAATCTCCATTGTTCGGCGCAAATATAGCAATTTGTTCCCATCATCGTGGAACGCTACTCATAAATCTCCATATAGGCCGTTTCCTCGTTCATACCGGCCCGGACCATCTTGAGCCGTTCCGCCTTGGGGTAGAAATACCAGATCATCCATTCTCCCGCCATATCCGTCCGCTTGGTCTTGATAACTACCGGTTTTTCGCCCTTATAGAAGTCCCTCTTCTTTGGAATCACGTGTTCAAAAGGACGGTAGACATGAACATCCTCACCCGCTTTTCGCTCGATAAAGCCCTTGCCGTCCTTGCTCCAGGTGATATAGACGGCTCCGTAGTCATCCTTGACCTTTTCACAGGAATCAAACCCGCTGGCGCACCACAGGTATTTCCGGAACTTGAACGTCTTTTCAGGCATCACGAAGGTATCTACGCGGCGGGTGTTTCCCTTGTACGTGCCATACTCCCCTTCCAAGCGGCTAGTCCCAGAATTGTAGTCCGCACACCCCCGCTGCATCACCGTCACCTTACGGTTCAAGATGCTTATATCCAGTGCACAGCCTTCTTCCTTGTAAGACAGCCTTCCGCCGTTGGACGATTCCTCCATCACGATGTCGCTCATCTCTATTTCAGCCCGGTCTCCCAGTGGCCCATTCTGGATTGTCACTGTAAACTTGCCGGGGTTGTTTGGGGATTTCTTCAAGAAAACGCTGCCTGTAGCCGAGGCGTACTCGCCACTCAAGTCCAGGGATTCCTGCTGGAAACGGGCCAGTTCAGAGCGTTTGGCATAAACCTTACCCACCTTGCAATCGATAGGCACAAACTTGGGTGGTTCCTTTGGGTCCTCCATCACGTACTTGACCACCTTTTTCTTCTTGACCTTTGTCTTGGGGTTCCCTTTCTTGTCCTTGACCACCTTACCTTTCTTGTCCTTCACCTGTACGGTTTCCTTGACCCAGGAAACCTTCTTGACCTTTACCTGAGGAATCGGCAACTCCTTGATCCAGTCGGAACGGTTAAGTTCTCCTACGGGAGCGTCTTCCTTAATCTTTCCCTTGACCATCCGGTAAACTGGAAGGGTTTCCTGAGAAAAAGCAAGAGCAGCAAAAAACAAAATCAAAACCAGAAAAAAACGCCTCAAAATAAACCTCTTTTGACTATAACATAACATTTTTGAAAGAAAAATATTCCCAACAAGCCCCAAGGACCTGTTTTTTTTCTAAAATTTTTCATATTGAATATTGAAAGGAGACTCTTTTTCATGAAAAAAATGATTCTAGTGTCCTGCGTCCTGGCGGCATCCGTTTTTGCCGCTCCCGAAGCAGCACCTGCAACACAACAACCTGCCGAACAGGCTGCCGCCACAGCGGAAGCCGCCGCTCCTGCAGCCACCGAACAGGCTGCACCGGCCACTGAACAAGCCGCTCCCGCCGAACAGGCTGCACCGGCAGAACAGGCCGCTGCTCCTGCTGCAACCGAACAGCCTGCCGCTGAAGCCGCCCCCGCCGATAGTACCGCTCCCGCCGCTAACGCGGCTGCTACGGAACAGGCTCCCGCCGATAGCGCCGCAGCCCCCGCCGAAGAGACGGCCGCTGCCGAAGCAGTCCCTGCTGATACCGCCGCTGCCGCCGACACCACCAAGGCTGCCGCTGTTGCCGAAGATGACACTACAGGCTTTGTAGCTGCCGCCGCTCCCACGAAGCAGGCTCAGCCTCCCAAGAAGAAAAAGCGCAAAAAGAAAAAAATGATCGACAACGCCATGTTCGAAACCCAGAAGCTCGCCTTTGACGTGATGGCCGACTTCGAGTTGGAAGCTGGTAAGGTGTTCTGGAATACCGAAGAAGATGAAGAAGGCGACAACCTGGAAACCTGGAGAGGCGAAGCCAACTTCGCTATCCTGGCCGAAGGTGATGACTTCAAGGGCAAGTTGGGAATCTCCCTGCACCCCGGTGACCTGGACAAATCCGTCGATGACTATGAGACCAAGCGCCAGAAGCGTGAAAAGATTCGCAACGACGAATACACCGAAGTTGGCGACTACTTCGATCTGGAAGAAGCCTGGGCCTATCAGGAAACAGAACACCTGAGCTTCAAGGTCGGTCGCTGGGACAACACCGACAAGAACGGCGACTACTTCGGTGGCTACATCGACGGTTACCTGGCCGGATTTATGTCCACCCAGCGTTCCGAAAACCAGTTGCAGTTCGGTTTCAGCCCCACCGAGAACATGGACTTCTTCATGTCTCTCATCAGCACGGCTCCGCACCTGGACAAGGGTGACCTCCGTGCCGCGTTCAACTTCCACGGCCTCGAAGGCCTTAGCGAACTGAACGTGCAGCTGGCCTACCGCGCCAACCTGTTTGACGTTGTTTACGATTCCGATGCCGAAATCAAGCACAACGCCTCCTTGAAGGCCAACGTCCCCGTCATCCGCAAGCACATGAACATGTTTGCAGAAGCGGCTCTGTTGAACATCGATCCCAACGAAGACATGGTGATTCCTGTGACCGGTGGCTTTGCCTTCTTCACTCCTGTGGTAGACCGCATCATCCTGGAAGCTGAATATATCAGCGACCGTCATGAGCATCCGGAATACCAGGGCTTCACAACCAAGAACGTGAAGGACGTGCTGGGTGCCCTCTACCTAGAAAAGACCTTCACCGACCGCTTTAGCCTGTCCGCCGGTTTCCACAGCTACGGAAGCTCTCGCGACTTCATGCTCTCCGGCAACTTGGTTGGTCGTATCAACTAATAACGACCGCTCGGGCTAAACTCGGGAAAAGCTTCTCTGGTTAGCCCTCGCTCTCGCAACCGCCCCAGTTTAATAACTGGGGCTTTGTTGCTCACGAATCCAAGCTTAATGTTTAAAGCATAAAAAAAGGCCCGCAAAAAAGCGGGTCTTTTTTATGAAATTTGGTGAACTTATACGCCCTTGCGTTCCAAGTCAAGCAGTAGCGACTGAAGGGAATCCTCGACACTTGCGCGGAAACTTGCGGACCCCAGACTGCAACTGGCCACCACATCACCGCCCTTGCAAATACGGATAATCGAAAAACCGCTCTCTTCGGAAAAAGACACGGAAAGCCCCTTCTTCAAAACCTTCTCGATAAGGTCGCGCATAGAATCTCCTTTTAGCTACCGCACAGCGGCTCTTTGGGTTCAAACTTGTTTTCGGCAAACACCGTAGCCATAAACTAGGCTTTTTTATTCAAAAAAACAAGCATTTTTTCATTTTTCTTCAATTTCTTTTTATTTTGACTGAAAAACGAGTAAAAATGCCCTTCGACAGCCACATCCACCTAGGGAGACTCCCCCATCCAAGGGAGTTAGCCCTGATTCTAGCAGAATCAGGTTATGCCTACAACGCCGTAGCCTGCGAGCCTGAGGAATGGGAGTCCCAGTGGGAACTTTGGCAAAATTTAGACCTGAAGGGAAAGGGATGCAATCTCGCTTTCGGCATCCACCCCATGTCCGTTGGGCATGCCAAGGAAGGCTACAAACAGGAGTTGCGCAAATTCCTGGAACGGAACGACCGATTCCAGGTAGGAGAAACCGGTCTGGACCGCCGGTTCCCAGAATATGGTCCCGGCGAACTGCAGGAACAGTGGTTCCTTTTTCAGGCCAAACTTGCCCTTGAACTAAAACGAGACCTGCAAATCCACTGCGTCGGTGACTACGGGCGGGTTATCGCCTTGCTGAAACAGGTGGGTTTTGGCAAAAGTTCCAACGGTTCCCGCCCTATTTTCCACCGGTTCGGCGGAGACGTAGGTGCCGCCCGTCAGATCGTGAACATGGGCGGGCTGATTTCGGTACACCAGAGCAGCCTTGCCAAGAAGTCTTCGCAAAAGGCCGTAGCGGAACTTCCGAAAGAAGTTCTGCTGTTCGAAACAGACGCTGATGAAACTTTTTGGAGCGCCGAAGATTTAAACGGAACACCAGCCATAGTCGCCGAATTAGTTGCCCAGCGACTACTGGATACTCTTGGGAATGTCCGCGAAACTGCGGAAAATCTCTAGGATCTTGCTGGCTAGCTGTTCTGCCGGAGCCATACCCAATTCAAATACAGCCTGCAAAGGTGTGGCCCCCAAATAGCGCATAGGACACGTACACCGGCCCGAAATTTCGGCCAGCACACGAGTATCGGGCGGCGGGAATTCCGTGAAGGTCACTACCAAAATACCCTTACGCTGCTGCAGGCCCTGTATTCTTAGCTGACCGGCAATAAGCCCTATTTCCGTGACCACCATAAGCATCTGGGCTGGTACAGGAACCGGGCCGAAGCGGTCTTCCAGTTCCTGGGTAATGCTCTCCACCTCGGCCTGGGATCCAACACGGGCGATACGCTGATATAGCGAAATCCTGGTAAGACCATCCTGGATATAATCTTCGGGCAGGTAGGCGTCCACGCCAATTTCCACACGGGGCTGTATAGGTTTATCCGTGGGGCCACCCCGCAGTTCCTCCACCGCCTCTTTGACCAACCGAATATACGTCTCGAAACCCACCTCGGCGATAAAACCGTGCTGTTCCTGGCCTAGCAGGTTTCCTGCCCCGCGGATTTCCAAGTCGCGCATGGCAAGCTGATAACCACTTCCCAAATCAGTGTACTGTTCCAGAGCCTTGAGCCTACGCATGGATTCCGGAGAAATTTCCGACCTAGCGGGGATTACCAAGAACGCCTTTGCCAACACATCGCTACGGCCTACGCGGCCTCGCATCTGATAAAGTTGGCTGATACCAAAATGGTGGGCGTTATTGATGATAATGGTATTTGCATTTGGAACATCAAGTCCCGATTCGATAATACTGGTGCTTACCAACACATCGAATTCCTTGGCCAAGAAGGCATTCATGACACGTTCCAAATCCCGGTCATCCATCTGGCCATGGGCTACCGCCACACGGGCTTCCGGAACCCAGGCTTCCACTTCTTCGGCCAACTGGTTGATACTATGGACCCGGTCATTCACCACGAACACCTGGCCTCCACGCGCCAACTCATCCTTTACCGCTTCAGCAAGAATCACGTCATCCCGCTTCATGAGCTTGGTTTCTACAGGCAGGCGGTTGATAGGCGGCGTATTGATAAGGGAGATGTCCCTGACACCGGTCATGCTCAGGTGAAGCGAACGGGGAATGGGCGTAGCGCTCATGCTCAGTGTATCTACCGACAGGCGGAATTCCCGAAGTTTTTCCTTCTGCTTTACACCGAACTTCTGTTCTTCATCTACGATGAGCAGGCCCAGATCCTTGAAATGATTCTTCTCGCTCAGCAAGGAGTGGGTCCCCACCACAATATCCACCTCACCCGATGCCAGCTTGGCAAAAACTTCCTTTTTCTCTTTGGGAGTACGATAGCGGTTCACCAAGGCGATGTTCACCGGAAATGCGGCAAAGCGTTCCTTGAAATTCTCGTAATGCTGGGCGGCCAAAATGGTCGTGGGGACAAGAATAGCCACCTGCTTCTTTGCACAGACACACTTGAAGGCGGCCCGCATAGCTACTTCTGTTTTACCGAAACCAACGTCGCCACAGACTAGGCGATCCATAGGTTTACGGCTTTCCATATCCCGCTTGATATCCTCGGTAGCCTTTATCTGGTCCGGGGTGGGCTCAAATTCGAAGGCATCCTCGAATTCCTGCTGAAGTTTGCCGTCGGGAGGGAAACCGAAACCTTCCACCAGCTCGCGACGAGCGTACAGTTCCACAAGTTCGCGGGCAATCTGCACCACCTTCTTCTGGACACGCTTCTTGACGGTTTCCCAATTCTTGCCACCCAGCTTGTCCAGCTTAGGAGGTTCTTCGTCAGAAACTTCTAGACGGTCAATCTTCTGCAAGTCAGAAACAGGGAACTTGAGGCGGTCGCCACCACTGTACTCCAGCAAGGCGCAGTCCACCATACCGCCATTGACTTCTACGCGGACAAGTCCTAAATATCGACCGACACCGTGATCCTCGTGGGCAACGTAGTCCCCGCGGTTCAAGGATTCCACCATCAGGGCCGATGCCACGGAGCCTGCTATCTGGCGCTTGCGGGTCTTGCCGGCATGGCGGTTGAAGATGCGGGTTTCCGTCAGGAAAGCCACCTTGTCGTTTTCCAGCCAAAAACCTTCTGTCAAGTTCCCGACAAAATAGTCTTCTACGGGTAGGCCCTCCAAAACATGCCGGAGTCTTGCCAAGGCACCAGGCGTCGGGGCCACCACATACACAAGCCCACCTGCAGCACCGAATTCTTCAATTTGCTTGGCAACGGCGTCGGTTCCCGTGCTGGAAAAGTCCTGAGGCCTTGCAGAAATTTTATACCAGCTGCTGGACTCAGCCTCTACGCGAGTCAGGTCAAGGCTCGCCCTACCTGGAAAATTCCTGGAAACATCACCAAACTTCCACCAAATTTTCTCGGGAGCCTGAATATCGTGGTGAGCATCCTTAAGTTCACTAAACAAATCTTCGAGATGCAAATACTGCTTGGAGGCCGTCTCTGCAAGTGAAGATAATTCCTCAAACACAAGAGAACAACGTGGCAAATAATCCAAAAGGCTCGAATTCAATTCCTGATAGAGGGGACGGCGCCACCAAAGGTCCGAAAGGTCACCTCCCAAGCGGGATGATTCCGAAAGGGACAGCGTAAATTCCCCCATAGGGAATAGCTGAATGCGGTCCATGCGCTCGATGGAACGCTGGGTAAATATGTCAAAGGTGCGGATGGACTCAATCTCATCACCGTAGAATTCAATGCGGATGGGGTGCGGGTACAAGAAACAGTTCACATCCACAATGCACCCGCGGATAGAGAACTCCCCCACGCTGCTGACCACGGGCTGTTCCACAAAGCCATGGTCCAAGAACCAAGGGCGAAGCGCAGAAGGTTCCACCACGTCGCCCACTTTTAAGACACGAATGTTCTTCTGAAACGAACCCGGTGTAGGCAGGCGCATCAAGAGGGCATCTAAAGAACAGACGGTCACCAAAGGCCTTTCAGGACTACCCGCATCCTTGAAAAAACGGAGCCGTTCTTCCAGCACGCCTTCGAAGGGGACCTTTTGTTCATAGGGTTTCAGTCCGATAGAGGGGAAAAAGCGGACAAAGTCCTCCCCCACGAGGCTCTGGAGATTTTCCACCCATGTTTCTGCGGACTTGAAGTCCCGAGCCACCACCAGGATGTTCCCTGGATTTGTAAAGAAACGCCTCGCCACCATCATAGAAGCCATAGGGACGGTGGCACCGTTCACATGGATAGCCTCAGAACCAGCCTCAGCAAAAAGGTTCAATGTCCGAGGGACTGGATTCTGCAGGTATTCTTGGATGGAGTCCATGGGGTTTCCAAAGATAGAAAATTTGGAATCGTGGTGGATTTTATTATATTTGATACTACCTCATGTATCTGGGGGTGATCTGGTTTGCCAAAATCCCTGCTACTCGCAGTGATTTTGCCCTTCGGGCCTTTCGCACACAAAGTGTGCTCAAGGGCCTAAATGCTCGCCCGCTCGCATTTAGTCGACAGGCCTGTCGCAACCAGATTGGTTACTTTACAATTTTCTTTGAACTTTGTATATTTGTCTCTCGAATCGGGGGTGCTCTGGTTTGCTTCGAATAACGCTACTCGCGTTATTCTCACCCTTCGGGCTTTTCGAGCTTACGCTCTCAAAGGCTTAAACGCTCCTTAAGGTCGCGTTTAATCGACAGGTCTCAACCAGAGCCCCCCGGTGCAAGCACCGGGGGTGCTCTGGTTTCGACAGGGTTACCGAAGTGTTAGTTGCAAGCC
>CAMIWK010000015.1 GCA_946402415.1 uncultured Fibrobacter sp.
CGTTCAGCGTGTGCACGAACGTGTTCTTGCCGTTAATCTTCGTCTTGATGTTGGCGCGA
This sequence comes from uncultured Fibrobacter sp., assembly GCA_946402415.1. Taxonomy (GTDB): domain Bacteria; phylum Fibrobacterota; class Fibrobacteria; order Fibrobacterales; family Fibrobacteraceae; genus Fibrobacter. The sequence continues at coordinate 60 of CAMIWK010000015.1, forward strand.
CGGGCCTGGTAGTCTTCGAAGTTAGAGCAGGAGCTGACTTCGAGCCACTTCTTTTCGACCGGAGCGTAGACTTCGAGGTCGTAGCACTTGGCGGCACCGAAACCGAGGTCGCCCTTGCAGAGTGCGAGGCGGTGGTAGGGGAGGCCAAGCTTTTCGAGGAGCATTTCGCCGAAGCGGGTGAGTTCTTCGTGGTCTTCGTAGCTGTGTTCCGGGTGGGCGAAGTAGACCATTTCCACCTTGTTGAACTGGTGCAGGCGGAGAAGGCCGCGGGTATCCTTACCGTAGGAGCCAGCTTCGCGGCGGAAGCAGGCGGAGTAGGCGCAGATGCGCTTCGGGAGTTCGGATTCCGGAATCACTTCACCGGCGTAAAGGTTGGTCAGAGGCACTTCTGCAGTCGGGATAAGGAACAGGTCGTCGTCCTTGTCGCAGCGGTACATGTCTTCTTCGAACTTCGGGAGCTGGCCCGTGCCGCGCATGGTATTGCGGGTCACGAGGTACGGCGGCGTAAATTCTTCGAAGCCGTTCTTCATGTGTTCGTCGAGGAAGAACTGGATGAGGGCGCGTTCCAGGCGGGAACCCCAGCCGCGGTAGACCGGGAAGCCGGAGCCGGAAATCTTGGCGCCGCGTTCAAAGTCAAAGATGCCGAGGCGTTCGCCGAGGGTCTTGTGGTCCACGCGGGCGAAGTCGTCGTTCTTGGTGTAGTAGTCAAACGGAATCGGGCCGTCCTTCTCGACCACGTTGTCGGAACTGTCCTTGCCCTCGGGAGAGCGCGGCGCGATGTTCGGCACATGCATGAGCATTTCGGTCTGCTTGTAGTCCAGGTCCTTGAGCTTCTTGTCCAGCTCGTCGATCTTGTCGCCCAGGGCGCGCATGGCGGCAACGGCTTCATCGGCGTTCTCGCCCTTCTTCTTGAGGTCACCGATGCGCTTGGATTCGGCGTTGCGTTCGCTCTTGAGGCGTTCCACTTCGGTGAGGAGCGGGCGGCGTTCGTTATCGATGGCAAGAACGTCCTTCAGGCTCACCGTGGTGTACTTCTTTTCGGTTTCAGCAATGTAGTATTCCGGATTTTCGCGGATTTTCTTGATGTCAAGCATTTTATGCCTCTTTAGAAGAAATTTTTACCGGGGAAAATTTAGCAAAAAAACACCCCGAAGGCATTCCTTGCAAGGCTTTCAACAGTTGCATTCCTATATTTAAAGTATGGATATTATTTTGAAGTGTGCTGGAATGAGGCTCCTATTGCCGGTTCTAGTAGTCGCGTCTTTATCTTTTGCCCAATGGGGAGGCGGTGGCGGAGGGAAATCACTAAACGACTATAAGAAAATATCTGTTTCTGGCCGTGATGTCCACGTCTATGCCCCGTCTAATCTTAAGGCCAAAAGCCCGCTTTTATTTTCGTTCCATGGTATGGACCAGGATCCCAACTACCAGCAGTCCAATACGCACTGGGAAGAGGTTGCCGACACGGCGGGTTTTGTCGTGGTTTACCCGAGGGGTGGAACGGGCATGAGCACCTGGGATCTTAACAGTGACAAGGATACCAAGTGGATTACTGAAATTATTGCGACAATGGTTCGTGATTACGACATTGATGAAAAGCGTGTATACCTTACGGGATTTTCCATGGGCGGTATGTTAGTTTACTATTCCATGAGCAAGATTGCGGATAAGATTGCCGCTTTTGCGCCCTGTTCCGGTACAAATGTGGTGAGTGGTGCATTGAGGGCTATGCGTCCTGTTCCTATCATCCATCCTCATGGAACCAGCGATGATATTTTATATTACAGTCAGGTAGAAAGTTTCATCAAGAATTATCGTGACCAGTTCCATTGTCCGTCAGAAGCGGAGGTCCAGGAAAACTACCCCAATGCCGAAAACTCGGGTGCTACGATGTACACCTGGGGACCTTGTGATGACGGCGTCTACATTAAGCACTTGAAACTCCCTGATCGTGGACACCTCCCCTCCAAAGCGGAGGTCTCTGACATTTGGAACTTTATGAAGGAATATACTGTGGGTGGCCGTATTTCCCACATTGATGTTCCGACTGACAGGGATTCTATTTTCAATGGCTCGTTTTCAGATTCGCTTGATTTAGCAGGCTGGACCTTGTTGCGTGTCAATAGTAGTGCCGCTACTTTGAAACATACCGATGGGGCTGCGGAAATTCGTGTTTACGAAGAGGTAACCAATGCTGATGATGTCCGTATGATTCAAGATGGAATCCACTTCGAAAATGGATTGATGTATAGGGTAACATTCGATGCCTATGCCTCTGAAGCGGGAACATTTGAAGTGGATATAGGAAAGAACGATAATTCGTGGGTTAGTTATCTTGGCGAACCGAAAACCTTTGAACTTAGTACCGAGAAATCAAATTACGAGGTAACATTCACCATGAATGAGTCTACCGATGGAAATGGCAGTATATCCTTTAATGCGGGTCTGTTTGTGGGCGGTATTTACATTGACAATGTTGTTTTAAGCGAAGTAGAAGAAGAAAGCTCATCTAGCGTAATTGTTGAATCTAGTAGTTCAGCTGAGTATAGTTCATCTAGCGCATTTGTTGAATCTAGTAGTTCAAGTAGATCTAGTTCATCCAGTGTATCTGTCGAATCTAGCTGCTCTAGTACGGTTAGTACATCTAGTTCATCTAGCGCCTCTGTTAAGTCAAGTGAATCAAAAACCCCTGCTAGCTCAAGCAGTAAAAATGAAGTGTCTAGCCTTTTTAAAGACTATCTTCTGTTTTCGAAAGAAAGGACATATCGGGTCTATGATACAAAAGGATCCTTTGTGTGTGAATTAAAGGTGCCAGGTATAGAGAATATCCAGACGGAGCTTAATTTGATGCGGCTTGATAAAGGACTATACGTTGTAAAAGATGGTCGTTCTAGTAAAATGTATATTGTAAAGTAGGGAAGCACCTAATGAGAGCCACATAAAGGGTTGTCGTGGGCTTTTTTACTAAATTTATGCTATGCGCTTCTGCAAGATAAGGTTTTATTTCTTTTGCATGCTCGTTATAACTTTTGCGGGTCTTATTTCCGGTTGTTACAGTTTCACGGCATCGACCCTTCCGAGTCATATCAAGACGGTCCAGATCCACGAAGTGGAAGACAAGACCCTTGATCCGGTGCTGGCCAACAATATCCGTGCTGGCGTGTTGGATATGTTTAAGAAGAACGCCGGCGGTATTCGCATTGTGAACGAGAATGCCAATGCCGATTTCGAGATGGTTCTGCTGTCTTACACCAACAAGCCTGAAAACTACAACAGTTCCAGCGACGTGGAAACATACAGGGCGACTATACGGGTAAGTGTCAAGTTTTACGACAACGTGAAGGACAAGATTATCTACGAAAACAAGTCCCTTTCGGCAGATGGTACGTATGATGTGGCCAAGAATGAAACGGAAGACCGTCATGGTCAGGCCCGTGCCATTGAGAAGCTGCAGGACCTGATTGTGGCAAACGCCCTGGCCAAGTGGTAAGTACATGCGTAAATTCAGAGTTGTCCTTGCGGAACCCGAGCACCCCCATAATGTGGGATTCGTGGCCCGTGCCATGCACTGCTACGCCTTGGATGAACTGTACATTGTCTACCCTAGGCGCGACAAGGTTATCGAGAATTCTTATCACACGGCCCCCAATAGTCATGAGGTTTTGGACCGGGCAACCATAGTCCACAAGTTCGAGGATGCCATTGGAGACTGTGCCTGTGCCGTAGCTTTCAGCCGCCGTATCTACGGTTCGGCCATCAAGCATACAATGATGCCGGGGCTTGCCGAGCTTTTACCGCCAGAAGGAACCATCGCCCTCGTGTTCGGGCGTGAATCCTGCGGGCTTGAAACCGAAGAGGTGAACGCCTGTACCTACCAGTGCGAGATTCCCGTACCTGGACTCATGAGCCTGAACTTGGCCCAGGCGGTAACGGTTGGCTTGTACGAGCTTTGCCGCAGTGGATCCCTGGCTAATGGTGAGGGTCGTGCAAAACGGACCACTCGCGGTGTCGCAGAAACAGGCCCTGCCACCATCGAACAGATTGACAGTTTCAAGAAGTTTATGGACCGCTACCTGACGGGGCAGTACCACGACCAGGCCTGGCGTGACAACTTCTTGAATACGCTCTTGCAGCGTCTGCATCCAACCCGGAATGAACTTTCGGCCCTGTTCGGCCTCATCCGCAATCTGGCCAAGAAGCCTGCCCGTCTGGAACATGCTGCCGACAAGGCGGCCAAGGCTGCTAAAGCTGCCGATGCTACAGAAAACGCGGATTAATTCTTGTTGGCAATCTTGCCGTAGAACTCACGAAAATCGTCCCAGCGGTAATAGGGGGCGGCTGGGCAGTTCTTGACAGTTGTAGAATCACAAGCCACGGGCAACTTTTGCTCGATTTCGTTATGCAGGACTTTCACCAAGATCGGCGAGTCCTTCTTGGAGGACTTGTAGAATACGAATTGCGTATTAGCCGCCATGGGGCAGATTTCGTAGTCCCGCCAGACCTTGTGCAGGTTTTCCATGTCGGCGGTTTCAATGCCCGTATTCAGAGCGCCGTTCTCCATTTGTAGCAGGACGGCGAACGGGAAAATGACGGTATCATGCCCGAAGCGAAGGGTTGCGGATGGGGTGCCCGTTGCAATTACCTTGTCTGCGACATCGAGGAAATTCTTTAGTAGCGGGCGGGCGTTCTCGAGCCCTTGCTTTTGTGCGAAGGGGTGATTGCCCAGCACGCTGTACCACCAGGCGTTTTGCGCATGCCAGCGGGCGGTGAAATCTTCATCGGTCCACAGGTCATCAAAGCTGAACTTGATTTCGGGGCTGCCCTGTAGGCTGTTGCCGATTTCATAGATCTTGCTGAACAGGTCACCCGCATCGATGTTCTTCTGTACGTAAGCCGAATCTTTAAAAATCGCATTCATCATGCGGCTTGGGTTCACGTGGCTATAGAGCTTCTCGTTTTCTTTCTGCCATGCAGGCGTATTCGATTCGCTGATAATCTTGCCGAAATCCAGTGGGCTGATATAAGCCATTAGATATTTTCCCGATTCCTGGTGGATCTTCAGCTCAGGTTTTTGAGCGCGCAGTTCTTCCAGGAAGGCTGCCATGCTGACCACGCAGCGCACCGATGTGCTGGCGTAGGCCTCGATGTAGGCATTTTTCCCGAAGATTTCGGGAAAGTTCTTCACCATACGTTTGGCGATTCCCTGGTGCTGGGCTACGCCTAGTTGCGTGAGGTCCCCGGCCCGTGGTGCGGCATATTCATCCAGGAATTTCGCGCGTTCGAGCAGACTCTTGCCAAGTTCGGTGAGCATTCCGCTGGAGTCGGCTTTTGCAAGGGTATTGTAGAGAAAGTGATAATGGTCGGCGGGCTGGTGAAAACGGCTCCCGTGCCTGCCGTAATGGCTTAGATAAAATGGCTTGTAGCCGGCAGGAGCCTTGGTGTACTTGGTATTTGGAGTGGGGTAGGCATAGTAGTTACTGCCCATCTGGTGATGATCCTGGGCGAGGCAGGCTGACGCAATTGCGAGTAGAAGAACGAATAATTTTTTCATATAACTAGAAGCGTCAGCCTCTTATCTTCTATTTATCACATTTTTTAAAAAAGCAACTTCTTGCGCCCGTATGGCAAGCTACCTGGGGGCCCTGCATGCGGACCTTAAAGAGCAGTGCGTCGCTGTCGCAGTCGGCAGCCCATTCCACCACGGTCATCACGTTTCCGCTAGTGTCGCCCTTGTGCCAGTATTCCTTGCGGCTACGGCTCCAGAACACCATCTCGCCACATTCGTGGGTGCGGCGGAGGGCCTCTTCGTTCATCCATGCCATCATCAGTACGTCGCCCTTGTCGGCATCCTGCACGATGGCCGGCGCGAGCTTCACACCGTCCACCTCGACTTCGAATTTTATCTCTTTGATTAAGTCACTGAAATTCATTCTATAAATCCTCTATAGATCCTTCGACGGAGTTTACCCTGAGCTTGTCGAAGGGCCTGGATGACACTTTCGTGTCATTTCATGATTAACCTCTAACCTGGCCGTTGCCGCGGAGAATCCACTTGTAGCTGCAGAGGCTTTCCACGCCCATGGGGCCCCGAGCATGCAACTTGTCGGTGGAAATTCCCACTTCGGCGCCCAGGCCGTATTCGCCGCCATCGGCAAAGCGGGTACTGGCGTTCACCATCACGCTGCTGCTGTCCACGTTGGCCACAAAGTAGTCTTGCACGCTCACGTCTTCGGCAACCACCGCTTCGGTGTGGCGGCTACTGTTCTTCTCGATGTGGTCGCAGGCTTCGGCCACGTCATCCACGAACTTGACGCTGGCTTTCAGGGCCAAATATTCGTGGTGGTAGTTAGAGTCATCGCCAATGTCCTTGATACGGCTGTCGTGACTCTGGGCATCCTTGTTGCCGAAGAGTTCCACGCCACGGTCGGCAAGGCAGTCTAAGAGCTTCTTGATTGTGGCTGCATCAATATGGCGGTCAATAATCACGCATTCCATAGCGTTGCACACGCCGGTGCGCTGGGTCTTGGCGTTGATCAGGATGTTTACTGCCTTGTCCATATCGGCGGACTTGTCCACATACACGTGGCAGATGCCGTTGAAGTGCTTGATTACGGGAATCTTGCTCTGTTCCACAACCGCACGGATCAGGCGCTCGCCACCACGGGGAATCACCAGGTCGAGACAGTCGTTGCGCTGCAAAAGCATACCCACCAGGTCGTGGCTAGTTTCTGTCACGAGTTGTACGGCATCTTTGTCGATGCCGTTTGCGGTTAATGCTTCGTGGAAGATTCCGGCGAGGCACTTGGCGGAGTTGAGGGATTCCTTACCGCCACGCAAAATCACGGCATTGCCAGCCTTAAAGCAGAGGCAAGCGCCGTCGATGGTCACGTTGGGGCGGCTTTCGAAAATGAAAAATACGGCGCCGATGGGCACGGCCACACGGCTAATCTTGATGCCGTTCTTGAGTTCACGGCTTTCGAGCACCTTGTTCAGTGGGTCAGCAAACGAGGCGATTTCTTCGGCTCCCTTGGCCATAGCCTCGATACGGGCGTCGTTCAATGTGAGACGATCCATCTTCGAGTCGTCCAGTTTTCCGGCGGCGGCTTCAAGGTCAATCTTGTTAGCGGCGAGGATCTCCGTTTTTTTCTCGCGGAGCATCTTGGCAACGAGGTTCAGCACCGCACTACGTTTTTCTGCGCTTAGGGCGCGGAGGGCTTTGCTTGCTTTTTGGGCGTTTTTCGCCAAAAGGTCGGAATATTCATCCAAGTTGGAATAATTTTGAGTCATATTTTTAATATAGAAATTTGCTTTTTGGGCAAAAGAAGTGTATTTTCAAAATACAGGTTTGTTTTTATCCCTGACAGTAAGTGGTAGTTTGGGATATCGGACTTGGGTGTATGAGCCCGGCGTTTGTCGCCGGGTTTCTTTTTGTATCTTTATTTATAGAAATTGAATAAACGGTAAGTAATGAATATTTACAGTTGGAATGTTAATGGAATCCGTTCAGCCCTTAAGAAAGGCCTTGAAAACTGGTTCCACGATACTAATCCGGATATCCTGTGCCTGCAGGAAGTACGCGCGGAAACAGACCAAATTCCTGAAAGCATGGCGAAACCAGAAGGTTACTTTGCTTACTGGAACCCCTGCCAGCGTAAGAAAGGCTACAGCGGTGTGGGTATTCTTACGAAGATTGAACCCGATGCGGTTAACTACGGCTTCGATATCGAGGAATTTGACGTAGAAGGACGCGTTTTGCAACTGGTGTTTCCGGACTGGGTCCTGAATTCTATCTATTTCCCCAATGGTGGTTCTGGCGATGACCGTCTGGACTACAAGCTCCGCTTTTACGATGCTTTCCTAGAAAATAGCGAACGTTGGGTTGCCGACGGTAAGCATGTGCTGACGGTGGGAGATTATAACACTTGTCACAAGGAAATCGATATCGCAAGGCCTAAGGAAAACGAGAATGTTAGCGGATTCCTGCCTGTGGAACGAGCTTGGATGGACAAGTATGTAGAGCATGGCTTTGTCGATACGTTCCGTAACCTGCATCCGGACACACGGGATGTCTATTCCTGGTGGTCCAACCGCTTCGGTGCCCGCGGTAGGAACGTGGGTTGGCGTCTGGACTATGCCTTTGTAGATGGGGCTCTGATGCCCAACGTGGTCCGCTCCGAAATCCACACGACGGTCATGGGTTCGGACCATTGCCCCATTAGCATCGAACTGGAGCCGCCCTTCGCTCCGCTGCCCATAAAGCCTGCTTCTGTAGAAGGCGAAATCTAGTCAATAGTTCAAACAAATTTCAAAAAGCCGTTCGTAATGAACAGCTTTTTTGCATTTGGTTTGAGTTCTGTAATTACGAGTGCAGGTATTCTACAATCGCATCGTGGATAGTGGTGAACACTTCCCGCAGTTCCTCTTCGTCTTCTTCCAAAAGCGTCACGCGGAAGCCCTTGAGGTCCGTGCAGAAGCTGGTGCTCGGCACCACGCAGATGCCCTTTGCGCCCAGCAGGTAGTAAACGAAGCGGTAGTCCAGGTTCGTGGTCTTGCTGCACCATTCCTCCACCTTCTTCTTGATAATCGGGTTGTCAATTTTCAAGGTCTGGTGGCTGTTCAGCGTGCCTTCGCGGAAGATGATGGTGTTGTAGAACGCACCGTAGGTCGGGTTGAAGTACAGTTCCGGAATGTCGGAAAGGATTTCGTTGATGATGGCGCTACGGCGTCCAATCTTCTCGTTCAGCGCAGTGCGGTGTTCGGCAAAGCGCTTGTCGCCCAGCACGCGCGGAATCGTCATCTGCGGGAGCGTGGTCGAGCAGACTTCCACCATCTTCGCGTTGTCGATGGCGCGGCAGAAGGCGTCGAACTGTTCGTCCTTGTCGCGGTTGTAGTACTCGGCCCAGCCGCAGCGAGCGCCTGGCCAGGGGTATTCCTTGGAAATACCCTTGAGCGCAATGCCCGGAACATCACCGATGTATTCGGCCAGGGCGTAGGCGTGGGCCCCGTTGTAGACAATCTTATTATAGATTTCGTCGCAGATGATGAACAGGTTATAGCGCTTGGCGATATCCACAATCTTCTTGAGAATGTCCAGCGGGTAGACCATGCCCGTCGGATTGTCCGGGTTCAAAATGAGTATGCCCGCAATGCTGGGGTTGTACTTTACCTTGTTTTCCAGTTCTTCCAGGTCCGGGTACCAGTGGTTTTCGGGCTGGAGTCTGTAGGTGATGGGGGCCGTGTGGGCGTGGGCCGCTTCGGCGGAACTGTGGGTGGAGTAGGCCGGGGCCGGTCCAATAATGCGGGTGTTCATGGAGAGAAGGCCGTAGATGGTGGCGATGGCGTCACCCAGGCCGTTGAAGAACAAGATGTCGTCGGCGCTGATCTGTGCACCGCCCAGCTTGTTGTTCTCCTTTACCAGGAATTCGCGGGTTTCCAGCATGCCTTTGGAGGGGCAGTAGCCGTAACTGCGGTTGGTCTTGGCCAAATCCACCACGATATCCTTGATCCAGTCGGGCAACTGGCACTTCTTTTCGATGGGGTCTCCGATGTTTTCCCAGTGGATGGGGAGACCCAGGGCCTTGAGCTGGTTCGCCTTCTTCACGATCTCGCGGATTTCGTAAGAGAGTTCCTTGGCACCTTCGCTCAATAGTCTTCTGCGCATTTTATGCTCCTATATAGGTATCGTAAATTCTCAAATTTTACTGCGTAATTATAGAATAATAAAGCAGTGAAATTTCTTTAGGTTAATGGTTTTGGGTATGAAAAAAGCAGCCTTATACGGGGCTGCCCTTGAAACCTTCAATCCGGGTTTCGCTTTATGCGTGCCGGACGCCTGTTTCCTTGGACAGCCCCACAATAGCTCGGGCTGCTGCCGGGCTTGCTGCGATTGCAGTTGCTGCGATGTTCTGTCCAAAGAATTTATTCATGTCTCGAAATATAGTTCCAGATGCGGTGTTTGTCAAGAGGGGGAGGTCTCCCCCTGATTGCAGCCTTGCCTCGTTGAGTCACATCCCTGCGTGCCATTCTTGTCATCCCTGTGCATCCTTCGCTGTCATCCCCGCGAAGGCGGGGATCTCCCTTCATCTACACACTCGGCAAGTCTTCCATCACCCCCACGCCTAGGGGCGCTGCCCCTAAAACCCCTAAACGCAAAGAGGGATTAATAGGATTCCTGGATGCTTGGGAGAACATTTTCCCAGTTCAAATGAAGGTTTCACCTCCATAAGAATGAATAGGGGAAAGGGGGTGAAAGGCCTGTTTAATTTTTTATGCAGCGAACTGAAAAAGCTATGAGGTTGCCGTCGTAATTAAGATTTGCTTCAAGTTGTATTATATCAGAGTAATAACCACCTTTATATAAAATTGCGTAGTATGTTTCGTACGTATATGGCTTTGCCGAGGACGTCCAAAAGTATGACGCACTATTGTTAAGAATCCCATTTGCATATTTACCATTCCATCTGTCTACAAGATCGCCACGCCAAATTTCCTTACCGTTAACCCAGTGGCTTGTTTCGGTTAATTCACCAATATCAGAATGGACGGCAGAAAAGCCCCAGAAATCCAATCTTCCAGCATATTCATCTTTCCAGCATTCAGAATCATGAGTCGCAGATATCAAACTAGCCTCTTCTTCACCTTCTCCTATCGTTTTATAAGCCGTTTTAGAAAGCGTTTCAAAATCTTCTTTACTAGGCAACCGCCATCCTGAAGGGCAAACGCCGCTGCCACCGCCTAAATAAACCCGTCCATTTATTTTGCAGTTATTCAAGCAAGCGCTTGTTTTGCCTTGCCCATCAAAAATATCTTTTGAAGGATTATAATTCATATTTTGCGCCATCCATACCTGGTTTCCTATCTGAACCGTTCGGTAAACCTGGCTGTCGCGTACATCAAGATACTCGCCATATTTGCCCGCAGCAAGCATTTCTTGATTCAGACATTTCGGTGACATGCATTTGTAAACATCGCAATCATAGATGTTCGTGACAACAGAAGAACTTGAAGCGACTGAGCTATTGGATTCGGGACAGTCGGCATGGATAGTACAACCACTATAGTAACCACCGGAATTATTCCAGATACCGTTCAAACAATAATAAAGGAATCCGTCGCCCTTTATTGTTGCATATTGATATTCAGAAGGACATTCTGGAAAATCATCTAAAGAACAGACTTCTAAAACGCATTTATTCACTGAACTAGAACTTGAAGATTTTGTATTTTCACTAGTCTCATATGTAGAACTGTAATTTGAAGAGTGAGAATCAATACCATGGCTCAAGTTATCGTTGCTATATTCAATAGAAGGAGTCGGAGTATTGTTTCCCTGTGCAATCCAGCCTGTTTCCGTACAAATGTAATCAACATTATCTTGCCTTACAAATATGGTTGTTCCTTGTTTTTCAATCGTACATTTTCCCAATTCGAAGGATGTATTTACCTCTGATACAGCAGGAGTTTCTACCGCATCAGAACCCGAGTCAGAACCGCAGGCGTTGAATAGGCCCAAAAAACATGCAATCATTGAATTTACAACTAAATAGTTTACATTTCGTTTCGTCATATAACTTCCTTTTCCGTCTCTCTGTGTTTTCCAGTTTCTTAATCTTTCAAACATCGGACACTGTATGCTTCATACACACTTGACTTCCTCCAATTTGTGACATTAACCCATTCATCCCACCAGGAATATTTACAAGAATCTTCCCACATGCAAACGATATCATACCCCGTGGATTTACTCCAAAAGCATCCATAATCACCTGCACCCTTAAATTCTCCATGTGTAAAGGCGGGATAAGGGCCATATAATCCGCCACTCACATAATAATAGCCCGCAGGCAACCAAGAAAAACCAAAGGCGTCGGGCCCTGAAGCATTTATAACTTCAATTCTCGTATTATCTTCGGGTCCAATACCTTGAAAAGTGCATAGGTCAAAATCCCACGGGTAATAGTAAAACCCTATCGAATCGCTCCATCCTTTTTTAGACCTTAATAATGGCCCAGGGTATTTGACATGTCTAAAGAGGGTTTTCCATTCAGATGTATCGGGTAAATGCCAACCCTTGGGGCAGATGTTTTTTGCCGTTGAATAGGGATAAAGCCTTCCGTACCTTTTTTCATATTTTGCACAATAAGCCGAGCTATCTTTATAGCACGCATTTTTTTCATAATCATAGTTCATGTTTTCAGCCATCCAAACTTGGTTTCCAATTTGAACAGTCTTGTAATATTGTCCATCGCGACTATCAATAAATTCACCATAGTCTATATTCGGATTCAAATTGTTCATTTTTGGATCAAAACTGCTTGAAGATGAAATTTCGATTATGGGAGAAGGACCTTCGATACAACGTATCGAATACAAATACAATTCCTTGTATTTTATTGATTCGCGATAAAAACCTATTTCATTGCTTATTGTAGGAGTATAAATGCAATATCCCGCACTGGTACATTCGTATTTTCCAGCACTCCAAAAGATCGTCGTAGAACCCGCATTAAAAAAATAATCATGATACCCACCATGATAATATCCTGCCGGAAGCGCAGTAAATCCAAAATCATTTGTTCCATTTTTATCCCAACCCGATGCAGATTTGAGGGTTGTTTTTGCTGTTCCCGAACCAACATACGACACAAGAGTGTCCCACTCATCTATTGTGGGCAAATGCCACCCTTGGGGGCACACGCTATTGGCAACCGACCAGTTGTACAGTCGCCCATATTTAAAGCATGAATCAACAGAGTTGTTATAGCACATACTCTTTAAAGAGTCAATATTGTAGTTTAGATTTTCGGCCATCCATACCTGATTTCCAATTCTAACAGTTTTGTAGATTTGCCCATCCCGACTATCGGTGAATTCACCATAGCTTATATTTGGATTTAGATATGACCAGGCCTCCTTCATTTTGGATGAGCTGCTTGACGAATACGTGTCGCGAACTGAAGAACTAGAACTTGTCGACAATGATGTATTTTCACTTGAAGAAGATTCAATCGTATTTATTGACGAACTTGACTGCAAAAGCAAATATGATGATGAAATTGCTTGAATGGGTGCGTCTTGATTTGCCGGATTGATTGTTCCATCACCTTGTTTCGTCCAGATGCCATTTAAACAACCATAGTAGGCATTCTCTGATGTAACAAGAATTGCCGTCCCGTTCTGGTCCTCAGTACATTTTCCTAGTTCAAACCTTGTTTCTACCTCGGATACAGGAGACGAATTACTTGCATCGGACCCTGAGTCGGAACCGCAGGCTGCCAATGCGATAAATGCGCAAGCCGACACGGCAAGCGAAAAGGAACGCAAGAACTTCTTTTTTGAAATCTGCATAACAAACCTCATCTTGTTATGATTTGCTAGTTCATAATCTACAAGTTGTATACGACAAATAATACCGCATTCCGACTACATGTTTTTTCACTTGAATAATTTACAAAATCGTTTGATTTCTTCAAATTCTACATCTGTTAGCGGATTATCATCTATTCCGTTAGCAACCCACATATGGCTTTGCTGAATTTTTTCTTTGTCATTGAAATTACCGAGCCAATTTTTGCTAGGGATGAAGTCAAAAGCCTGACAAATTGCAGAAATTAGCCCATACTCAAAATCATGTCTCTTTTTTCGACTATTGATAGGAACAACAACAAAACTAATCTTATTACGAATGTAAGAGCTTACCTTCTTCTCAATATCATCCTGCTTCGCCTTGTTGAATGGGACTTTTGTTTTATCAGAATCATATTTTTCTCTATTTGCAGGCGTGGTGCGGTCAAAAAGCCATGCTTCAACGTATGGGTCTTTGCTTTTGTTGAGCATTGCAATGCCAATGTTTTTTCTAAAGATGCTGCCGTCCTTTCTCCCTAATAGAGAATTTACATTACCGTAGTGTTGCATCATCCTTTTCCATACGGACTGCTTTTTACTTGGCGTATCGGGTGCGGTTTTCTTATCTGCCTGGTGCGTTCCTATTCGGGTTATCCTGGGATAACCATGGTAGGTTTCACCTTCCTCAAACATCACATAAACCCCACCAAGAATTTCTGGGTTCTTCTGTTGGGCATTTTTGATGTCTGACATTTTGTACTTAGGTAACTTGCTAAAGAATTTATGAATTTTTAAACAAAGATCCTTTGTGTCTATTTTTCCATTCATTGCAGTAGTTCCTCAAAATCGTTGAAATTTTTAACGCGAGATAATTTTTTTATAATTTCGTCGGAGGAACAATCTTTATGCTTGTTGAAAAATGTACTCCAAATACGATCTTGGTATCGGTTATTGCCACTGTATTTTTTTCGCATTGATTCTGGAACAACAATTGCTTCTTGCATACCACCCGACAACAATATTTTCACTTTACTATTTGACGCTAAATAACATATGGTCGCTTCGTCATGGGTTTCATAACGCAACTCGTCGTTTTCCTTGAGCGCACCGTTAAGGGTATCGATGTATTTACCCCCTAATCGTAAAATGATTAGTTTATACCCCAACTTAAGAATATTTCCAAAATCAGCACCTATTTCTAATTGTTTGGCCATATCTTTACGTAACTTCGCATCAACGCTATTGAACGAAACGTCGTATTTACGTATAGAAGCACTAGCAGGAATAAAGCCATATCCGGCGGAAAGGACATATAAATCTAAAACACGTTTCTTTTTGTAACAGAAGCCGCCAAAAAATTCAAACATTCTAGTCGAAGCGTCTCCGGTATAGCGTTTAAACGCAGGCATTCCTTCATCGCCGTCATCACCAGCTTTACCACTCGTGCATCCTGTTATAAACAAAATGTCAGAGTGTCGCTTTTCAATTCGAGACCCGTTTCCACGAAGTTCTTTAATTTTATCTAGAATGCCTTTTGCCTCTTTGGTATTAGACCTTATGTTTTTTTTCTTAGACATCGCAGCCTCCATCATATACACCTATGGAGTTTGCCCCAGCTCAACAAAGAACTTCGCCGTTTTTGTATGGATACAAAAAAAGGCGCAGATCGTTGCATTTACCTACACGGGGCTCTAGACTGCCTCTGACTGATAAACGCAAACGACCCACGCCCCAAAAGGGCTGTTGCTATACAGCAAACCGAGATACGCCGCAAAACGGCATACCTGCGTGAGCGTTCGCCTCGTTCTCAGTCAATGGAAATTGTCTAGATTTCGTGTAGAGAACAAGAGCTAAACTCTCTAATATGTCCGATTTAAAAATAAATTAAAATAGCCTTGATGGAACAGCAAATTAACAAAAAGCGGTGTTTTGTGTCGAATTAGCCGTTTTTGGCTGTAATTTTGCAATTTGCAGAAATTTGCATATAATTGCGTAAAAATAATGAAAAATATTGCAAATTTTGTGCAAAAATTGTATATTTGCATAAAAAAGGAGTCGCTTATGGCACAGGCTACAGTTTCCGCACGTATCGACAGCAAGGACAAGGAAAGTTTCGACAAGTTCTGCAGCAATGTAGGGCTGTCCACGTCTGCCGCCATATATATGTTCGTGAAAAACGTCATCAACGAACGTCGCATTCCCTTCGAAGTCCGCGAACCCTCCGTCCGCTACAACGCAAACGAGATCGAAGCCCTCAAGAAGGGCATCGAGCAGTTGAATGCCGGCAAGGGGATTGTTCATGAACTCAGCGATTTGGAAACGATGGAGAATGGCTAAAAACGCTTTTTCCGAAGCTGCTTGGCAAGACTATCTTTATTGGCAATTTTAAAAGATTTTTGTATATTACCTCCCGAAAAGTCGTATTTCTATATCCCATAGCAACCGGAATGGTTGCGGGCTATGGAAATACGGCTTTTTTTTTGTTTTGAAATGGAGGAAAAATGACCAAAAAGGCCGAAAAGACGGAGATTGTGACGACAAATCCTCTCGTGGAATCGGGAGTGGAGAAGATGATTCAGGTTATTCGGGGCAGGCAGGTGCTGCTTGACCGCGATCTGGCGATGCTTTATGGCGTGGAAACGAAACGTATCAACGAGCAGGTAAAACGTAATATCGAACGGTTTCCCGAGGAATTTTGCTTTCGGTTAGACCGAGATGAAATTGAATTCGTGAAGTCGCAACTTGCGACTTCACGGAAAGAAGGATTCTTTTCGGGACAAAATGGCGGAGGTCGGAAAAATCCCTATGCCTTCACCGAACAGGGGGTAGCGATGTTATCTACCGTTTTACACAGTGAAAAAGCGATAAAGGTTAGCATCGACATAATGAAAGTTTTCGTCGCAATGCGGCACTATATGCTTGCGAATGGTGGGCTGGTTAATCGGCTTTCTAATGTGGAGTCCAAAATTTTGGACCATGATCGCAAAAACATCGAATATGATCGCAAATTTGACGAGGTTTTCGAAGCGATGGATCGGGGTGAACTCAAGTCCAAGGGATTGTTTTACAATAATCAAGAGTTTGACGCCTATGTGTTCGTTTGTGACCTGATTCGCAGTGCAAAAAAGAGGATTGTTCTTGTTGACCGCTATGTAACCGAAAAGACGTTAACTATGATGCTCAAGCGGGAGAAAGGTGTTTCCGTTACCATTTACACCTACGACAAAAGTAAGGTTCTAGAGATGGATTTGGCAACCTACAATGAGCAGTATCCCGACAGTCCAATGCGGGTCCTGCCAAGTTATGGGATGCATGACCGATTCCTTTTCATTGACGAGGTTGCTTATCATTTTGGGGCGTCGTTGAAAGATTTGGGCAAGAACACATTTTTCTTTACACAAGAAGATTTTACACTAGAGGAAGTGCTGAAGGAGTCGCAGAAGATTCAGGACGCATTATCATCTTCGCCGACCTCTAAAACCTAGTGCTTTTTTCTATCTTGAATCACATGACCCACAGAACGATATACGATCCCATCCGCAAGAAGGATGTGCCCGACACCCCCGAAGAACGGGTGCGCCAGGCGACGGTTCAGTTCTTGCTGAACGAGGTCAAGGTGCCCGCCCACCTGATTACGGTGGAGTTCGGCCTGAGTTCCGTGGACCCCAAGACGGATGACCGTGTGGATATCGTGGTGCACGATTTCCGCAACGGAAATGACCAGGCGAAGCCCTGGCTTCTTGTGGAATGCAAGGCTCCCGGCGAATACACCTGGGAGGCTTTGCAGGTTCAGCTGAACAAGTACCTGAAGGTGCTTACGCCCAGGTTCGTGATGCTTTCGTTGGGGGACTGTGAGCGGTTTTTCGAAATGGACGCCGCCACCAAGAGATTTGTCAAGGTTGAGCGGCTTCCTGAATTCCGCTAGGCGGGTATTCGAAGGAGCGGCGTTCCGCAATCCACTTGCGTACGGCTTCGACCGCACGGGCGCCCAGAATCTCTTTCTTGTTCTTCTTCTTGAGACCCTCGTGGTGGGGGAGCAACCCGAAGTTGAAATTCATGGGCTGGAAATCCTCGTTTTCCTCCACAAGGCGATTCATGAGGGAAGCGATGCAGCTTTCATCTGGGAGCGGGTCCGCGTGCCCATGCAGAATGGTCTGGGCCATGTTCCAGGCGGCGTACCAGCCGGTGGCTACCGCTTCTGTATAGCCTTCGCTGCCCGTAATCTGCCCGGCGAACCAGGTGGGCGGAATGCCCTTGGCGCATTCCAAATCCGGCCGCAATCTTAAAGTGGCATCCAGGAACTTGGGGGATTCAATGAAGGTATTGCGGTGCATACAGCCCAGGCGGGCAAACTTCGCATTGCGCAGTGCAGGCACCATAGTGAAGATTTCTTTCTGGGTGCCCCACTTGAGGCGGGTCTGGAACCCTACCATATTGAAAAGCGTCTTCTGCTTGTTTTCAGCACGGAGTTGGATGACGGCGTACCACAAATGCCCGTTATTTCCAAGCCCAAGGCCGATGGGACGCATGGGTCCGTGACGGAGAGTCTCGTAACCGCGGCGGGCCATTTCTTCGACAGGCAGGCAGCCTTCGAACAGTTCGTTCTTTTCGAAGGGGCGGGGCTCCACTGCTTCGGCCTCGCACAGTTTGCGCACGAATTCGGTGTAGGTTTCCTTGTCCAGGGGGCAGTTGATAAAGTCCGCCGTCTCGCCCTTTTCCCAGCGGTTGCGGTAGAAGGCGTGGTCGAAGTCGATGCTGTCGGTCTCCACTACGGGAGCGATGGCGTCGAAGAAATGGAGGCGCTCGCTCCCCAGCCGCTTGAATATATCGTCGGCGAGCGCGTCGCTGGCCAGCGGCCCCGCCGCGACGAGGGTGGGGCAGTCTCCTTCGAGGCTCGTGACTTCTTCGCGATGGAGCGTGATGTTGGGAGATTCTGCAATCTTCTTTTCCACCGATTCGCTGAAAATGTCCCGGTTCACGGTGAGGGAATCCCCTGCGGGAACGGCGGCTTCGCGGGCGGAGTCCAAAAGGAAACTCCCCAGCAAGGTGAGTTCCTGCTTTAAAAGCCCGTGGGCCGATGTGACGCCCAGCGCCTTGAAACTGTTGGAGCAGACGAGTTGCGCCAGGTGACCGTCCTTGTGGGCGGGAGTCTGCCTTACCGGGCGCATCTCATATAAATCTACCTTGAAACCACGGCTCGCCAGTTGCAGAGCCGCCTCGCAGCCTGCAAGTCCACCACCGATTACACGGACGCGTTCGTTCATTAATTTGTTATCACCTTCCGGTAGCTCTTGGCATTGCCAATCCAGAGCTTCACCAGCAGTTCCTCTAGAGAGGCTGTGGAAACGCAATCTGGGTCGGCGTCCTGGATTTCATCGGAAATCAGGTTTGCCTGGGTCAGGTTCAGCATGCCGTAGTACATGGCCTCCATCAGCTGGGAGGCAAATTTAGGCGAGATCTTGGCTACCGCGTCCATATCGTTTAGAGGCGGAAGCTGAGTCTTGTCGGGGCTGAACTGGTCCAGGTTATCCATGGTCCACATGTCGGCGGCCTTGCCCATGTCATCGCTGGGGGCGATTTTCAGGAGTTTCTCCTTGTAGGCGTTCCATTCCACGTTGGTTGTCTTTCCCGCCTTGCGCACGGACTTCAAGAAAGATAGGACGGCATAGTAGAGGTCCTTCTCTCTCTGGTTCGTTTCTTTTTGCGATGCGGGAATCATGCCTAAATCCTCTGTGGAACGATCATCCTTAGTGGCGGAAATGCCTCATGCCGGTGAACACCATGGCGATGCCAAATTCATCGCACTTCTCGATGGAGAGGTCGTCCTTCTTGGAACCACCCGGCTGCACGATGTAGCGTACACCAGCATCGTGGGCGGCTTCGACGTTGTCGGGGAAGGGGAAGAATGCGTCAGAACCCATTACCACTTCGCCAAAGACCTTCTTTTCGAGAGCCTTGAGGCCGGCTTCGTTGATAAGCTTGCCGTTTTCGTCGAAGAAAGCCTTGGCTTCTTCGAGGCGGGCCACGTTGTCGCGTACGCGGGGCTGGCAAAGACGGAGGTTAGAGTCAATACGGTTCGGCTGACCGGGGCCAAGACCCATCACTTGGAAGTAGCCGGGCTTGTATTCGTAGCCCATCACGATGGCGTTACTCTTGGTGTGCTTGGTCACGAGCCAAGTAAAGCGGGCGAGGTCTTCTTTGTTCTTCGGGAACTGGGCCTTGGTCACGCATTCAAACTTTTCGTAGGTGTCCACGTCGCGGTCCTGAACGAGCATGCCGCCAATCACGTGCTTGTACACCTTGCAGTGGGTAGCCTTCTTGATTTCGCCCACTTCGAGGAGGCGAATGTCCTTGGACTTGTTCTTCAGGAATTCGAGAGCGTCGTCGTCGAAAGCCGGAGCGAGCAAGATTTCCACGAAGCGGCCTTTCAAGAATTCAGCGGTCTTGAGGTCCACTTTGCGGGTCACGGCAATCACGGAACCGAAAGCCGACACCGGGTCACCTGCCCAGGCGGCTTCCATGGCTTCACGCAGTGTTTCGCCGGTAGCAAGTCCGCAGGGGTTCATGTGCTTCACGATTACGACGGCGTTGGTTTCGCTAAATTCGCGGGCCATTTCCAGGGCGGCGTCAGCGTCTACGATGTTGTTGTAAGAAAGTTCCTTACCCCAGAGCTGCTTGGCGGTAGCGAGGCTTGCTTCGGTGCAGGTCGGGTCGCGGTAGAATACAGCGGACTGGTGGGAGTTTTCACCGTAGCGCATGGGCTTCGGGTCTACGAATTTCAAAACGAGTTCTTCGGACATGATTTTTCCTTTGATGTTTACATTCCACAATATAGAAAAGAAAGCCCCGACGGGGGTCGGGGGTAATCTTTTCTATCAGTACATTGTTGCAGGCGGATTGTTGTCATCTAGGCCAGGCAAATTCGGGTTGGGCGGGATGTTGTCCAGCGGGTCTTCGGGTTCCACAATCAGGTTGTAGTAGACGTTGTTCTTCAGTTCATCTTCGATGTAGAACAGGGTGCCGCCCATGGCGGAACCGCAACCGGCACAGGCGCCTTGATAACGAATCTTTAGGCGGTTATCTTCAGTTAGGTCAAGGACTTCCAAATCGCCGCCGTCTCCCTGCAGCATACCACGCACGGATTGGTGGAGCCAGGCTTCGATCTTCTCGATTTTCTGAACCTTGGTCATGGCATTCCATTCGGCGTCGGCCTCGGCACGGCCCTCGGCGGTCTGGGTGCGGTACTTGATGCGCTCCATCTTTTCGCGGACCAGAATGGCGGTGGCCTTCTTTTCGGGGTAGGCTTCCAGCACGCGCCGGATAAGCGTGTTCATCTGTCCGATTTCAGGAGCGTTCTCGGCGATGGCGCGAACATCGGGTGTGTCCCGGAGTTCCAGTTCCAGGCTTTCGGCGGTGATGGCGCAGGCTTCGTCTACCGTGACCATCTGGATCTTTTTGCAGAAGGTGTCGGCAAGGGCGGTAAAGATGGGGCCGCCGTAGGTGAAGAACCGTGTCTCCAGAATCTTGTCGCATTCCGGGTCGATCATCAGGTAGACCTTCAGGCTCGCTTCCTTTACGTCTACAAGGGCAAGTCCCTTTTCATCGGCCTCAATCTGGAAAATCGCACCCCTGTACTTGGGGGCCTTTGCGACCTCCTGTACCTTCTGGGAAAAATTCGCACATAGTTCTTCGCTCATAACGGGGGCAAATTTAGAAATTTTTATGCCGGCGCACTCGCGTCACTTCACGTCAACAGTCACTTTGTACATAGGCTTGCCGCGGTAGCTGTTCAGGCCCTTGGCAGTCTGGACCTTCACGTTTTTCGCGGTGACGCCCTTCTGCTGCTTGAGCACGTTCAGCAGTTCCTGGTTGCGCTTTTCGGCCAAGTTCGCCAAATCCTGCTGCATGGCCTTGCTGTCCAATTCGGCGTCGTGCTCCTTGGCGTAGGCCTTGAAACCGGCGTCGCTGTCCTTGATTTCGAGGGCTGCCTTTTCGTCAATTTCGTTGAGGCTTGCCTTGCCTTCTTTTTGTTTGTAGTATTCCGTTTTGAGCTTGTGGGCTTTGTGTTCTTTCGAAATCCTGGCGGGGTTGTAGTACTGGGTGTAGGTGAGGGTGAGCTTCGGGTCCTTTGTGAGGGCCTCGGTCATCTTGGATGCCTTGGCGAACTGCTCGCTAGTAAATGTGGCGCTGGAAACGTCAATCAAGATTTCATCATCCTTGCCCAGGTTCAGGCCCACGGCAGAGGCTCCCGTGTTGGCCACGTTGCCCACAATCTTGATGGGGGAGAGGGCTACCTTGATAAGCAACTTTGTAACCGTGTCCCACACGATTTTCAGGTACGAGAATTCCGGGTCCTTCACGTTGCCCTTCACGGGAACGTCGAACTGGATCTTGTCATCCTTGTCCTTGAGCACGTAGAGGCCGACCTTCATGGGCACGGGGTATTCCGGGTCTACGCTGTCGTCCTTGTCGCCCACGTCGATGTTGTAGATGTCGATGGTGTTCTTGCTGTCGACATTGAAGTTGTTCATCTTGTTGTCGCTGGCAAAGGCCATGGTTCCTGCGATGATGGGGTAGCCCGTGAAGTGCAGGCTGTAACTGCTGAAATGCTTGAGGGCCAGGTTCTTGACGCTTACGTAGGCGTCCATGGTGCCGATGTCGTTAAGGGCGCCCTTGTACTTGACGGAAACAGAGCCTCCCTCGGGGAAGGCGGCGGTTACGTTTACGTCGCAGGGCTTGTCAAAGTTGATGTTGGAACCGCTCACTGTGATGGCAGAGACCTTGTAGTTGAAGGGCTTGGAAAGGGTGTAGTCGTTGGCGGTAACAGTGGTGTTCTGCACCAGGAGTTTTGCGATGATGGCGTCCAGTTTCTTGGCGGGTTCGGCCTTCGCGGTATTTGTAGAGTCCGCCGAAGCATCAGGTGCGGGGGCTACCAGGGAATCCAGCGGAACCGCATTGGAATCAGCGGCTACGGTGTCTGACTTGGCGGCTTTGCCCTTGGGAGTGAGCAGCACGTCGATGTTGGTCTTTCCGCCCTTGTACAGGTCCAGGTGGGCAAAGGCACCGTCTACCACTACGGAATCGATGCGGAACTTGAACTTGTCCAGGTTGGCTTCGGCAATGCCCACGCCTACATGGTTTGCCCCGATGGTCTTGTCATTGGTTTCGGTGATGACCACGCTGTCCACGCTGACAATGCCCTTGACGTTGGAAGACAGGATGCTGTTCAGGTTGCCCTGGATATCCATATCTGCGCTAACCTTGCCGTCAAAGTCTTTGATGTTCACGAAGTCGTTCAGGTAGGGCTTGCCCGCAGCCAGGGCGAAATCCTTGAGGCCCACGTTCACGTTGAAGTCGTTGGTGGCTGCATTGACAGTCACCTTAACATTTAGGTCGCCACCGGAGGCAAATTTGAGGCTCACGCCTACATCAGTCTGTTTGTTGCTCAGGTAGATGGCGGGAATGGCCACACCAAAGTCCTTGATGTGGATCTTGGAGCCCACCTTGGCGTCTTCGTAGATGATGTTTCCGTTCTCGAGAGCGATGTTCTTGACGGATATGCTCACGGGCAGCCCTTCGGCGATTTCAGCCGCGTTGATCATTGCGGTAGAATCGGTGGCGGTGGTGTCGACATCGGTGGAACTGGAATCCATGGCGGCCACCTTGTCCAGGATGTCGCTGAAGTTGAAACGGTCCC
>CAMIWK010000016.1 GCA_946402415.1 uncultured Fibrobacter sp.
TCTGCACCTTCGAGGGAGCACGGTTGATTTCGTCGGCGAGCACCAGGTTCGTAAACAGCGGGCCCTTGCGGGTCTCGAACTTCGCTTCCTTCGCGTTGTAAATCGTGGTACCCAGCAAGTCGGCCGGCAACAGGTCGGGCGTGAACTGGATGCGCTTGAAATCCAGCGACACCGCATCGGCAAAAGCCTTCACCGCAGTCGTCTTGGCAAGGCCCGGCAGGCCTTCCAGCAGCACGTGACCGTCGGCCAAAATACCCGTCAAAATGCTTTCGACCAGAGCCTTCTGGCCAATCACCGTACCTTCCACTTCACGCAGCAAATTCATGCAAAAAGCGCTCTGCTGGCGCACCTTTTCCGAAAGTTCCTGAATATCCATTTAGTTAACCTCTTCTGTTTTCGCGAATTAAGATACAAAATTCCACGGAAAAAGGCAAATGGACGTCTAAAAAAGGCGATTCCGGCTCGGAGGCCGGAATGACATTTGGGGAAGGCATGACAAAATGCCGGTTATTTCTTCTTGGCTTTCACAGGAGCAGGCAATTCCGGCAGCATGGCGTCAAGCAGGTGTACCAGCAGGCCGCTATCTTCTATCTGCTCGTTGGTCACACGAAGCATGGGTTTGGCGCCATCGTAAGGTAGTTGCTTCTTTGCGCCAGGAAGCATCGCCATAGCCGCGGCCACAGGCTTTACCAGCAAGCGGTCGTCATAAATTCCGCCGAAAATTTTCCCATCGGCATACAGAATGTACTCGCCCATCATCTTACGCGTCGTTACCCGCAGCTCTCCCTTGAACTGCTGCAAAACGTGATCACGAAACTTTTCAGAACTCGGCATAGTTCTCCCCTATGCTACAATTCCTTTTCCATGTACACGCACTGGAACGTATCGTGATGAGGCTTGCCGTTTTCGTTAAAATGGTAGCCCATTTTTTCATAGAAGCCCGCCACATTCACGCGGCTGGAAATGCAGACCTCCTTGACGCCAGCCTCGCGCATCCACTTCTCGGCTTCGGCGACAACGGCCTGGCCTAAATGTTGCCCGCGGTATTCCGGCAGCACCACGACACGCCCGATTTCGGCAACGCCATCAGCAGCATCGCCTACTTCAAACCAGCGGCAGGTGGCAACCGGGTAAATACCGTCCAGCACCAGAATGTAATGGCAGTTCTCGCCATCATGCGAGTCAATTTCAGCATCCAGCGGAATCTGGTACTTGCGCATCATCGCAGTCATGCGCACGTAATAGGCGCCTGCGCGTTCGCATTCCTTAGTGACCCGAATAATTTTCATAATTCCTTTAGTAAGCCGCACCCATGCACTTGGCAGCAAGTCCCATGAGAATCATCTGAAACGATTCGCTGTTCTTGACAGAGGCCGCTATAAACGCCCTGAGGGTATATTCCTTTTTCAGCACGTCCAGCAGGCACTGGCTTGTAGACAAGGGTATACCCTCGTGATTCAGATACTTTATCAAATTCTGTTCCACATCTGGAGTAAAATTCTCGGGCACGCACTCAATCACAAAATCCACGCCCCACGTGTCAGAGGCACCCGGCATTCCATCTTCCTTGACCATCTTTGCAAAACGACCATAATCCGCCACCATCCGGTCATAGGCGCAACCACAAACCTCACGGGCCATCTTGTCGCCAATCACATCCTTCGCCTCGGGGGCACAATCCTGAACAAAGCCATTCTTGGGCATTTCCTGCTTTATGGTGTTGAAAAGCAACTTGATTTCTTCATCAGAAATTTCATTGGAGGCCGTATTAAAAAGTTCGCCACCATCGCCACTCGTAAGAACGCAGCCCGTGGCGGCACCCACCATAAAGGAGATAAAATCCGCATCCCCTGTGCCTTTTTTCATACCCGCATAGTAGTTCAGGTACGCCTTTTCGCTATACTGGTTCTGCATCTTGTCCAGCACGCAAAGGCATTCTTTCTTGCCCGCCTCCCGGGTGCAATCCTGCATAAAGGCGTTACGGGTCATCTCGGAATAATCGGCGGCGCAGACAACAACGGCACCGACAAGCATTCCTAAAAGGGCATTTTTTCGTATAATCATACCCTAAATATAAATGTTCTCGCCTCTTTCCGACGGTCGCCAACTAAAAATCATCTTTTTTAGCCATCTAGTTAGAAACAGATTGTATTTCTGATATGCCCTGTTCTCGCCATACGCAAAATCACAACAGACGGTCAACAGGTTTACGGCACGGGTACCGTGCAAAACAAGGAGCCCCGCTACTACAGGCTAAATGGGGCGAGAATCAAGAATCACTCAAGAAATTCATCAATAGTGATTTTCCCGTCGCGATAGTCCTTGCACTTACCTATCAAGTCGGCATAGGCGGCACTGCGCTCTTCGCTACTCACATTTTTCTTGACTCTTGTTTCAGAGTAGACCCACTTGCCGCCGTCACAATGTTCATCTTCATCCGTTTTTTCTCCATGGAGCCGAGTAGCCTTCTCCTCATCGGAGAGTTCTTCTTCATCTTCCTCGTCTTCTTCATCCGGCGCGCTTAAGAGGAACGTGCAAGCCTTTTCAGATTCTAAATCCATCTCCTCATGGATTACCGTTGTCATGGAATCTCCACTAAAAGTGACTGTTCCATCCAACGTGACGGCGCTCCCTGAAATCGCGCCATTACCAAACAACTTCCAGGAATCATCCTCTACATTTCCTTCGCAAGTTACATCAACTTTCGAATCTGCAAGGTCCAAATTAGAGAAAAACTCTACAAGCTCCATCAAATCTTCTGCAGAGACTCCAACAAGATTTGCAACCATATCCAGCGTCTCCTGCGGCATGTTCTCCAACACCTTGTCAAAACCGGATGTAGGCATCCATATACCCGACCAGCAGGTGTATACCACTTCCTGCTCCATAACCGAGCTTACCTTGACTTCCCCATCCTCACAGTCCTTGGTGAAAGCGGAATCTCCCGAAAAGGTGCCAATCTTCTCCTGAAGATCTTTGAGCGCTTTCTGCTGCTCAGGCTTTAAACTCCCCTGGGATATACTTTCGATGATATCGGCAACGTCGATGTCGTTACCAGTCTTGCCATTAGCCTTTTTTCCTGCACTGGAACTGGATACATCCTGGCTATTGCTGGAATTTTCCAACTCCTTGATATCCGTTTCGGCCGATGTAGAGCTGCTACAGGCATTCAAGACAAAAAACGCGGTAAATAAGACGGCAAGAATCCTTATTTTCATAGTAATATCCCCCTTTTACCGCAATATAAAAAAAGATACCGTTTTTTCGCTACCAGAATTTCGGAACTTTTTACCCCGATGAGTGTAAATTTCCCGTTTTCCTTCATTACGCTTTTTCTAGAAACTACACTTTTTTCACCTTTATGTTTATTTTATTGGTATTTTGAATAAACTGGCACGCTATTTGCAGTTAGGTCTGTGTCAATCCATTCTCAAAAGAGGTAAAATATGAAAACCAGACTGTTCCCCATAATGGCACTTTCCCTGATGGGCATCTTTGCCACCGCATCTTTCGCCCAGGAAGAAACTTCTCCTGCCACGGAAGAGGCTGCCACCCAAGAAGTCGTTAAGGACGAGGCCACCGAAAACGTTGCCAAGGCCGACAAGGAAGACCCCAGGGCCGATCGCGCCAAGGAACGTTTCCAACGCAAAGACGCCAAGAAGGCCGAAATTGCAGAACACAAAGCCGAAAAGCAGGCCCTGAAAGAAGAACGCGCCGCCGCCCGTGCCGAACGCAAAGAAGCCAAGAATGCCGAGAAGGAAGCCCGCAAGGCTGAAAAGGATGCTCACAAGGCCGAAATGAAGGCCCAAAAGGATGAGAAAAAAGCTGAGAAAAAGGCAGAAAAAGAAGAGCGCAAGGCCGAAAAGAAAGCTGCCAAGGAAGAGCGCAAGGCCAACAAGGGGAAAGGCCACAACAAGTAGCCCCTTTCCAAAGCACTTATAGATTCCACTTAATGCCTGCTTTCAGTTCCGAAAGCAGGCTATTTTTTGCATATCCTATCGTATAACCCGATGGAACAATGTAATACTTGAAGAACTGCTCCGCCCCGACAAACAACCCAAAGGCTCCGGGCTCCCATGCAATAGTAGCTCCCCAGGAACCGTTTATCTTTTGAACCTTTTCATAACTCTCATTAGGACCGTCTACTACAAATCCATAGAACCAGTTTGTCTTGGCCTCTACGGAAATATCCGTTTTGAACCTATAGGCAAACGAGGGCTTCAAAGCCGGGCCAGCCCATTTCAGCCAATACTGAGGAACGGTTATGGAATCTGCCTCAAACCGGCCGCCCAAATACACCGAACTTCTCCAGCCGTATTTGGCATACCGATGCCATGAGGCGTATAGGGCAACCGATGTGGGGCCGTCATAACTTCTGTACGCCCAATAGGCAATGCCCAGCTTATGCCTGTCTGCACGGGCCACATACTTTTCTGTCCAGACATAAAAATCAGGAGTCCATTCCCAGCCTTCGGAAACATTCATATCCACACCCACGTCAAGGACAAGGGTATTCCCGATTAGGCTGTACGACACTCCTGCCGAGGCCTCCCAGGCGCTGGTATCCAGGGAAGGCATATCCTCGTTGTCAATAAACCAGTCTCCCGACATATTGACTTCAAGAGAATGAATCCAGTTTTTGGAATTGTAATCCACAGAAGCACTTATGGATGATGTCAACTCCCTACCCTTTTCTGCAGTAGATGCGCCTTTCCGCTTGTAGTGCATTCCAGAAAAGACGGCGTTGCCGGAGGTGTGGAATTCCCAGGAGCCTGTAGAGTCATCATCTTCATTCAGGGCGGCCCGATAATCATCCACAATTTCTTGCAACTCCGCAGTATAGGGACCCGGTTCTTCCAGGGCCTTTTCAAACAGTTCTATGGCCAGGGAAATATCTCCGGCCTCTTCCGCCTTCATTGCACGAAAATAAAGGTCCTCCTGGGATTCTGCAGCCACAAGAGAAACAAAAAGTAGAATCGCTATTATGCCCGATCTAATCATCGGCGAGGACGTTCTTCACTAGACTTAGGGCCACGGGGTTTTGCCTGTTCCGGCGGGTTGCCTTTGTGGCCACGATCCTTCGGTGGCACGTCCTCGAAATTTTCCGGGGGAGCGTCTTCAAGACGGGGCCTTCTTTCCCGATTTTTACCCATCTCCTCGCGCATCGCCCGCTTCTCAGCGGCCGACTTATTCCGCATCTCCGACAAAATCCGCTCCCTGGCCTGCTTGCGTTCTGCACGCATCCTTTGCCAGTCTTCCCTCTCCTTGGCGGCTAAATCCCTATTTTCCTTGGAAATTTCCACTTCTTCGGCAGGGGTGGGAATGGCTGACTCCGGCCTTACAGAGGATTCTTCCGCAAAAGCCATTACCGCAAAAAACAGAACTGTCATCAATAATCTTTTCATCATACTCATCTCATTGCAAAATCCATGCCACTTATTTATAATCCTCTTTCCTAATACCGAGACGCTCCATGACTTCGCGCAAGACCTTACGGTCAATCCCGAGAATCGTCGAGGCCAGCGTCAGGTTGGCACCGCTATCTTTCAGAGCCCGAGCGATAACCTCCCGTTCCACAGCTTCACGGGCCTCCTTGAGCGTTCTGGGAGATTCCTTAGCCATAGACTGAGTGCTATCCAAGCCCAAATCCTTGGGCTGTATTACGCCACGGGTGGCCTGGACCAAAGCTTTCTGGATTTTGTTTTCCAGTTCGCGGACATTGCCCGGCCAGTGGTAACTGAGCATCGCCTTTTCGGCGTTTCGGCTCATATGGAATTTTCCACGGCCGTACTCTGCGCCGTACCTCACCAAGAAATCTTCTGCAAGCAAAAGGACATCTTGACCCCGCTCCCGGAGAGGCGGCATATTCAAGGGCATCACCTGAATTCGGAAATACAGGTCTTCCCTAAATTTATTCTCCTTGACGGCCTGTTCCAAATCCACATGGGTCGCGCTGATGACCCGGACGTTGACAGGAATATCGTAGCTTTCGCCAACACGGGTAATGTGCTTTTCCTGCAACACCCGCAAAAGTTTTACCTGCATATTCAGCGGAAGTTCCCCAATCTCATCAAGGAAGATGGTGCCCCCCTCCGCCTCTTCGAAAAAGCCCTTACGGCTGTCGATAGCGCCTGTGAAAGATCCCTTCGCATGGCCAAAAAACAGGGACTCCATCAGATTCTCGGGAATGGCTCCGCAGTTCACTGCAACAAAGGGCTTGTCGGCGCGGGGGCTATGGGCGTGAATATACCGGGCCATCACTTCCTTGCCAGTTCCAGTCTCGCCACGGATAATGACCGGCATAGGGAGGGGCGCAAGCTTTTCGGCCAAAGCAATCACCTCATCCATAACCTGGCTAGAGTAGACAATGCTACCCTTCTTCTTTACATTCTTCAAGGTGTCAAGAGACTCTTTGTCGCGCAGGCGGTCGTATGCCGCAAAGGCAAATTTTTCACAAACCGCAACAAAGGCATCAAAGAGCTTGCTATCCTCTTCGGTAAAGGGATCTTCGCGAGCGGCACGCTGCAAGTACAAATATCCTGATTCGCTGTCGGGTGTGCGGAACGGAGAAACCATGATGCTTGTCAGCTGGTTCTGCACAATCGATTTTGACAGGTCCGCAGAATCATCATCCAGCTGGTTCCAGACCACAGCCTTATTTTCGGACTTGGCCAAACGAACCGCAGAAATGGAAATGGAAACATTTTCAGGGCAAGTCAGGTGCAACGGATTCTCCCCTGCAATATCCAGGACGGCGGCATCGGCATGCAGCACATCCTGGGCCACCTCCAGAATTTTCGACAGCAGGGATTCCGGACGCTGCTCATCTAGCAAGGTGCCTATCACATCCAGCATCTTTTCTGTCGCAAGCATTGAATCCGTCATATTCCAGGTTTCCTGCTACTTCAAAAGGTTCGTATCCACAAAGGCATCAGGGGATTCCAGACTTCTGGATTTTTCCAAGATATAGGCACCGGCGTCATCCACGCCTTTTTTCCCAGAATTCAGCAAGACCAGCCCCAATACAATCAATATAAGAACTATACCAAGCAAAACCGATACTTTCAAATAAGAAAATTTTTTCTGTTTTTGCTCAGTTCCGCTAGGAATGGCGTTTTTAGATTCCACTGGAACTTTTTGTCGCGTTTTTTCCACAATTTCAGATTCCGCATACTCCCGAACAGCCTTCTGGACGGACACATCACCTACGGCAAGCTCGCTCAGGGCTATTTCCAAAAGCTCATCCACTTCATCCAGGTCTTCGGCGCGAGCATCGGCATCGGCCCTCACCATTGCCTTCCAGAGAGGCGCCAGGGCCGAAATCTCCTGCACCGTAAACTTGCCCGATGCATAGAGGGCCTCTGAAATATCACGACGGTCGATGTCCAGACTTGCAGACGCATAACCGTCGTATCCATTTGCAGCCACAAGTTCCGACCCGAAAACCATACGGAACAGGAGCATCCCGAGACTGTACATGTCCGACTTTTCATCGGCAGGCTTTCCCTGGAACCGCTCCGGGGCGGCATACGCCAAGGCGCCCGGCCCCACAATGCCAAAGTCAATCAGAACCGGCTGCAATGCGCCATCGGCAAATGTCAATATGATATTCCCTGGATTCAAATCCCCATGGAACAGCTGGTGCGCCTTCAAAGCCTCGAGAGTCTTGACAAGCTTCCGCATCACGTACAGCGCCACAACAACGGGCAGCTTCAATTCAGAACACGACACGCCCGGAAGGTAGTCGTACTCAACGAAGGAGCGACCCTCCCTTTCTCCAAATTCGCGAACCCTGTATACGCCGACTTCTTCAAGAGCGGCAATCTTTCTTATTGCTTCGGTATCAAAGGCGTTTTTAGCCTTGTACCATTTCAATATGCAAGGGCGACCCTTCTCCGACACCACGTAGATATCGGCTTCGCCTCCACTGTGCAACAGCTCGCTTTCACTCATAGCTCACCTGACAGCACTCTGGATTTAAGCGAATCCTCGGCAATCTTTGTCCAACGAATCAGAGCGGAATTGTCGGGCGACTTGATAAGGCCCATAGACCAGGTGTCCCACGCAGACTCAATATCGCCCTCATCCCAATAAAGGTTTCCCAAATTCACGTATGCCGACACAAACATCGGTTCACTGGTGAGGATGTGGATAAATATCTGCTTAGCCATTTCCACATCTTCAGGAATACCGCTCTTTGCAAGAATCAGTGCCTTCAGGTTCATGCTGAAATAATTGGCGCTGTCCAGCTTGATAGAACGGTCCAGCAAGGGCATGGCGTTCTCACCTTTTACCATCGTGGCGCGGGCGAGATAAAACAAGCATGTAGAATGGTTGGCATCGACCTGACGGCCGCTATCTATCTTAGAGAGAATCCGGAATTCATCGGCAGCGCGTTTCCACAAATCAAAAGTAGGCACGTGGAGCCTTTCACCTTCTTCAGCCACCGAGAAATAAGAAAGGGCAAGGCCGTAGCGGGCATCCCTATGAGCAGGTTCCTGGTCAAGAGCCTTTGAGAAATTGGCAATGGCCCTGTCGTAATCTCCTATGAAAAACGCCTCGTTTCCACGCTTAACGTCATCTTCGACGCAAGCGGAAAGCCCCAACAGGAGCAACACGAGAAACATCTGCCATATTCGATTCGACATACGAAATAAATATAATATTTGAAAAGTTATTCCTCTTCTACACCCATAAGGCGCATAGCCGCCTTCCAGGTTTCCTTGTTCTCAAAGCCGTCCCGCTTGCCGCCGCCGTAGCGGGCGTGGGCAAATTCCTGCACCAGAGCCTCCCAACCTTCCAGCTGTCCGTCCTTTACCAGGGCGTCAAGGTTCACAGTGGAGGCGGCGGAAGCGTCTAGCGCGCCATCGGCAATACCGAGACGCCGTGCCACATAGCCCTTACATACGTTCTCCAGTTCCAAAAGCCATTCCCGACTGTCTGCCGTATTCACCCGCTGTTTTAAGACCATCATCTGCTCCCGAAGAGCTTCCTGCGCGGCATTCTTTTGTGCAACGGCGGCCTTTGCAGCGGCACGGCGCTTTGCGCGCCAGAGTCCTGCAAACAAAACGCAAAGGGCCACCACGACTCCCACCACAATGGGCAGCGGATTGAACGGTTCATTCACACGCACAGCTACGCTTTCACTGCGCAGGTCCAGCGGGCGACCCACCTGCGTAGGAATCTCGAACTTAAGGGCCGGAACATTCAGGCTACCCGTATCTTCAGCCACAATCTTGTAGGTAAAGGTGATAGAGGCAATTTCGGCGCCGTCCTTCACAGAGCGGGCAGACTCCTGAGAAACGCCTACCTGGGTAAGCCCCTTCGCGTTGGCAGACCCCGTGGGCACCACCAAAAGCGCACTCCCCTGCACGCTCCAGCTCACTGTCACCGGAAACTCGAAGGTGTCACCCACGGTAACCGCAGGCAAGCCCCCCTCGGGCCCCGACGTTATAGATATGCCCAGCTGCTCGGGGGTAGGCATAGCGACTTCCGCAACTGCGCTATCCGCAGGGGCGGAATCCATATTCAAAGAATCACTTTCCATACTTCTAGAATATACAAAAAGGTGAGCCGCAGGTGACCCGTATTGACGAGTCGCTGCAGGCGAGCTTTGGACACTTAGCACTTTAGTGCTTAGTGTACATGGCCACCTTTAGGTGGGAGCGAAAGCCTGCCCTGTACTTGTTGTCTTGATTCTAGCCCGAGCGGTCAAAAAGGTGAGCCGTAGGCGACTCGTACTGACGAGTCGCTGCAGGCGAGCTTTGGACACTTAGCACTTTAGTGCTTAGTGTACATGGCCACCTTTAGGTGGGAGCGAGGGCCAGCCCTGTACCTGTTTTCCCTATTCTAGCCCGAGCGGTCAAAAAAGACCCGCCCAAACGGACGGGTCTCCAAGGAGGTAATGAATAATCGTTACTTGTTTATGGCAGCGAGGAAGGCGTCCTTCTTTTCTTGCAGGAATTCCTTGCTGTTGTACTTGCGGATACGGCGGAGCGCCTGGTCACGCAACTGACGGACACGCTCATGGGAAATGTTCATGGATTCGCCCACTTCGCGAAGGGTCTGGGGAGCTTCCTGGTTGATACCGAAAATGCCGGTAATCACCTTGGCTTCGCGCTCCGGGAGCTGTTCCATTAAGTCGCGGGCAAGACTTTCCACGCTCTGGATTTCGGAATCGGCCTCAGGATTGGAGGCTCCATTGTCCGGAAGCACCTCGGCGTAGGTAGCCTTGGAATCCGCCTTCAGGGGGCTATCGAAAGAAACACCGCGCTGGCCAATCTGGATAAGCTCGCGGATCTCTTCGTTAATCTCTTTACCGCGGGACTGTTCGTGAAGGGCCTTACGCACACGCAGGTGCTGGTTGGCCGGCAAGCGAATCAGGTTACCCTGCTCGTTAATGGCACGGGTAATGTAGGCCTTGATCCACCACACGCCATAACTGATGAACTTGAGGCCGCGGGTATGTTCAAAAGACTCAATGGCACGCACCAGGCCCATAGCACCCTCGCTCACCAGGTCCGGCAGCGGGATGGGGCAGCCACGGTACTGGATGGCCACTTTCAAAACGAAACGCATATTGGCAGAAATCAATTTCTTTCTAGCAATCTTGTCGCCTTCCTTCGCTTTCTGGAAAAGAATCTGTTCTTCTTCGCGAGAGAGGGGGGCTGTGCGTCTGATGTCTTCGAGGTATCTTTTTAGGGTTGTATCTGTTGAATCAATATGCATTTGTATAACCTTGTCTCTCTAAATATCGCTTTTTTTGAGCAACTTGTATGCCAAAAGAACAAAATTTTACAACTTGGCAAAAAACGCCCCTTATAGCCCTTAAATTCAAGCCAAATATACAAATTATTGTCATAAATTTCAAACATTGTCATACTTTTATTACAAAATTGAGTAAAAACACCCCTCGAAGGCCCCGTTTATCGTAATTCGTTGATACTCCACAAGATACAATTTCGTATATTTTGCGGGCTATGACAGTGAAAGAACCAGACCAGTCCGTATGGAATCGTTTTTGGAAACAGAAAAACGATATGGACAAGGTGTATCCTTCGTCTCCGTCGGTGCTGAATACCATCAAGAAGAATTTTAAGCTCGAAGGACTCAAGGTGCTGGAAGTTGGCGCCGGCACCGGCCGTGACAGCGCCGAGCTCGCCCGCCTGGGCGCCGACGTCTATGTGCTAGACTTCGCCGAAAACAGCCTGAAAATTGTGGACGCCCTCCGCGCAAAAGACAACCTTTATAGTAACTTGAAACTGGTTCGCGGCGACGCCTTCAAGGCGCCCTTCCCCGACAACACCTTCGACCTGGTTTTCCACCAGGGACTTGCCGAGCATTTCAAGGATTCGCTCCCGCTGATCAAAGAAAACTTCCGCATCTTGAAGCACGGCGGGCACTGCCTCTGCGACGTGCCCCAGACGGTACACCCCTACACCATCATCAAGCATATCCTGATTGCCATGGACAAGTGGTTCGCCGGTTGGGAAAAGCAGTTCACCATGCCAGAGCTCAAGAAGCTCATGACCGATGCCGGTTTCGAGTGCGTCTACGAGTACGGCGACTGGATGCGCCCGAACCTTTATTACCGCATTCTCCGTGAAGTCGGATTCAAGGTGGGCATCGAACTCCCGAAGTATCCGTTGAACGGAACAGCCTACCAGAAAATCAAGGACAAGCTCCTGGATTCTCTCGAGAACAATTCAATTATGCACTACACGCAGCTGTGCATTGGAGTCCTGGGCAAAAAGCCCTAACCGATGAACATCCTCGTTGTCAATTATCGCGACCAGATGCACCCTGCCGCAGGGGGAGCCGAAAAGCACCTGCACTGCATCTTTTCGCAACTGGTAAAGGCAGGCCACAAGGTCGTGCTTTTTACCACGGCGTTCCCTGGCTGCAAGCCTCGCGAAAATGTAGACGGCATCGAGGTTGTCCGCAAGGGCGGCGATCTGTTTTTCCAGCTCACCGTCGCAACAAATATCAAAAAGCTTGACCGGGAATTCAATTTCGACGTAGTGGTAGAAGACTTGAACAAGCTTCCGCTGTTCACACCTTTCTGGACCAAGAAGCCCGTCGTGGTGCAGATGCACCACCTGTGGCGCGCCTCCATTTTCCACGAGACGGCTTTCCCCATAGCGTCTATGGTGTGGGCCTTCGAGCGGGTCATCCCCTGGTTCTACCGCAAGCAGCCCTTCGTGGTGGTAAGCCCAAGCACCAAGCACGAGCTTACCGAAATCGGAATAGCCGAAGACAGAATCTCTGTAATCTACAACGGCGCCGATGACAAGGCGACGGCACCAACCGCAACATCAGAAGACTCCTCCACGAAAGACGCCCCTGCCGAAGCGGAAGGCATGCCGTACTTCCTCTGGCTTTCACGTGTCCACCGCTACAAGGGCATCTGGACCGCATTGCAAGCCTTCGAGGAATTTGCCCAGAAGCACCCGGACATCAAGCTCCTGGTGGCAGGAGACGGTCCACTACTGAAAAAGATTCCCGCATGGCTCAGGCAGCGCGGGCTTGAAAATCGCGTGAAACTTCTGGGCTTTGTTCATTCCGAAAAGAAAGAGCAGCTACTACGCCACGCCATCACCCTCCTGCAGACCAGCTTCAAGGAAGGCTGGGGCCTTACCGTCGTAGAAGCGGCTAAGTTTGGAATCACCACCATCGCAAGTGATGTTCCTGGACTGCGGGATAGCGTCAAGAACGGCGAGACCGGACTCTTGTTCCCCGTAGGTGACGCCCATACCTGCGCCGCCGAAATGGACAGGCTTTACAGTGACGATGAACTACGCTCGCGCCTGGCAGGCGAGGCCCGCATATACGCCGATGAGTTCCGGTGGGATACCGCTGCCGAACTGACATTCGACCTGCTGCAAGATACGGTCATCCGCCACCGCGTAGCGGAAGGGGAACAAGATGAATAGCCGCCTGAAGTCTTCCCTAATTTTCTTGCTGAAGCTGGTGGTGACCATCGTTCCTGCTTACTTTGTCTGCAGGAACATCGTGATGGATCCGGAGTGGAGCGTAGATGACCTTTACCGGATTTTCACCGTCAACAGCATATGGCCCCTGCTGGCAGCTGTCCTCTGCCTTGCCGTATCCAACTTCACCGCATGCCTGCAGTGGAAACTCCTGCTAGAAAAGCAGAACGTGAAGCTCAAGTATGGGCACCTGCTCAAGCTTTATTACGTGGGGCTGTTCTTCAACAACTTCATGCCCGGAAATGTGGGCGGCGATGCTAAGAAGATTTATGACATCCGTATGCAGGGTGGCCAGGACTCCGTAGGAGCGGGCCTTACCGCAACATTCTTTGACAGACTCTTTGGGCTTTTCTTCATCACGCTGTTCGCCCTGGCCGTGGGGCTTCTGTTCTTTATGCACGATGAAGCCCAGCGAGCATTTATGTGGCCTTCGGTCTGGATTTTCCTTGGGTTCTGCGCTTTGTTTGCCTCGCTGTTCAGCCGTAGGCTGGGCAAGCTGTTGTGTTCGCTGATGGTCAAGATTTTTCCTGCCAAAATCAACGGCAGGCTGGTCCACATGTTCGAACGTTTCCAGCAGTTCCGTTCGCTGAGACTCTGGGTATCCATCAGCGGCCTTTCGGCGGTGACGCAGTCCCTGCGCATACTGGTGCACTACTTCTGCGGCATCGCCATCGGCGTAGATCTTTCTATCTCCTGGTATTTCTACTATATCCCGCTGGTAGCTATCGTGAGCGCGCTGCCCATTTCGATTGGCGGATTCGGCCCGAGAGAACTATTGGCCCAATCCCTGTTTGCCCGGGCCGGAGTCCAGAATCTCGAATCGGTGGTTATCCAGCTACTGGCCTATTTTGTAAGTTTGGTATTGAGTCTGTTCGGCGGTTTCGCCTTCTTGCTTGGCGGCCGCCCGAATGTTTCGGACAAGGAAAATTCCTAGTCCCTTTTCCATATCCCGCAGGCGCAATATTTGGGGCGCCGCATTCCACATGGTAACTTATGGATGCCGAGGGCATCTTGAAAGGTCTAAACGGCGACCAGCGCAGGGCCGTACTGCACGACCACAAACAAAACGGGGCACTCCTGATTCTTGCAGGAGCGGGCTCGGGTAAAACTTCTGTTCTGACAAAGCGAATCCAGTACCGCATCATGAGCGGAGTCCAACCCGAAAAAATTCTTTCCCTCACCTTCACAGCCAAAGCCGCCGCCGAAATGCGTGAGCGTGTGGAGGCGCTGTTCCCCAAGGCGGGAGTCAGGCTCTGCACATTCCATTCCCTGGCCCTGTTCATGCTCAAGCAAAAGATAGGCCACCGCTTCGCCTACGAGATTCTTGGGTTCAACAGGATTCCCACTCCCAAGGAAACGGACAGCCGAGAATTTATGCGTGAACTGATACGGCTGAAAATCCCAGCCACTAAGCTGAACCGGGAAGAGCTCTTCTCGGAAGACCTGCCGAACACGTTCAAGAAAAAGATACAGCCTCTACGAAAGAACGTTGTTCTGTCCGGGAACGTGGTATTCGAAGACCTAATCTACCTGGCTATCTACCTGCTGGAAACCAACGATAAGGCAAGAGAATATTTCCAAACCCTTTGGGATGAAATCCTGGTGGATGAATACCAGGATATCAACCCCTCTCAATACAGACTGGTAAAAAATATCCTCGGAAACAGAAACGACCTGTTCGTGGTGGGCGACGATGACCAGGCCATCTACGGTTTCCGCGGCGCCGACATCGGGAACATCAGGCGATTCCAGGCGGACTTCAAAGACAGTACCCTTATCCGACTGGAATGGAACTACCGCTCCGTACCGAACGTGTTACATCTGGCAAATGACATCTTCGTAAACAAGCCCGTAGCGCTACGCAAGGTACTCCGGGCCGGCAACCCCAAAGGCTCCGGCGGCAACAGGATTTTCACCGAGAACCGCAGGCCCGAAGTCTGGATTTCCGACAACCCCATCGAAGAGGTAGAGAAGATAAAGGAGGCCATCCTCTCCCTACGCCAGGAATACGGCCTACTCTGGAAAAACTTCGCCATACTGGTGCGGTACAATCGCCAGCGACGATACTTCGAGGAGGCCCTTCGCGAAGGAGAGTTGCCCATCGCCGGCGACCACCTTGCAGGGGACCAGGTACAAGAAGACGGTATACACGTGGAGACGGTCCACGCCTCCAAAGGGCTCCAATACGCCGTAGTCTTTTACGCAGGCCTTGCCGAGGGGTTCACGCCGGGCAAGTGCGAAGGCAGCCGCAAACAGCGCAAGGCCCAGATGGAAGAAGAAAGACGTCTATACTACGTAGGAGTTACCCGTGCCGAATCGTTCCTTGTTTTGCTATATTGCAAACAGAGGTACTGGAAAGGGAAACTGCTGAAACTGAAGCCCTCCCGTTTCCTGCCCCGCAAACCACCGCAACCCAGATGGACTATGCCAGTTATTTTGTTTAGAATATACGTGGTGATTGTAGTGCTCTCCTACATGCTCGCCCATATTCTGGCACTGCCCTTTATCTTGGCCGCCTGCGGAAAGAATTTCAATACCTGGTTCGAAGGAAAAATCCAGAGGTTCTCCCGGTTCTGCATGAACGTGCTGCGGGTAGACCTTGAAATCAAGGACCAGGCGACGCTTGCCAAGGTGGACTGGAACCGCCCTGTATTTGTTATGGGTAACCACAACTCCTACGCCGACATTCCCGTGATGTTCCTATCCGTCGAGCGCATCGTAGGGTTTATCGCCAAGGAGTCCCTCCGGTTTATCCCCTTCCTGAATTTCTGGATGCACAAGATCGGTTGCATCTTTATCAACCGCAAGAAAGGCGGTGGCGGCGCCCTGATTCGTGAGGCCGTAGAATCCGGCCGCATTCCAAGGCTATGCCTTTTCCCCGAAGGCACCCGCGGAAAAAGCGACGCCCTTTCACCCTTCAAGAGCGGTGGCTTCAGGCTTGCCCTAGAGGCACACGCCATCGTGCTCCCCGTAGTCATCCACGGCACCTCCTCCGTCTGGGAGAGGCGCAAGAGCATCGGGCGCTGCAAAGTGACGGTCCAGATTCTAGACCCCATCGACGCCGGCGAAATCGAGAAGCGCCAAGGCAACAACGACCCGAGAAAAGAACTGATGCCCCTGGTACGTTCACGTATGGAGGCCGCCCTGTGATAGGCGTTTTCGATTCTGGATTTGGCGGGCTCACCATCTTGCGGGACCTGCAGGCGGCGCTTCCCGACTACGACTTCTTGTACCTGGGCGACAACGCCCGGGCGCCCTACGGTTCCAGGAGTTTCGAGACCATCTTCCGCTACACCCTCCAGTGCGTGCGTGAGCTTTTCAGCCGAGGCTGCCCTATGGTAATCCTCGCCTGCAACACCGCATCGGCACGGGCGCTCCGGAGTATCCAGCAGCAGGTTCTGCCTGTAGAG
Organism: uncultured Fibrobacter sp.; assembly: GCA_946402415.1. Lineage (GTDB taxonomy): Bacteria > Fibrobacterota > Fibrobacteria > Fibrobacterales > Fibrobacteraceae > Fibrobacter. The sequence continues at coordinate 16,400 of CAMIWK010000016.1, forward strand.
TTTCCCGACCGGAGGGTACTGGGTATCATCAGGCCCACCACCGAAGAAATCGGCAAGTTCAGCCACACGGGGCATATCGGCATCTTCGCCACCGCAGGCACCGTCTCTTCCAACAGCTACCAGATAGAAATCAGCCATTTCTTTCCGGAGCTGAAGGTGACCCAGCACGCCTGCCCCATGTGGGTCCCGCTGGTAGAAAACGGCGAAATGGGCACCGAGGGTTCCCGCTTCTTCGTAAAGAAAGAGGTAGATGCCCTACTCCAGAAGGACCCCGAAATCGACACGGTCCTCTTGGCCTGCACCCATTACCCCCTGCTGGAAAGTGAAATCCGTGCGGCGCTGCCGCCCCATGTACGGCTGGTCATCCAGGGCCAGATCGTGGCCAACAAGACGGTGGACTACCTGAACCGCCACCCCGAGATGGACGCCCGACTCACCAAGTCCAAAAAGACCGCCTTCTTGACCACGGATACCGCGAAATTCTTCGAAAAAGGGGCTTTTCTGTTCGGAATGAACAATATTTCCGCAGAATCCCTGACCCTCTGACACTGAATTTTGTATCTTGGCATCGTAAATGACGAACCTTTTTAGGTCCGCTAGTTATTTTATTATGTATCACTTTTCTAGGGGTTGAAAAATGCCTAAGACACAAATCAATCTTGAAGGTTGGCAGGACTACCGCGGTAATGCTGCTGGCAGCCTGCTCTATGTGGAAACCAGCCACCAGTCCGAAATGCCTGTCCGCGACCAGCTGAATGAGAACGAAAAGGGGTTCCTCTACGAGCCCAACTACGAAACTAGCACCTACGGCCTCATGAGCTGCTACAATGTGAAAAACGTCAATGCCATTGTTCGTGCCAAGAGCCGCTACATTCTGTTCGGTACCCGTTACGAAGGTCTTAGCGATTCCGAAATGCGCAACAAGTACCTGATCATGGGTTACATGCGCATCGACAAGGTCAAGGACGTGCGTACCCGCCACATCCAGCGCTATATGGCCAACCCCGAAATGCAGGAACCGGAATGCATGCAGATGGAACACAACTGGGCCGTCTATGGTCCCATGCGTTTCGTTTCCCTGGACGACTCCTTTGTAGTCACCGACGAAATCCTGAAGGAATGGGGCTACAAGGGCCACGCCAGCCGCCAGCTGAAGGCCGTGTTCGGCAAGGAACACCTGGACAAGATTCTTGCCCACCTGGATTCCAAGCCCGACAAGATCGACGAATACATCGCCACCGTAGATGAATTCAAGGAAGCCCTGGAAGAAGGCTGATTCGCATAACCGCAATCACGACAAAAAAAGCGGGCGCAAGCCCGTTTTTTTTATACCATGGAGTAGCGCTGACTACGGCCACCCTTCTCATCGGCCTTCAGTATACCCTTGGCGATAAGCCGCTGTATGGTACGTAGCGCCGTATCGTGACTCTGATCGATGACGGATGCCAAATCCTTGGCGGTGAAGCTTTCAGAAAGCTTGCCCGTAAACAGGGCGGTAAAGAGCTTCTGGTCCTTCTCATCAAAGGCCTCCCCTGCATGGCGATTGTAGAAGGCGGTCTTGCGCTGTTCCTTGAGGATCCGCTCCCGCGTACTAGACATAGCCTGCTGCATGGTCCCGATAAACCAGAGAATCCATTCCGTCAGGTCGCCATTGCTCCGCTGAGTCTCATTGAGAATCTTGAAATATTCCTCTTTCCGGTCCAAGAAGGCCTGGTTCAGGGAGAACTGACAACGGGTGGTCTGCTCACTGCGGGCAAGGGCCACGATGGTAAGGAGCCTCGCGAGTCGACCGTTGGCATCGGCGAAGGGCCTAAGGGTAATGAACCAGAAGTGGGCCACCGCCGCCTTGATGACGCCATCCATGGTAGACGTTTCCATCCACTGGATATAACGCTCCACCTCTTGTTCCAAGCGCTCCGGGTTGGGACCGTCGAAATCCAGCCTGGAATCGCCTTGCCCGTACGTCACGACACTCGGGCCCTGCCTAAAGCTGGCCACCTTGTTCTGGCCCATGGCGGCATGCCAGGCGAACAGGCGCTCCGCCGTCACAGGGTTAAAAGCCTTCGTGATGGCCCCCAGGTAGATACGCACCATAGGGTCTGCCGACTGGGCTGCACCGCCCTGCACAAGGTCAACCTGCTCCTTGACAAAATCTTCCTTGAGACTATACCCGTCAAGGGCGGAATTCGACTGGATGTCCCTAATTAAAAGTTCCTGCTCCAAATCCTGAAAACCGCAGGTTTCCATGGCGCCAATAAGCTTGCCCTCTTGCAAGCGGGCCTCGCCAAGAGCGTTCAGGACCTTCCGCGCATCGAACCGAAAGTGGGTCCAGTCAGGATATTGATGGATATAGAGCATACCTATCCGTAATATACTTTATTTCTTATGAAATTTCTTCTAAAAGTTTCACTATTTGTACATCGGCGGGCAACCAGTTTACCGAATGGAGTTCCCCACGGGTAAGCCAACGGGCCGCCTCGTGCTCGAGCAAGGTGGGCGCGCACCCCTCTGCAAGGGTGCAGTAAAAGCAGTGCATAGTCAAGTGGAAAGCCGGATAATCGTATTCCACCGTACAGATGAAATCACCCACATTCACGTCGATAGCAAGTTCCTCTTTCAGCTCGCGGGCAAGGGCCTGCTCGGGCGTTTCGCCGGGCTCCATCTTGCCGCCGGGAAACTCCCAGAAATCCTTGTAGTCGCCATAGCCACGCTGAGTGGCAAAGAACTTGGCATCAGATGAACGCCGCTCTCCGTCACAAATAACTCCAGCCACGACCTCGATAGATTTCATAGCCGAAATTTAAAAACTGTTTACAGGCGAGCCCATTTATATGGCCCCTATTATACCGAAACGCCCAGAAAATGTTTAACTTTTTCTCTAAAAGAGGAAAAAATGAACAATCCGGTTCTCAAGTTTGCAATTCTCGGCTGTGGCCATATCGCCACCAAGATGGCGGCTGCCGTCAAGACTCTCGAAAAACGCGGTATGGGCGTGGAATGCTACGCGGTGGCGTCCCGCTCAATTGACAAGGCGAAAAAATTCGCTGATGAATATGGATTTGCACGCGCCTATGGCAGTTACGAGGATCTGGCAAAAGATACAGATGTGGATTTGATCTATATCGCCACACCCCATTCCGAACACTACAACAACATTTTACTTTGTCTAGAACACGGCCGGAACCTGCTTGTAGAAAAGGCCTTTACCGCTAACGCCCTGATGGCATCTGAAGTGGTAGCCCTTGCCAAAGAGAAAGGCGTGTTCCTGTGCGAGGCCATGTGGACTAGGTTCTTGCCCGCGGTACAGATGGTGAAGGACTGGATTTTGGCAGGGAAAATTGGCAAGGTCGAAAGCGTAGAAGCGGACTTCTCCATGCCGCTTTCTCATATTGAACGCCTGCAGAAACCTGAACTTGCGGGTGGCGCACTATTGGATTTGGGAATTTATAGCCTCACCTTTGCAGACATCTTCTTGACCGACAAAAAAATCGGTGGCATCGCAAATCATATCGTGCAGACAAAGACCAAATGCGTCAAGTTCCATACAGGTGTCGATGCTACCGACTGGATTGACCTTGTGTACGCAAATGGCCAAGTCGCTCACCTTAAGACATCTATGGTGACCCCGCTCAAGAACGAGGGTGTCGTCTACGGTACCGAAGGCTTTATCCGCGTACAGAACTTGAACGACATGGAAGAAATCCAACGATTCGATGTTGCCGGGAATCTGGTAGAATCCATAAAGCCGCCCCGCATCGAGAACTGCTACGAGTACGAAGTTCTAGGCTGCAAGGCTGCCCTAGAAAAAGGCCTCAAGGAATGCCCCGAGATGCCTCACGCAAAGACCATGCAGATGATGACGCAGATGGACTCGCTCCGTACGCAGTGGGGTGTCTCTTACCCCTTCGAGCTCAGCCCGGGCGAAGTGTGGGACCGCAGTGGCGACAAGTCCTTCCTGGAAGTTTATGATATCGAAACCGGCGAATCAAAACTGCTCAAGGAATTCGCTCGCGTGATCGAGGCGCCGAACTGGAGTGCCGACGGCAAGTTCCTCACCTACAACAGCGAAGGACGCATCTACAAGTACGAAATCGAATCGGGCGCAATTGCCGAAGTGCCGAGCCACTTCGTGGACAACTGCAACAACGACCACGTACTTTCCCCAGATGGCGAAGGCCTGTACGTGAGTCACCACACTAAAGAAGACGGACTTTCCCGCATCTACAAGATTTTCTTCGACGGCCGTATGCCAGAACTCGTGACGCCGCTCGCCCCGAGCTATCTGCACGGAATCACTCCCGACGGCAAGACCCTTGCCTACTGCGCCGAACGTAACGGCGAATACGACATCTACACCATCCCGACAGCAGGCGGTAACGAGACGCAGCTTACAACCGCATTCGGGCTAAACGATGGCCCGGAATACGACTGCGATGGAGAATACATCTGGTTCAATTCTGTTCGCAGCGGTCGCATGCAGGCCTGGCGCATGAAGGCCGACGGCTCCGAACAGACGCAGATGACGCAAGACGCCCATTGGAATACATGGTTCCCGCACATTTCGCCCGACCGCACGAAAGTCGTGATGCTCGCCTACCACGAGCGGGACGTGCGCCCCGGCGAACACGTGCCCAACAAGAATGTGGAAATACGCCTCATGACCGGCAGCGATAAAAAAGGCTGGAGCGAGCCCCGCACCATTATCAAACTGTTCGGCGGCCAGGGCACCATCAATGTGAATTCCTGGGCCCCCGACAGCAAGCGCTTCGCCTACGTAAGGTACGAGAAGGGGTAAGGGAGTCTCTCCGGCTTCACCTTCCCTGTCATCCACGCCCCTTCCTTTATTGTCATCCCCGCGCAGGCGGGGATCTCCTATTTTCTTGCAAAAATAAGCATTTTTATCTATGATTTATAGTTAGTATTAAAAATACTACAAAAAATCTTGCTTTTCTAAAATCATTTGATTATATTTAGAGCATGAATAGCTCTGAGTATGTCAATTTGGGCGAAATAGCCTCGCTTTCGGTGGGTTATCCGTTCCGCAACACCTGTGTCCCGGGAGAAAGTGGCACGCTCGCGTGTTTTTTGCGTGATGTGGATTCGGATGGTTCGTTGAATGTGGGCGCGCTGCGGCGTGTAGAAGACGTCAAGCCCAACGGCTCGCACCTTGCGGTGGCGGGTGATATCGTGTTTAGGTCGAGGGGAGGCTCGTTTGTTTCTGCACTTGTGCCCGCCTTGGGCGAAGATTTGCTTGTGGTTGCCCCGATGATCCGTATCCGCGTAAATCGCGAAAGGGTTTTGCCCGAATACCTGGTTTGGTATATGAACGGCGCCAACGGGGCCGCTTTTTTCAAGGAATTCGCCAAGGGTTCTGCCATGACGCTCATCAGCAAGACTGTTTTGGAGCAGATGCCGGTCAAATTGCCCAATTTAAGGGTTCAGCAGACTATTGCCGACCTTGTAAAACTCAGCCGAAAAGAACATGAGATTTTGGCAGAAATTGTCAAGCAAAAGAACTTAATTTTAGAAACGGAAATATCAAAATACCTGGAGTCGCTATGAGTGAAGTGAAAAGCGAAAAAATCAAACAAGATGCCATCAATGCAGCTGCCTGGGCCGCGTGCGATACCTTCCGCGGAGCGGTTGATCCGGCGCAGTATAAGGACTACATTCTGGTGATGCTGTTCCTGAAGTATATGTCGGATGTGTGGAAAGACCATTACGACGCTTATGGCAAGCAGTATGGCGGCGACGAGGCGCGAATTCTCCGCAAGCTGGAACGCGAGCGCTTTGTGCTCCCGATGGTAGAAATCAAGAACGACAAGGGCAAGGTCATCGACAAGTTTGTCGCGGACTATTACAGCCTTTACGAACGCC
>CAMIWK010000017.1 GCA_946402415.1 uncultured Fibrobacter sp.
CCATGCACATGGGGCATGAGAACCGCGCCGTAGAACTGGAGCCCGGCAAAATGACCACCCTCCCCTTTGCCTACAAGCTGGACAACGCCCCGAAATTCGAGAAGTTCTTTTTCTTGACCTCGAAAAATGAATTCGAGTTGAACGCGGGGGATATCGATGCCTCGCTGAAACAGGAGGGCGTGAAGACGATAAGCCTCACGCTTCGCAAGACGGAGGGCAAGTAAGATGATGAATTTGATTAAAAAGATGGATGCTTCCTTGTCGCTCCAAATAATTTCAGTTGTTGTCCTTGTTTTGTTGGCCGCGGCTTCCAACGTTTCTGCTGCACAGGAGATTCAGATCAACCGCTACGTGCTGGCCGTAAGCGCCAATTACGGCGGCGAGGGACGCCCCACACTCCGCTATGCCGCAAGCGATGCCCGCTCCTTCGTGAACGTGCTGAAGGAAATGGGCGGTGTGCAGGCCGGAAACGTCGTAGAGGTGAAGGAACCCAGCGTTGCCACCTTCCAGCAGAAGATTGATGATCTGGACAAGAAGATTGCGAAGAACAAGTCGGCCGGTGGCCGTGACGAGGTGCTGGTCTATTACAGCGGTCACGCCGATGAAAAGGGCCTGCGCTTGGGCAAGGAGACCTTCGCCTGGAAGGCTCTCCGCACAAAAATCGATTCCCTCCATGCCGATGTAAAGATCGCCGTCATTGACGCTTGCGGTTCGGGAGCCATTACCCGGGCGAAGGGTGGCGTGGCTGTGCCCGCCTTTATGGTGGACAAGAGTTCCGACATGAAGGGCTATGCCTTTATTACCAGCAGCACGCAAGATGAATCCAGCCAGGAAAGCGACAGGCTGAAGGGTTCCTTCTTTACCCATTCCCTGGTGAGCGGCCTACGCGGGGCTGGCGATATCAGCGGCGATGGCAAGGTGACCCTTTCCGAAGCTTACCAGTTTGCTTTCAATGAAACACTCCAGAAAACGGAAGCCACCATGGGTGGCGCCCAGCACCCCAGCCGGGACATGAACCTGGCCGGAACTGGCGACGTGGTGATGACGGATTTGCGCAGCATGAACGCTGGTCTTGACATCGGCGAAGACGTAGAGGGCCGTCTGTTCATTCGTGACGAACGGGGCGAGCTGGTGGCGGAACTTTACAAGAAGGCGGGTCGACCCATCAACCTGGGGCTTGCCGCCGGTAAGTACAGCGTGCGTCTGGAAAGGCCCGCCGAATATAAGGAGGCGAGCGTCACCCTGCAGGACAATTACCGTGCCCAGCTGACGCAAAAACAGTTCAGTGCCATCGTAGCCGAAAAGACTACCCTCCGGGGCGAAATCGCCCGCCGCGGGGACTGCGCCTCCGGCGATACTACCGCCTGTTCCTTGGATTCCCTGGACCACAACGGAAAATTCCGGGTGACCTTCAACTTGGTGGACAAGGACCGCGAAGCCCGCAAGGGCCTGCAGATGGGCCTGTTCGTGACCCGTACCGACAGCTATATGCTGGGTTCGCAAATCAGCATCTTTGCAAACATCGCCCGCAAGGAAATGCATGGCCTGCAACTTTCGGCGGTGTTCAACGGCGCGAAGGAGCATTACGAAGGGGCGCAGATTTCGAGTGTCATGAACTATGCGGGTTCCTTTGACGGAATCCAGGTGTCTCCCGTGATCAACGTGGCCAAGGAGAATTCTTCGGGAGTGCAGGTCTCGGCCACCATGAACGTGGCTCGCGATTCCCTGAACGGCGTGCAGGTTGCCCCCGCTATCAACTACGCCCGTGAAACCAAGGCCCAGATTTCTGCGGCCCTGAACGTGGCCAAGGAAACCCATGCCCAGATTACCGCCGCGGCGAACATCGCGAGAGAGTCTGACGTGCAGGTGTCCGCTGCTTTGAACGCCGCCAAGAAATCCGGCGTGCAGGTGACTGCCGCCCTGAACGCGGCCAAGGAATCTGACGTGCAGGTGGCAGCCGCTATGAATGTGGCGGGCAAGCTCAATACCGCCCAGGTGAGCGTCTTGAACATCGCGGGTCGTGCCGACGGCCGCCAGGTGGGCATCTTGAACATTTGTGGCCACTGCGAAAAGACTCCCGTGGGCCTCATCAACATCGTGGGTAACGGCGTGTGGAGCGCGACGGCCTCGATGAACGAGATGGGCGCCCTGGGCGTTTCCCTCCACATGGGAACGGCCTACCTCTACACCGCTCTTGAAGGTGCCCGCCTGATTGAAAAGGGAACCAAGTTCAAGCACTTTAGCGACGTCTCCGAGGCGGGTCTCGGTCTTGGAACCCAGTTCGGCAAATACGGCAGCCACATTGACCTGGAATACATGTTCCTGATGGAACACGACAAAGTGGCTTTCAACTTTGACGATTCTGATTTTGAATACGGCTCCGATGACGGCGTCAATTTCCACCACCGCCTGCGCCTGGGCTACACGACACAGGTGTTCCCCTTCTTCGGACTTTCGGTGGGTGGCACCCTCAATCTCGCAGCGCAGGGCTATGGCGAAAAGATTCTGGTAAAGCCCCTCAGCGAATACCACGACGACTTCGGTCATGAAGGGGATAAATTCCGCTTCTGGCCCGGATTCTACGCCGGCATTACCGTCGGAAAGTTCTAGGATTTGGCGGGGGATACTTCGGTGCCCCCGTTTGCTATTTTTGTTAAGGTGCAGTTTACCTGAACGCGGGAATTTGTTTGAAATTTTTTATTGGTACAATTGCTTTGATTGCCTCCCTGGCGGCCTCTCTTGCTTTTGCGCAAGGGACGGCAGGTTCCGCGCAGCCCGTTCTCGGCTCTGCAACAGCAGATTCCGCCAAGGTCCAGGGAATCGTCTTCAACGGCGTGGTGCAGGACAGTTCCTTTGCCGTGGGCGAAAAGCTCAACGTTGAAATTCTCGAATCCGGCGAGGCGCTCCAGACCACCGTTGGCACGCCTTTCAGCGTGATTCTCCCCGAAGACACCCTCTGGAATATCTGCGTCACCAATTCCGACACGGCTGGCGCCGAAAAGGAAAAATGCTACGAGCTTAAGTATGTCGGTGCAGAAGGCGTCTTTTCGCAGACCTTGGGTGAGGCGTTTGCGGAAGATGCCGTGGATTCTATCGCTCCCGATGGTCGCTCCAGAATGACAAGCGCAAAAGATGCCGCCCTGGATTCCCTCCCTTCGGTCGAGAATGACGCTAGTAAGCAACGCCCCGACTCCGGTGATGTCAATGTGGATGAGCTTCTTGCTGGGGGTGACAATTCCAAGATCACTGAACTCAAGAAGGTGGTGGTGCAGCTGCGGCGCCGCCCCAAGCGCAGCCCCGGCGAGTCCGTGGTGTCGGCCAAGTCCATCAAGCGCATGCCGAGCCTCGCCGAGGCTGACGTCATCAAGAGTATCCAGGCTCTCCCGGGAGTGGTCGCCAGTTCCGATTTCAGTTCCAAGATTTACGTTCGAGGCGGCGCCGCGGACCAGAACCTGTTCCTGTTTGACAATGCCGTCGTCTATTCTCCGGTCCATTTCTTCGGGCTGTTCAGCACATTTCTCGTAGAAGGTATCGATGACGTGAAGTTCTACAAGAGCGGTTTTCCGGCCCAATACGGCAACCGCTTGAGTTCCGTCTTGAAGATGGATGGTCGTGCCGGCGGGCAAGACAGCGTCGATGAATGGTTCAGCAAAAGCAGTATCAAGATAAGCACCTTCGCCGCCCAGCTCCATACCGAAGGCCATCAGGGCCCTGCACGCTGGGTGGTGGCAGGGCGCACCACCTACATCGGCTACATGCTGGATTTTTGTAGGTTCATCGGCCTTCTGGATTTGGATCTAGATTACGAGTTTACCGACCTGCAGGGAACCTTCGTCTATAATTTCACCGACGATACCCGCATGAAGTTCAGTTTCTACGTGGGCAAGGACCGCCTGAGTTTTGACCCGCTCTATATGGACTGGGGAAACGTGGCTGTTCCCATCAACTTCTACCATCGTTTCAATGGCGATTGGGATTACAACGCCACCTTGGCCTACAGTGAATTTTACCAGACCATGAAAATTGGCGACCTTATGTCTATCGAGATGTACCTTTACAGCTTTGCGGGCAAACAGTGGCTGAACTATCGCGGTATCGATAACCATACGATCACTTTCGGCTACGAGGTGGAATACTACTACGAACGCTACCAGGAAAAACTCTCTACCATGACCATTGCAGATATCCAAAAGCCTTTCCATCATGTGGGTTACCTGCAAGATGCCTGGAAGTTGACTCCTGATTTGTTGCTACAGTATGGCCTTCGCTTTAATTATCAGACGGCGGCGGAACATTTCGGCGTAGAACCCCGTACGTCTTTGACCATCAATCTGGACCGTGCCAAGACTCTTGAACTATACGGTGGCTATTACCTGCAATACCTGAATTCCATCATCTATACCGACCAGGAAACTCTGAACGAATTCTACTACCCGGCCACCACCACCACCAAGGGCACGCATATCAAGCCCGCTTCATCGTGGCTTGCCGCCATAGAGTACACCCAGCGTGAAATTTTCGATGATTACGATGCTACCGTGGGCGTCTATTACAAGACTCAGAACAACCTGAACACCTTCGTGACCCAGATGGACAGCACCGACGAGGAAGAATCCGATGAGTTCGTGATTGCGGATTACTTCGGTACCGCCGAAGCTTATTCCTTTGGTTACGAGCTTTCCCTCCGCAAGGATAAGGGTTGGCTGTTTGGAGGTATTAACTGGAGCCAAAGTATTAGCGTTATGCGCAGTAACGACGGCACCAAGGCCTATTTCCCCAGCTGGCACCAGCCTTATGCGGTCAAGATGGACCTAGGCATCAATTGGAAGGGTGACGAAGATGCCCTCTGGAAGCACAAGGTCAAGGGCCGTTATTTCCGCAGTTCCGTAATGCTCAAGTATTCGGCGGGTATGCCCATCAGCGAATACAAGGGTTACTACTTCGGCGAAGAAATCGGAAACGATCAATATCAAGATGATATCGTGGTGCTGCCGGGTAGCCGCAATGCGGGCCGCCAGACGGATTATTTTAGGGTAGATGTGAAGCTGATTGACATCGGCCGCGAGGACAAATGGAATTTCAGCTGGACCATCATCAACCTGACCGACCACGAGAACATGTTCTACACCTTCTACGATACCAGCAAGAACCCGCCAGAAAAGACCTCTATTACGCAGTTCCCCTTTTTACCGATTATGCTGAGTTATGAGTACTATTTCTAAACATGAGGGGGCCATGCTGCACGTCATTGCGAGGAGCGTAGCGACGCGGCAATCTCTTTCCTGCGTTATATTAGCTTTGGTTGCCGGCTTGTTCCTCACCGCCTGCGGTGATTTCCACGGGCCTTGGGAATACTACCCAAATGAGCGTGAAATCTACACTGGCATTTACACCTATGGCTACGTACAGGCCAAGGGCAGCACCAACATTTGTTTCTCGAAGGTCTATGAGCTAGATGAAGCCGCTTCTCCGACTTTTGCTTTCTACGACAGCGCCCGCGTCACGGTGAAGGGCCGTTTCGACAATCAGGGCAATACGGTGGACACCACGCTCGCCCTCGTTCCCGCATCGGCTAGGCCCAACTGCTTTGAAGGAACCCTCGAAGGAATTTCCGGAGAGTCGTACACTATGAACGCCTACTTTGAATGGGACAGCGCAGGGCATTCGGCCAAGACCACCTACACGGCAGAGGCAAAAGTCCCCAAGCCGGTTAAGGTTAAGGGCGTCAACATGCCTCAGCAAGACGGTAGCTACAAGTGGAGCGAGTACAAGGGCTACAAAGACGAAAACGACACCACGCCCATGCGGGTAAAATACTTGGAATTCCCCATGGACATGGAATTTTTCAAGGTGGCTCTGGATTACGACAAGTCTATTGGCGGCGTGCTGATTCTATTGACTTATAACATTGACGATGACGAACCCCTGAACACTACGCTCAACAACATGTTCAAGGGATTCGCGAAAAAGGACTCCATGGGTTACCGGGGAATCTCGGTACACGACCCTCTAGAAAATACGGTGAAGGGCGGCTATTCCGAAAACTCCACCATTGCCGGCATACACATGCTAGATACGCTTTACGGCACAGGCATGATGCTACCTCTGGGTGAATTCTATATGGACTTCTATTCTACGGATAGCGCTTACATTGACTATGTAGACAAGGTGAAGGCTTCTCAAGAAGATTCGCGAATTATTCCGGAATCCAACATCGAAAACGGCATGGGCGTGTTTACAGGCATCGCCAAGACTCGGGTAAACATCTTTGTAGAAGGGGACGGCGTTTCCCTCAGGCACGTGGCTTACAGAAACTGCACCGACAAGAGCGGCGACAATTCCGACGGCTGGGATTCCAAGGCCTGTAGGCTTTACCAGGATGTTTTCTGCGCCGGTATCGATAAGTGGGACGACCTACAGTCGGCCAATGCCTCGGCCTACAAGTACTACGCTGATTCCGTTCCCCATTACGGTATGGAAACCTGCTACGCTTCCCAGGTCAAGGCGGCCATGATGCTCGATACCACTAGCTGGTCCGTGTTCCTGCCCGATACCCTCAATTCCGAAGACAAGTCGGAAGCGTACGGAGATGGACTTAAGCGTTATTGTGTGGCCAACAACTTCAAGAGCAACAAGATTGCGGATTGTTCTGCGCTCCAGAAGGAATGTATGGAAAGCGCCGACAAGAACGACTGTAAGGAATATCTCTGGCTGTGGTGTGCCGACCGCAACTGGCAACTAGATACCTACGAACAGTGCCGCAGCGCCCTGGTGAGCCGCTACTACATAGAAGAACAAAAATCCCCCGTCTTGGCGAGGGAGGTTGAGGTTATCTGTAAGCAGGACAAGCCTGCGATTTGCAAGAACTGGTAAGGGGTATTGCTACACCCTAAACCAGCAGGCGCTGCAGTTTCCGAAACCGTCGTCGTCATCGGCTTCGGCAACCCATACGGGGGCGTTATCCGTCAGAAGCGGTCCTGGTATTAATTTGGCTGTCTGGGTGAATTGTACGCTGTTGTCCGTTTGGACGCTGGCAAACTTGCCGAATAGTACGATTGCGCAAATGCAAGCGACAGCAAATACGAATGAGAAGAATGCGGTTTTCATGATAGACCCCTTTGTTAAGGTTTCATGTTCTTTTACTCCCATAATTTATTCTTTAGAATTCATGAAGCCAAATATATAAATTTCATTGAAATGATAAACTATTTTGATTATTTGTAGAAAACAGCCTATTTTGCTGTACTTTATCATAACGCCACGCAGGTAAATACGCTCGAAAATTTTGATGGTTTGTGGAAGCAGCAAGTTTGCGGGCTACTTTGCAATCAACAGGAAATACTGTCCCGCGATTTGTGCGAACTGGTAGACACTAATAACAACACTACGCCAAATTCTCCAAAGCCTTATTAAACATTTTTCACTCAATCGACGGATAGGATTCCTGGTCCGAAATGACTTCATCCAAATCTTTTAGAGGGAATTTTAAAAGAGCCTCCTTGTTAGCCACATATAGAGTATCCCCTACTGCAACCATACCATAAGACGAACCATGAGTCAGGCAAATCATATTGGCGCAAAAATTTCCATAAACCTCTCGCCAGCCCTTTTCTTCATTTCCATAGGGGGTTCCATAGTCACCCATGTAAACACTAGGCCAGGGCAGACTTCCCGCTACAAAAAGATGTTTTCCATCCGATGTCAGGGAAAATCGATTACTTGGAACGTTTTTGTAAGTCAAATATCCATAAGGGGTGTCATTGGTACCAATAACACTGTCTATAGGGCTCCAACGATTAAGAGTCTCATCATATTCCGATACATCAGATGCAGATTTTTCACCAATCACATATATTTTCCCTTTGTGAACTACAATGTCTAACGCAATGTCGCTTGTATCATCAGCAGGAACCCAAGTTGCCCAACTCGGAATTGGAATTTTTGCCATCCTTTTCCAATTCCCATCATAACGCCACATTCCTCGTGCGCCACTGATGGTGTATAACTTGCCGTTCAGTTCCACACCCTTATGGAACTGCATCGGGTATTCCTTGGAAGAGTCGTAATCGTATGTAATATCCACCCAGCCAGTGTCCGTTTGCATTTTGTACGCAAGTTTAATGACTTCGCTACGCCTATCCGTGCTGTCCTCGTATCCGGCAAAGCATACAATGGGGCGACCTCTATAAATGGCGATTCCATATACATTATAATAACCGGTCGTGTCAACCGGCATCACATATATTTCATCCCATCTACTGCGATCAAAATCGTATTTAAGGACTTTACCACTAAGCTGAGTTCCAGCATAAAGGCCCGTGGAGTCGCCATACACGTATCGAATCCATTCGGAACTGGAGAGCGTGTCCCAATGAGTGGAGCCAATCTTCGAAGCAAATACCCTAGGGGTATAGGTGACAGAACCTGGAGATGTATACTCATTACTAGACCAGTAGTTATCGACCAGGACAATCCTGTCACCGACATGATAAATAGATTCCAAACCTCCAAACGACTTGGAATCGTCCAGAACGGGAACAAAGTCCCCCTTGCGCCAGCCAAAATCCGGACGGTCATTATATTTATGATACTCCTCAAAGTCATCCGTCTCTGTGGGATTATCGGAACAAGCGAATAGAAAAAGCGCAAAAAAGAGGATGCAAAATCTTTTCATATTAGTCTCTCCTTACATATTGGACATTCAAGAGACTGGGCAAAGTGTATGTTTTGCACTCATTCACGGAGGGAATCTTTCCAAAAACAACATTTTCTTCTGAATCAAGCAAAGCTATTCCACAGACTAATTTATCAAAAGCACTCCAATCCGTCAGATGAAGACCGATATTTCCCTCAACAACAGACTCATTCGGGTAAAGCATGTATGTATCAAAATACATATTCAACTCCCAAACATTTTCGCCAATATTTTTTAGGCTAGGCTTGGATACAGGCGTGTACCAATCATCAACCGGAATATAAAGATTTTTTCCTTCGGGTACACGGAACCAGAGTTTAGCATGATAATCTTTCAAAGCAATTGCCCCTGTATTTTTAATGGTGACTTGGGGCTTAAATACATTATTTTCCCATGGAGCAGAATCAATCCAAGACAAGATACCCTTCGGTGACGCAATCACGCTATCATCTTCACTTTTGTACATTGAAGGTTCTTGTCCCCACAGAATACGACCACTTACATCATAAACGACAATTTTCTTGTTGTTTTTGGGAAACCCAATATTATAATCTGCAGACCAATCATCAAGATGGTCAAATTCAGTCCAGTCGTTATAATGCAAGCGAATCTGCCACCCATCCAAACTCGGGAATACTGACTTGGTCCTCAATACGTAATCGGTAGCATCCAAAACAAAGCGCCACTGGTCTCCACCAAGATTTTCAAGGGCTACAGGGATTTGGGGGTAATCAACTTCAACCATAGGAAGTCTTGCGGGATCCGCCGTGAAATAATAAGCAACCTTGAAACCCTTAATTTCCTTATCAGTTGAATTTGCCACAAGTATCCTTGGTCTCGACGTATTAGATTCGTAATCCCCACGTGCTTCGCGATGCATAATGAAAACATCTCTCTTCTTTTTCCAGGCAGTTGGCGAAATTGGGGCAACTTGAGAACCTGGATTGCTGGCGGTCCCCTCCCCAACAACGACTTTGGGAAGCGTAGCACCATTGTCTACAATAATGGAGAAGGTTGTTTGCGATGACATTTTTGGCATAGAATAGTCTTTAGAAAATGTCTTGCCGGATTGATTGTCAAAGCTGACCGTAATAACAGAACCCTTTCTCCGGAGACGCGGGTTGGTTGCAAAATCGGGAGGCAATAGAACATCATGCTGCAAGTTCCCTTCTGCATCGGTATAATCTACATAGGAACCCACCCCATGTTCATACACGGCTTCCAGATAGTTGGCCCCATCAGAGACACGTGCCCCCTGTTTCCCCACTGCAAGATACAAAGGAGACAAATCAAAATCTCCCGACAGGCCAACAGAGCCATCGTCTAAATATATCAATTCAATTCCAGCCTTTTCTGCAAGCAATTCATTGCAATATAAATGCAGGGCACAGGCAATATCCAGACCTTGGCGGGCTGATGCGGCCATATTTCCCATTTTTAAATCTAGATGAGTAACCGTTTCCCATGGCGCAAGAGCATCGTGGAATTCAAATTTGCGCGGAGTTTTCAGTTCCGGTATAAGTTTGCTGGATATACCCAACTTCTCACTTTCATACTTTTGACTACTTGATTCCACAATCAAATCGCTATTCGCAAGCCAGTCATTTACCAAACTATTTAAAATGACTAGCAAGTCCTCATCCAGGCCAATATCATCGATATCAACAGTGCCATACGCCATCTTCTCAAAATAACCCGATTTTGATTCCAAAAACGATTCAAGGGATACGCACGCCGCCTTGGAATCGTTATCGTCCAGTTTGGGACAGGTAATCTTCAAATTTTCAGCAATGGATTCTAGGGCCGCGGAAACAACGGCTTTAGTATTCCCCGAATACAGCGGTACAATTTCAAGATTGTTTCCATCCGGTTTCTTCGGATACGATACGCCATCCGTTCCATAGTTCAAATTTTGCAAAAAAACGCTTTCACTATAAAGGTGCTTTCCAATGCTTCTTGTATGGTTTGCCTGTTCACGTAAGTCAGCAAGCGTATCTATTTCCATAAAATCAACATCAAAACTACCGGGGCCAAGCGGATCAACATTTAAAGACATTGTATAGGGTCCAAGATAAGGCCCTTTCATATTTACTTCATAATCAGACGTTACTATGGCGGTAGTTGCAAACCAACCAAGAAGTGGATTTACAGCAACAAGACCCAAATCGGTCAACTCAGATGTATAATCAAGGCTAACTTTGGCATTCAACAAATCATGATTTTTGGGGTTGTTTAAATCACCCACTATTTTACCCAAACCGGGATATTTTGCAAAGGATTCGGATTCAGAGTTTTCTGCCGCGGTAGCAGCTCCCAAATGGGGCGTATCAACAGTAATTAGACGTCCAATGTGATTTGCGGGATTTTCAGGTCCAGAAGAAGCCCCTTCTTTCCGAAGGCCGCGAAGCATTTCGCGGACAATAAGTCCTCCCTGACTATGGGCCACGATATCAATGGTTACCTCTGGAGTTTCGCGCCAATTTATTGATGTGCCCTCAAAAAAATCGTCTAGAACTTCTATCAATTTTTGATATAATTTCCCAGATTGAGTACTTTGGTCTTTTGTATTCTTCCAATCTAGCGGAGCCTCTTCCCATCTTTTTTCATCATTTATTTTTCCCGGAGCTTGAAAAAAATACAATCCATCATTATTGATATTATCGTCCGTAATATAGATGTCCTGGTTACGAATGATAACATCAGGAGCCGATCCTGAACTATATTTTTTTACTAGCCCTTTTTGGAAATCATCGTTGGTTTTTAACAGAGCTTCTTTGTAATTGTCAAACTTTTTCTTTAATTCATCAGTGCAGGTTGCTTTTTGCAACAACCACTTTGGTGTGTTTGGGAAAAATTTTTCTTCGCAAAGAGGTGGCCACATATCTGTACAAGCGGCATCAATTTTACATAGAGAGTCGGCATCGACAGTTGACGTTACCCCCCATGATTTATAGTCATCTCCCAAACCATGCACAAATAGGATGGGTTTTGCAAGTTTTTTTCCAGGAATACCCATGTATTTCCATTCTGGATAAGCGACTACCTGTTCTTTTAATTGTTCTATCAATGCATTTTTGTCAAATTTTCCTCCATACTCCCAAGTCTTAAAATTAGTTTTGTAATCGGCAACGGAACCGTCCGATTTCAAGCTATCCAAGGACATACTTTGCCAATCATGTTTATTTTCCAAGAATTCATCTTCCTCTGCTGAAAAGTTTCCATGGGTCCAACCAGACTTCAAACACTTATCGCCAGAAAAAAGATGCATTTCTCCTTGATATTGTAGTTTGTTTAAACAAGTGACGTTATACACTATTTTTATAATGCTGAATAGGCAATAACCATGATCTTGGGTAATTGTCTCCCACGCTCCGTCAGCGTCATCCCAATATGAATCAACTTTTTCTTTTAATCCGACGACCTTTAAGGATTTCGGTTCGCTGCAGACAGTGAATGGTAAAAAAGTTTCATCATAAGGTTCTATCCAATTTTCCCAGGGTTCTTTTTCTTTGGGAATATCTACATACTTTTTCTTGGCATTTGCAAAATCACCCGCAAGTGCAATAGAGTATGCGAGGACAAATGATGTAAGGGGTAAAATATACCGCATAAAAAACCTTTTGATAAATTTGAACGCAAAGATAGAATTATTATTTCCCATTTGTAATTCAAAAAAGATAAAAGATGAATGCAAAGAAGGGCGGCATTTCACTATTGTGATTCAACTTCTCCCCTTTTCAGAATTAATAAAGAAAAACATATAATTTCTATTATAACAATCAAACTCTTTGATTATTTGTAGAAAATCGTCTATTTTGCTGTACTTTATCATAACGCCACGCAGGTAGACCCGCTCATTTTTGTACCTTTGATAAAGTAAACCCGTATCTTTTGGGGGCCTACTATGCAATCTAGACTCAAGGAAGCTGTTGTTTTGGCTGTAGCCATTCTCGGGCTTGGAGCATTCCTCTATTGTGCCATGATCCACGTGAAGGACCGTGACCGCGTTGTGTTTGTGCGGGGTCTTGCCGAAAGGGAAGTGCCGGCCGATTATGTGATATGGCCGATCGTGTTCAAGGAAGCGGGCAACGACCTTTCTGCCTTGTACGAGACAGTTCAGGCCAAGACCCAGGCTTTGGAAAAGTTTCTCCAGGATAACGGAATCGCCCAAGAAGAAATTACCAAGGCGTCCCCGGACATTACGGATACCCAGAGCGAACTGTATACTAGCGAACAGCGGCCCTTCCGTTACGTGGTGACCATGTCGGTGACTGTGGCTTCTGCAAACGTGGGCAAGATTCGCGAACTGATGGAAAAGCAGGGTGAACTGCTGAAACAGGGAATCGCCTTTAGCGAAGGGGATTTCCGTTACCGCAAGATCTACAGCTTTAACGGGCTCAACGCCATCAAGCCCGAAATGATTGAAGAGGCCAACAAGGACGCCCGTGCCGCCGCCGAAAAATTCGCCAAGGATTCTAAAAGCAAACTAGGTAAAATCAAGACGGCCACCCAGGGGCTATTCTCTATCGAAGACCGTGACGAAAACACACCCTTTGTCAAGAAGGTCCGTGTGGTCACCAACGTACAGTATTTCTTGGAAGACTAGACCGTACGCTATTCTGGTAGGGGCTTATGCAGAATATCTATGACAATGTAGCAGACCTCTGTTCCTTTGTTATCCGCTCTTGTACGGAAGATTTTTTTGTCAAGTTTAGCTGTGTATCTCCTGCCGAAAAAGACCGTACCGCCGCAATCGTGCAGGCTGAGGTAGGGGAGCTTTTTCAAGAAACCCCTCTTGGACCTTCCCGCTACAAAATCCGCCAGATTGAGCCCCAGGATTTGACGGAGGATTTTTTTGCCAGGCTTGAGAAATTGTCAGAATGGCTAAAAGTCGAAAAGGATTTTTTTGGCGTTGCAGGCCTGATTCAGATTCTTGATGAAAGCCTGGAAACCATGCTGGTGGCCAAAATCAAGGAGTTCGAAGAAGACGATTTTTCTGTGGTGCTGAATGGCAACCGCGAAACTACGGGAATAGGGCTTTTGCCCCGCTGTTCCTGTGTGTGGGAGCGTACCCACCGCATGTCCCATAGTTACAACCGCATGGACAATTTCTTGTTCAACATGCTCCTGATGGAAAACACTATCTTGGGAGAGTTGATCGACAAGCATATTTTCTTGAAACGGAATCTCTTTACGGAGTTTGCCAAAACCAGGCGGCTGAAGATTGCGGCAACCCCATTAAGGCTTGAAAAGCAGTTTGAGGCCGTTCCCTACGACCACGAAAACATCCAGTATTTCAAGATCCGCTATACGGAATCGGATTTCAGCAAGAGCAATGAACTCATCTGGAAAAAAATTACCACCGCCGCCGACAACCGTGCCGACATCGTGGTGTTTCCCGAAATGCTGGGCAACCCGGAAATGGTAGATTATGTTTCGGGTAAGTTGAAGGCCCTTTCTCCAGAGGAGACGAAAAATATTCCTTCCCTGATTATTCTGCCTTCTTTCTGGGAAAGCAACCACAATAGCGTTACCATCTTGGACAAGTTCGGCAACGTGATATGCAAGCAGGGCAAGCAGAACCCCTTCCGCTCCGAAAGGGAAGGCTCTGGCCGCTTAGAAGGTATTTTTGCCAACCTGGTCATCAACATTTTCCACTTCCAGGGAATAGGCAGGCTTGCCATCCTTATATGCAAGGACTTTTTGACTACCAAGTATTTGGAACAGCTTATGCGTTGTTTCAAACTAACCTTGATTATCGTTCCCTCGTTCTCAACGGGTTCCTACGATTTCCGCAGGTCCTTTGACCTGTGCGCCCATGATGATTGCAATGTGGTGTGGATAAACACCTGCGCCGCCATCAGGAAGGGCAAAGAGGCCAACTTTGAAAGTGTGGGCTATGTGCGTAAGAGGGTTTCCCGCAACGATGACGAATCCCAGATGCTGAGCAAAATGACTATTTGCGATGGAGCCTTCGAGGGCAAGTGTAACCACGACTGTCTTTTCTACGAGACCATCCAAGGAGTGTGATGGCATGAAGTTCAAGAGTATTGAGAAAATCCATTCCGGAAAGTTCATTACCCGCTACGACATTCATTATGAAACTGAAAGTGGCAAGGCCATCACCTACGAGATGATTAGCCGTGAGCCTAATGTCAAAAGCATTGATGAACTGCGTCACCACAAGAACAATGCGGTGGTTTTGGTTATGCACGATGAATCTAGGGAACACATCTTGCTTTGCAAGGAATTCCGCATGGCGGTAGGCGAAAAGGTAGTGAATTTTCCGGCGGGCTTGATCGATGATGGAGAAACGGTGGAACAGGCCGCTGTTCGTGAACTGCGCGAAGAGACGGGACTCACCCTCGTGAAGATCGAGGATGTCTGGAAGGAAAGTTATTCCGCCATCGGTTTTGCCAACGAGCTGAACGTGGTTGTGGTGGGAACGGCAAGTGGCTCAATTCAGCCGAGCGATTCAGAGCGTGAAGAAATAGATGCCGCCTGGTACAATAAGGATGAAGTGGCTGGTTTGCTGAAAAAGGAGCGTTTTGCGGCCCGGACGCAGGCCTATTGCGCTTTCTGGTGTAAAAAATGAGTGTTATAAATGAAAAAACGTGTGTTGAGTGACATTTTTCGTGGATTTGGGTGTTTAAAGGCTATGAAAAGGATGAAATTTTTACCGATAGCGCTTTTGATATTGCTGTTTTCGGGTTTTGCTCTTGCCGATTATGATTCGGAAATTCGGGACCTGAAGCAGGAAAAGGAAAAGCTGAATTCCGAAATCCAGAAGTTGACACGCCAGATTGCGGTGACGGATTCCCTGCTCAAGGCAGACGATGCTCGCTACAAGACTCTGCAGAGCCGCTACAGCGCCGATTCGGAACGCCGCCGCGCCGAAATCGACAGCCTAAACATAAAGATTCGCGGTGTGGCCGCTCAGTTGCAGGAAGAACGTCAGAAACAGGCCCGTGCTAAGAACCGTAACGACAACGTGGCCGCCAAGCGCAAGGCTTTACATTCGGCTATGCTTTCCATATGCAAGCAGCTGGAACGTCAGGTGGCCCAGACGGTGCCTTGGGAACGGGATGCCAGGCTGGAACGAGTCCGCTCCCTCGCTCGTGACATTGAAAGTGGAAGTGCTACCGAAGAAGAAAGTTTCTCGCGCCTGAAGGCCGTTATCCAGCAAGAAATCAAGTTTGGTGACGAGGTGGCCATTGTGAATGCGCCTCTTACCCGCAAGAACGGTGAACTGATCAACGCCCAGATTTTGAGAATCGGGAACCAGTGGATGGTCTATAGCGATGAAAACGGCACCATATACGGGAACCTGATACGCACCGCCCAGAAGGGTAAGATCACCTACGAATGGAACGAGAACCTTGAATTGTGGGAACGTGAAATTATCCGCTACGCTATCGATGTGAAGCTCGCCAAGAAACCGCCTCAGATTATCGCCATGCCTGTAACCTTGTCTGTGGTAGGAGGCGAAAGATGAGATATTCAGCTAACATCGTAATGTTTGTAACGGCTGTGCTTTTGGCCACGGGAGCCTCCTGGGGTGCAAAGAAGAAGGACGCCGAGGAACAGGCCCGCATTCAGGATTCCCTAAAGCAGGTTGAAATCCAGAACCTCCAGCGCGAAATCGAAAGCCTTTCCCGCATCCGTTTGCAGAAGGCCGACTCCCTCGAAAAGTTGGAGGCGGCCCACTGGAGCAAGCGTTACGCCGAATCCCAGCTCACCGAGGAACATCAGGTGGAAACCCGTGAATTGGACGGCCGGTATTCAAAGCTTTCGACGGATCTGGGCCGCGTAAGCGAAGAAGTCCAGACCAGCAAGGACCTTACCACCGAAGCCGAAGACGGCGCCAAGGCCGAAGAAGATGCTTTCGAGGCCTTCAATACCCAGGTGCGTCTTTCCATCGATAAGTCCCTGGATGATGTTGCCGGAGATTACCCTGTGGGCATGGGGGAGCGCATGCTTACCCTGAACAAGGCCCAGCGTGAGATGGCCAAGAGTAAGCCCAACACTCTGCCGGCTATGAGGAACTACTTGAGCGACCTGCTGTTCCGTCACGAGCTGACCTACACCCAGTCTTTTGGTTCCGAAAAATCCCAGATTGGGAGCCGCGTTGATGTGAACGTTTACCGTATGCGTCTTGGAACGGTGTTCCTTGGCGAGGCGGCGACAGACAACGGTGAGATTCAGGCCCTCCTCCGGACGGGTGCTTTGCAGGGCAAGCGTTACGAATGGAACTCTACGCTTCCGCCCGATATGGCGGAATCAATCCGTGCGGCAATCAACACGGCCTATTCTGGACTTTCCAAGTCGAAGGCGGTTCAGGTGGATGTGCCTATGGATGTGCTCCAGAACAAGGCTATCAAGAATTCCATCAGCAACAAGGGTGACGAATCTATCAAGACCCAGTTTGCGGAATGGTTCAAGAAGGGCGGTATCGTGATGTACCCGCTTTTCCTGGTGGCGTTCTTTGCGCTGCTTCTTGCTGCCGAACGTTTTGTTGTGCTTATGTACCGCGGACATTTGGGCAAGCGTTTCATGAAGCGGTTGAACATGCTGGTTCATGGGGAACGTTATGAGGAAGCTGCTAATTTGTGCCTGCAGCGTGGAACCAGCCTTTCTATGGTGCTCTTTGCGGTGCTCAACAAGGCTAATGATACCCGCGAAGCGGCGGAACGTTCCCTGCAAGAGGCTCTGCTTCGCGAGCAGCCAAAACTGGAACGCCGTATGGGGCTCTTGGCCGCTATGGGCACCATCGCTCCCCTTCTTGGACTTTTGGGAACGGTGACCGGTATTATCACCTTGTTCACTGTCATTACCGAGGTGGGAACCAACGACGCTCGCGTGCTTGCTGGTGGTATTTCCGAAGCTCTGGTCACTACGGAAACGGGCCTTGTCATTGCCATTCCCGTGATGATTGTCCATGGGCTTTTGAGCGAAAAGATTGAGAAGGTGACCGGCGAACTCTACATGCAGAGCATGGCCCTCTTGAACAGGATTTTCGACAAGGAAAAATGAGCAACTCCTTCTACGTATTTATTGAGTCCTTGAAAAGCACCTACCAGGCCGGTGGTGTGGTGATGCTCCCTATTTTGCTCGTGGGGACTATTGGATTCTACTACCTGTTCTCTAGCTGGTTCCGTATTGGGTCCGATTTTTTCAAGCAGGACCTTCAACGGGTCATCAAGAATCTGCGTCACGACCTGAACGGCGATAACGGCCAGGCTGCCGGCGCAGAAGTGGCGGTAAACCGGCTGAAAAAAAGACGTGGAATTTTGTCTCGGGAACTCCGCTTTGCCATCGAGCAGGCGCAAAAGAATCCCGAAGGATTTCGCGATGTGATGCAGGTGCGGCTGCTTGGGACTATACGTTACATGGAAAAGGGAAGCCATATTGTGGCGGTGATGGCCGCTGCCGCTCCCTTGCTTGGGCTTTTGGGAACGGTGACCGGCATGGTCTCTACCTTTGAGGTGATCACCTTGTACGGAAACCAGAACCCCGTGCTGATGGCCGATGGAATTTCTGAAGCCCTGATTTCTACCCAGAGTGGGCTTTTGGTGGCTTTCCCCCTGACTTTGTTAAAACAACGCCTAGATGAACGTGTTGAAATTTTGACCCAAGAACTTCAACTTGGGGCTACGATTATTGATAATTATTTTGTAGGGTAATTATGGAATTCAACTTGCCGAGCAGAAAGAAAAAGGATATGGGCATCGAGATGGGCCCCCTGATGGACATTGTGTTCATCTTGCTTATCTTCTTTGTGGTGACGTCGTCCTTTACCCGCGAAACCGGCGTAGACGTGACCAAGCCTCAGGCCCAGACGGCAAGCCAACTGGAAAAGGAAAACTTGCTTATCGCCATTACCCGCGAAGGGACAATCCACATGAACGAACGCCAGGTGGATCTGGCCAGCTTGCAAGATATTTTGAAGCAGTCCCTGTCAAAAAATCCGGACAGAGAAGCGGTTGTCATTGCCGATAAAGAGGCAGAAACAGGCGTGCTTGTGCAGGTGATAGATATGTGTAATCTGGCGGGCGTCAAGAAGGTTTCCATTGCTGCCCAGGCAGAGTGAGGTCCTCCAAACGTCATCCTGGAGCCTCGAAGAGGCGAACGGGATTCACGCAGAATCGGTTGAGAATTTGATAAAGTAAACATGCGTAAGTTTTTAAGGAAAATATTCAAGCGTTCTGTGCTTCTTTTGGCAGCGGTACTTTGTAGTCTACTGCTGGTATTTTCCGTGACTCTTGCCAACATGTTCCTTACCGGAAAGATTTTCCACGAAAAGAAATATGTGAAAACGGAAGTCTCCGTCAAGAAAGTGGAGGAGATGGAAAAGAAAGTGGAAAAGAAAAAGCCCGCTCGCAAGCCAGAGCGCCAAAAGACCACGTCCCGCACACCTAAGGCAGGGCCTAGGCTCGCCATGAATCTCGGGGTGGCTTCGGGTACGGCGGGTGCCGCCATCAACGAGGAACTGGTAGCAGATTTTCGTGGCGGCGCCATGTCCAGCGAAAAGGGCGATGTAGATAAAAAGCCCGAAAGCCGGGCCATGCCCAATTTCCAGGTGCCGCCTCAGATTAGGGATAGGGAAATCGATGCGACTTTGCGGTTGAGCTTTTGCGTAGATGTAGGCGGCCGCGTCTATGATATCCGCGTAATCGAGGAATCTCCGGCAGGGTCCGGGCTTGCCGCCGCCGGTCGTGAGGCTCTTGGGCGCATGACTTTTGCCCCAGCCGAAAAAGATGGCAAGGCGGTGGCATTTTGCGGTATGGAACAGCCTTTCGAGGTGAAGTTTAGGGACTAGAGCAATGCGTTACATGTTATTCATTTTGCTTTCCGTTGCCTTCGCCTTTGCGGCCCAGTCCTCTTACGACCTGATGGAGCGCGCCAACGCCCTTTACCGCAGTGGAAAGTTCAGCCAGGCCATCATTTTGTACCACAAGGCAGAAGAACGCGGTGCCGATCCTACGGCTACCAGTTTCAACATCGCCAACAGTTATTACCAGATGAACAAGTACCCCGAGGCGGCAGCTGCCTACCGCAAGGCGGTGGATTTTTCCAACGGGGCTTTTTCTCCGGCGCTGTTCAATATGGCTAGCGTGTATTTCCGTCTAAAGCAGTATCCGGAATGCATCGCGGCTTACCATCGGGCATTGAAACTTGAACCGGCCAACATTTCGGGATGGCTTTACCTTGGCGAAGCCTACAGCAAGGTGGGCGACAAGGTGGGGGCGCTGCGTTCTGTAGAAAAGGCTTATCAGCTGGATCCCGATGACCTAAGCGTTGTCTACCAGCTTTCAGAAGCGAACATTGCCATGGATGACTTTGACCGTGCCGTTGAAATTGTCCGCAAGGGCTATACGGCCCACCCCGAAGAAGTGGATTTTTTTGTCTACTTGGGTGATGTTTTCCGCTTGAACAAGCAGTATGAGCAGAGTGCGGGTCATTACCGCGAAGCCTTGGGCGTGCGGCCTGACGATGTGAACGTCATGTACAAGCTGGCTGACGTTCTGGCCGAAGATAACAAGCCATTTGTGGCCATGGACATTCTCACCAATATCCTGCAAATCAAGCCGGATTTTTCGGATGCCGCCATCTTTTTAGGGAATCTTGCCTACGACTCGAAATTCCTGGACCGTGCGGAATACGCCTATGAGCTTGCCGCCAAGAAGGGCAACCCTGAGGCGATTTATGGGTTCAAGAATATGGCTTATGACGCCATAGCGAAAAAGCATAACGAAGAGGCTTTACGCCTGCTCCACATTGCGCAGAAGTATTACCCGTCGGACTTGTCGCTGCAAGCCGACATCATGGAACTGGAACGTTAACGCTTGTCTAGCGTCTGGAGCCTGGCAGCTTCACCTTACAGTGCTTGCAACAGTAATATGGCCAGAACCTGCCCGCTTAAAATGCGGAGCAGCATGGTAAGCGGGTAAACTGAGGCGTAACCGATGTTCACCGCTTCGCTTTCGGCCTGGCTGTTGGCAAAGGCAAGGGCAGGCGGGTCAGTAGTGGCACCGGCCAGCACGCCGCAAAGCGAAAGGTAGTTCACCTTGAAAACCAGGTGCCCGATGATTGCCATGATGGCAAGGGGCAAGAAGGTGATGAGGGCCGCAAGCCCCATATAGTAAAGCCCGCTTCCGTTCAGCAACACGTCAAAGAACTTGATGCCTGCGTTTAGACCTACACAGCTCAAGAAAAGCGTGAGCCCGAATTCTCTAAGCATCAGGTTTGCGCTGTTGGCCATGAAAAAGTTCAGGGGGCCAATCTTGCGCTTTCGGCTAAGCAAGATGGCAACGATCAGCGGGCCGCCGGCGAGACCCAGCTTTAGCGGGGTAGGCATCCCTGGGAGGGCTATGGGAATGCTTCCGACGATCACTCCCAGGAAGATGCCCAGGAACGCAGGCAATATTTCCGGGTGGTCTAGGGCGGTCAGCGAATTGCCAAGTTCCTTCGCCGCGGCCTCGATTCCCTCGGCGGTACCCACAATCTTCAACTTGTCCGCAAACTTGATACGCAAATCCAGACGTCCGGTAAACTTGAAACCGCTACGAATGACGCGGCTCACGTTTACGCCGTAGCGTTCCGCAAGGGCCAGCGAACCGATGGTTTTTCCCAGAACCTTCTTGTTGGTCACGAGAATCGTCTTGACTTGGATGGGCTTTTCCGGATGGGAGGCGAAGGCGGTGATGGGCGTGTCCAGACGCTTGCCGATAATCTTTTCCATGGCGGCTACGGCTTCGGGCATGCCTACGATGTGCACCTTGTCGCCTTTCTCGATGATGGTCTTTCCGTTGGGGGTAAAGATGTTTTCGCCCCGCAAGAGTCGGGTCACCACCACGCCGCTAGAAATCA
>CAMIWK010000018.1 GCA_946402415.1 uncultured Fibrobacter sp.
TGGATATCGAAGAGAAGTACGGTACCGACGCTCTGCGCTTTGTGATGGCAAGCCTTTGCACCGACAACCAGGACGTGCGCCTGCCGGTGAAGAAGGAAAAGCAGCCGGATGGCCGCGAAATCAACACCAGCGAAAAGTTCGAAATCGGCCGTAACTTCAGCAACAAGCTGTGGAACGCCTGCCGCTTCCTTTACCCGCAGCTCGAACAGGCCGGCGCACTTGCCGCCGAGCTCCCGATGGACAAGAGCTTGTTCGCGCTCGAAGACAAGTGGATTTTGAGCCGCCTGCAGACGACCATCAAGGACGCCACCCGCATGCTCGAAGAATACCACTTCGCCGAACTCGCCGGGTTCCTGTACCGCTTCGTGTGGGACGACGTCTGCTCCAGCTACTTGGAAATCAAGAAGGCCGTGATCAACAGCGAAACGCTCACCGCCGAAAAGAAGAACGCGATGGCCATCCTCAGCTACGTGCTGAAGAACGTGCTTGACCTGCTCCACCCGGTGATGCCGTTCATTACCGAAGAGCTCAACAGCATCCTGTTCCAGGGCAGCGAAATGGTGATCAGCCGCGCATGGCCCAAGGCCGACGAATCGCTCATCGACGCGAAGATCGAAGCCGCATTCGACCAGGCATTTGCCGTGGTGGAAAGCGTGCGTGGCGTGCGTGGCCGCTACAACGTGAGCCCCGCCACCAAGCTGAACGCCGTGGTGAGCGTCGACGATGCCGCAACGGAAGCCAGCGTGAAGGACTGCATGGCAATCATCACCGAACTTTCGGGTCTTTCTGACCTGAGCGTCGCCGTGAAGGCCGCCAAGCCGAAGTTCAGCGCCAGCGCCGTGGTGCCCGGTGGCGAACTCTACATCCCGCTGGAAGGTATCCTCGACCCGGCTGCAGAAATCGCCCGCCTGGAAAAAGAGATTGAAAAGGCCAAGGCATTCGCCGCCAGCATCGAGAAGAAGCTTTCGAACCAGAAGTTCGTCAGCGGCGCCCCCGAAGCAGTCGTTAACGCCGAACGCACCAAGCTCGCCACGCAGCAGGACATTATCGCGAAGAACGAAGCGGCTCTTAAGGAGCTGAAGTAAGCCTTCGTTTGTCATCCCCGCCCCGCATCAAGTGCGGGATAAACTCCGGCGGGGATCTCCCAAGCAATTTAAAGAGGTGCCCCACGCGGGCACCTCTTTTTGCATTCATCTATTTTCCGAATAAATCCGAATGTGAACCTGTCGCAGTTGCCGAAAGGATCAACTCGTCATTCCTCCAGCATAGAGGCAACAGCATCTGCGGCAGTGGCATAAGGGCCATGGAGATTTTTGCGACTACGGGTGTCTTCAATAGCCTTTTCCAAAGACAAGTTCTCGGGAGCATGGCGAACATCAAAAGGAATGCCGTTATGTTCGATGGCAAAAGTCAAGAAAATACGGATAGCCGTAGAGGTATCCATGCCGAGAGACTGGAACAAATCATCCGACTTCTTTTTCAGGTCGTCATCGACCCTCATTTGCAATGTAGCCATAGTCAAGCTCCTTTTTCCGTAAATATACATTATTCATAAGCACAAGTCAATAAAATTGCATAAAAACGTATTGACAAGTCATTACGTCAATCAGTTTTTCAGTATAAGACAATGACCATCTCTTTTGGCAAAAAATTGCCCTTTTCTTCACAAAACGCACTTTTTTGTAAATTTTTTGAGTTTTCCGCCCATTTTTAAGCTATTTTATAAGAGTAAAAGAGTTTTTGCTCTTGTTCTCCATGCGAAATCTCGACCATTTCCCTAAACGAGGACAAGGCGAACGCTCACGCAGGTATGCCGTTTTGCGGTGTATCTCGGTTTGTCGTGACCGGCTTTTCAACCGGTCTTTGGTCTAGTGACCAAGGGCAACAGCCCGTTTGGGGCGTGGGTCGTTTGCGTTTATCGTTTAGAGGCAGTCGAGAGCCCCGCATGGATAAATGCAACGATCTGCGCCTTTTTTGTGTTCTCACAAAATTTGGCATGATTCCTTGCTGAGCAGGGGCGGAACTCCAGGTTTTAACTGAGCCTGACTAAGACTTTTGCATATAGCAAAACGCATCATGTCGAGACCCGCACGATATGGTGTGCTATAGAGTGTGGGATACAGTAAGGATGTTGCTAATGATTGACGATTCTTTAAACAAAATTGAAAATGTTTTAAAAGCTGTAATAGAATTTCAGAAAACTTCATATAGTGGCGATTTTGAAGGACGTGCTTCAGAAACAAGACTCCCTGATATAGAAGGCGCTCTCAATGCTGTTAATGATATTCGAAAAGAACTCAAACAGCAATCTTAAATGAGGTCATGCCACACTTAGTCGAAACCCGTACGACATAGTGTGTAGTTTTTTCTACGGGACAATAAATCTTCAAATTAAGGAGTTCTCTTATGAGTCTCGAAGTTGATAATTACAATGAGCATCCGAAATATGATGTCTATAGATGCGATGGATGTAGGGCAACGGGGCGATCCCCTATACACACGGGATTGCCTGACGGATGGACAAAAGGTGGAATCCTTGGTTTTGATTACTGCCCACGCTGCACTGCAAAACGGGACGCAAAAGAAGCTGAGCGAGAAGCGAAGTCGTGGAATAATACACCAACCGGAAAAAAAGTCAACAAAGCAGTTGGAAAAGGGTGTGGTTGTCTTATCGTTATGTTTCTCGCTTTGTTGCTTATTCCCAAATTTTGTGGTTATGTGGACGAAGCGAAAGCAAATCAAAAATCACAAGTAGAACATAGCCAAACTGAATCCGTTTCAGAACAACCTTCAACTCCGAAGACATCTAGTTATCTTAATGGAATTGACGACATCAACAATAGTGACGATTTGTCGCAATTCTATTTTGACATTGCTGGCAAGTTTCATAATAACAAAATGGGACTTAAGGGTTCACAGGAACAAATTAACGCCGCCAATGAACTGATGAGCGTTGTATATGTATTCTTAGCTCGCTCAGCTAAAAAAGAAACAGATTTAAATGTTGATAATATGCAGACAGCAATTCAAAACATGTCTAATGTTTCGAATTTTCGAAAAAAGAAGGCTCTTGAAGAGTTACAATTAGGCATGGATAAAATTCGTGAAATTAATTAATGGCTTTTATACAAAATGTAGATGTTGTAGACATTTTTTTCACAACATTTGGTTGTTTATAAAAAGAGGATTGACTATGGACAATTCTTCGGTAAGAGAATATGAAAGGAAAGCTCTGCTTTTAAAACAGAATAGAAATATCAATCAAGTAAAAAGCATCGATGACTTGATTCGGTTGCTTTTGAATGAAAAAGAAATAGAAAATTTTCTTTATGAATGTGAACATCTCGGTGATTCTGTTGATTCTAGAGTTTTAGGTCTGGCGAACCTTATAGGAGAATCAATATTTACATTACCACAAATGTTGAAGTTGTTAGAGCAAATAAAACTTTCACAACAAATAAAGTAGATGTAAATTAGTGAATTATTCATGAAATACATCCTGTTTTTACTCGCGTTCTCTGTCCTAGCCTTTGCCGACAAGCCGACCGGCGTGTGGCGGTTTGCCCGCACAAATTCCATGTATTCTACTGCATGGAACCATCCGGGAACCATAATCGACCTTGGCGACAAGGAGGTATGCCATTATGTCGGACAGATTAACTTCCCGGTGAACAGTGACGGACAATGTGACAACATTCTCATACTGCACCTAGCCAAAGCGCAAGCCATGGAAGAGAACGGGAAGATTATCGGTCTGTATTGTGCCTACGACTGGTCTTTTCCCGATATGGGCGGTAATTTTCTGACCAACGACGTGTACCGTGAGAACTGCCCCGACATACTGGCTACCGTCAATGGTGGGTTCGATGTGATTGGCGAATACTGGTTCAAACCTATGGAAAACCAGACCATCTATTACGATGATGGCGCTCCTATCAGGCAAACGCTGTCGAATACCCGAGAAGTCCTTGACCGGTTCGATAAGAAATACGAAAACCAGATAAGGTATCGCGACACATACGACTGGATACAGCTGAAACCCGGCTACGGATGGGACCAATGGGAACGACCAGGAAGCGTGTATGGGAAACGGATGGGTAAATAAAAAATTTATCATCGCCTTTGCGCTTGCCCTGCTTATTTGTGCCTGCGCTACGACATACGACAGGGAGAACCGCTTCGATACGCTCATTTCTGCCAGATTCAACAGCATTACGAAAATCCATTGCCTAAACCGGACGGATCTTTCCGAGGAAACGCAAGTTGACTTTCGTGTAAAGGTCTTGCAAAACAAGGACGATCCGCTGCGGATCTGTTATCGGATTTCTGAGTTCGAAAGTTGTTTCGACACACGCCTAAATTACACCTATACGGAATGCCGCGAAACGACTCCGCCTTACAAACATTGCCACGACGACCGTTTCGACGGCAACGAGGTCTGGAAAATTTATCACATCGGGGCGGGTGACACACTGATGCTGGGGAACAACATCTTTGTTGCAATTACAGGCGAAGGTTGCTTTGCCGCGAAAAAGCGTTAGGGATAGCCCACTTGTGGGCGTGACCCCCTGGGACCGACCCGCACGGGTAGTGCAGGGAACGCCCAGGGAGATCCCCGCCTTCGCGGGGATGACGGCTGGAATAAAATTTAAAAGAGGTGTTCCGTGCGGAGCGCCTTTTTTCTATTATTAGAAAGGGTAAAAGGGGGAAAATAAAATGAAAATCAGGCCTTTTCTTTTTGCGGGCGTATTCGCCGCAAGCATCGGAGCCACGAACCTGAATGCGGCAGAATGTAACGTTACCCACCATCAAGGCAGTGGCGGCAGCACCGATGTCTACATGGGATACCCAGCAGTATCTCTCTACCTGTTCGAAGGCGACTACCTGGACCTCTCTAAGATGGACCAGCGCGCCCCCGCCGTTCAGAACGTCTCCGGCACCGATACGGCATGGGTGTACAGGTCCGAACTGGACTCCACCATGATCGTAATCGTCACCGAGAAGGTCGTCAAGGTGGCGCGCGTTGCCTATTCCGAAGATGAGGATGCACTTGCCGACTCCCTTTTCACCGTGAACCACAAAGACGTGTACAAGGACGAATTCCCGCGTCTACAGAAGGCGGGCGTTTTCAAAGGCACAGCTGCGCAGGCAGATTCCCTCGTGACCCATGTCTTTGAATTATGCCAGAAATTATACAGCAAAGCTCTCGGTTACGCCGGCTGTGAATTCAATCCGCCCGAACAGAGAGGAAGAAACGGTGGACACGACATCGACAAGGTCGATATGCCTCTCGCACTTGCAGCCGTTGCCGGCGAATTTACCTGGCTTCTCGACACGTTGAATTACTGCAGTGAATTAAAATACCCGGCGCCCGGCAGCAGCCAGTCAATTTCAAGCGATTCAATAATAACCCGACCTGTAGTATACAATGATTCAATAGCGAACGATCAGCCTATTGATCAGCCCATTGATCAACCTATCGACAGTCCTGTAATCGCGACGGATTCTACCGCCCCGTTCATCGGAATAGATTCCACGGCCTTCTCCCTTGATTCGGGCTATTACAAACCGCCAACAGTCAAGTCGGTGGATGCAGTCGGAGACTCCTCTACCACAAGCCTGAAACCTATCCAGGCGAAAGCAGGCTTTATGAGGCTTGGACAAAAACGTTACCGCATAGCAAACGTCAAGCCCGGCTCCCCATACAGGATGTTCAGCCTTAACGGTCAGCTTCTGAAAAGCGGCGTTCTCGAAGGCGACTTATTCTATGCGCCCACACTTCCCGTCATCTTGATGTTCAAGGACGGCCAGAAATTTTACATTCCCAAATAGTTTAGTCCCAGTTGATGCTGGGAGGCGGGTCCTTAAGGTCCTTATTTTGCTTGGCGGCCTCGAATTTCTTTTCCAGAAGTTCTGCACGGCTTTTCTGGGCTTCCTTGGCGGCAGCGAACTTGGCGTCCAATTCGGAACTGCGGGACTTCTGTTCTTTCAAGAAGTCGTCGAAGGACTTGACTTCTTTCTTGAATTCCTTATGGGACAGGACTTCGCCGGTATCGGCGTCCACCACGATTTCGCCCTTGCACATGGGGCATTCGACAGTCAGCGTTCTCACGGCCATAGAGCCTCCTAGTCCCTGCGCCCGCCGATAAGGCCCGCACGGTATGCCCAGTAGAGCAGTTGAAGAATCGAGGAGATGGCGGCAGCCACATAGGTAAGCCCCGCCGCAAAGAGCACACCGGAGACGGTGTTGTATTCCCGACCCTGGGCCACAATGTCCATACGGGCAAGGGCCTTCTTGGCGCGGGAAGAGGCGTCAAATTCTACAGGGACGGTCACCAAGGTAAAGAACGTCGCAAGAGCAAAGAGCAGCACGCCCACAATGGCCAGAGAATACCCCAGTGCCCTACCGGCGCTCATCAAGATAATTCCGAGAATCACAAGCCAGGGCCCTAGATTGGAGCCGATATTTGCCGCAGGGACAATAAAGGAACGGAGCCACAGGGGGAAATACCCCTGGGCGTGCTGGATGGCGTGGCCCACCTCGTGGGCGGCAACGCCTGCGGCGCTGGCGTTCTGGCCGTAATAGACTTCCTTGGACAGGTTCAGAGTTTTGTTTAAAGGGTTGTAATGATCCGAAAGGAATCCCTGGTGCACAAGAACCTTCACATCGGTAATGCCCGCATCCATCAGAATAGCCTTGGCCACGTCAGCACCAGTAAGCCCGCTCGTAATGCGGACCTTCTGGCCCGCCGCAAAGCGGCTCTTGACCAACAGGGAAACGGCGCCCGAAAGCACCAGCGTCACCAGCAATATGGACATATATAATGGATCGAACATCATAGGATTACCTCGCTACTCAATATACAAAAAACTACATCTCCCCGGTCTTGATGTTCAAGCTATCGCGCAGGTGGGTCAGCACCAGGCCAAGCACCATGTAGAACAACGACAAGGTCGCCAGAGGCACAAGATATTCGGCCGCATCGAAAAGAGTCGCCCCACGCTGTTCAATGGCAACCCACGCAGGAACCGCGTATGTAGAAGGTACAAGGCTTGCTAGCGTCTGCATCCAGGAGGGCACAAGTTCCGTAGGCCAGCTAAAATTCGACAGGAACAAGAGCGGGATAGACACGTAAAGGAACAGTTGCACGCTGGTCT
Source organism: uncultured Fibrobacter sp. (assembly GCA_946402415.1). GTDB lineage: Bacteria > Fibrobacterota > Fibrobacteria > Fibrobacterales > Fibrobacteraceae > Fibrobacter. The sequence goes on from CAMIWK010000018.1 coordinate 7,159, forward strand.
CGCGTTGCACGAACACCTGGGACAGCACCATAGCAAAGTTGATGACAGAAAAGAAGAAGATGAAGACAAAAACCGCCATAGGCAAGAGCTCGCCACGGCGCGGGAAATCAAAGACCTGGTAAACCACAAAGTGGTAGAGCAAGATAAAGCAGCAATAATGAACAAAGTAGGCGAAAGAACGCCCAAAATACCTGAAGAGCATATTCTCGTTCTCGTAGCTGGCGTCACGAAGAATCTTGCGGAACTTGCGATGAGCGCGGGCACCCCCCAACAGGCAAAGGCCTATCACCAGGGACTGCTGCAAAATCAAAATCAACACGCTGGGTACCACATAATTGGAATAACTTCCCGTATTGTTGTACATGACCTGGATTCCCAAAGGCATGGGGTCACGCATAGCCATAGCCTGGGCGGCAGGGACCTTTTTTGCTAGAGCGATACGCTTTACCTTGGTGGTGGCCCCGAGGGTCAGCGCACAGGTGGAAAACGCTGTAGAGATGTTCCCGTGCAGCATCACGTAGGCGCCGTGGGTAAACACGTTGATATTCACGCTCTGGCCCTTCTGCAAATCCACCTCTATGTTGGGCGGAATCACCATGAAGCCGTAAATCTCCTCGTTGGCCATGGCCGCCTCGGCGTCCCGCACCTCAGAGAATACATGCCGGACATCCACCTGCTGGGAGGCATCGGCCATCTGCACCAGGCTGCGTGATACCTTGCTATTGTCCAAGTCCACTATAGCCACGGGAATCTTGGTCACCGTCTGGTACTTGTAGGGCAGCGGATAATAGAAAGCGTAAAGCACACTTGCCACTACCAGCAACAGCACTGCGGCCGCATCCGTATAGAACAGCTTCCATTCGGCAAAGGCCACCATCAAGAACCGCTTGAGGATACTAAGCATGAGGCTCCTCCGGCGTTTCCGGTTGCGATTCTGAGTGGGGTTCCGAATGAGATTCTGATTGCGGATTCAGCAAGTTCAGCTGCAGGCGTGAAGTTTCTCGCTCCTTGCGAGGCTTTCTAAAACCATAATTTGCAGGATTCAGATCATTGTAGACAGCACCTATGGCAGCCCAAATCTTGTCCTTGGTCTTGCCGTGTTCCCGAATCCAGTCCAGTTCCTTCCGCCTAGAAGAAGTCCAGCGTACGGCAAGGAGCCTTATAGAGAGCAACATCCAGAACAAGGACATAAACAGAAGCGTCACCAGGCAATCCCATGCGTGGTGTATCCCGACAGGGCCAAGCAACATAGCAGACTGGATCTTGAGTACATGGGTCAGCGGGAGCAGGTAAGCGTAGCAGCGCACCACAAAGGGCATACCCATCAGGGGGAAGGTCTGCCCCACAAAGGCAAAGGCCGGACCGCCAATCACGCCAGCAACGCTCGAAGCCATACGCATATTTCCCGTAATGCCTACGAAGGTCGCGCCGGCGCCAGCACAGGCAAGAATCATAGCCAGCTCCCCTGCCGACACCATAACGAATTCTTCCAGCGACATGGGAGAGACCGTTCGGCGGGCATAGGCGTAAGTCGCCATAAAAGCAATCCACTGGATAAGAATCAGGGGTAGCATGGTAGCGGCAAAAAGCACCAGGCGAGATTCACCCGCAATCTTCAGCATGTCGCGGACCGTATGTTCCCTGAAGGGGAAGCTGAACACGTAAACCGCACCCAGAATCGCCGCCAAGTGGAAAATGGAGCTCAGCAGCCCAAGACCCAAGAACCCCTGGTAGTTCCCTTCTTCGTTACCCACGGAATGGAGCTGCACACGCACGGGGTTGTCTATACCAGCGGTAAAGAGCCCTTCGCCGAGGCCGCTCACCACTGCGCGAATTTCCTTGGTGGCAAAGGAATTGGCCAGGTAATTCTGCCCGCTGGAGAATACCGGTATCACCGGCGTTTCGAGGCGAAGGGCGCGGCGTTCCAGTTCATAGGGAATAACGACAAAGGCCTGAAGTTCCCCCCGGACCATAGCTTCTTCGCACTCCGAAAAATCCTCGCATTTCTTGACCACTCTCAGCACGGGGTCCGATCGCAAGGCACCTTCCAGCCGGTTTGCCAACTGGGATGCATCCTGCTGCACAATCCCGATAGGCACATGCAAGATAGTCCGGGCCGAAAAGAACTCCACCATAAACACGGACACGCCCACAGGCAACAAAAGAATCACCAGCCACAAGACAATGTTGTGGCTGAGATAAACTTTCCTGACCGTATCAAAGAATGCCCTGAACAAGTTTCAAATCCCAAGGAGATTCCCGGTCGAGCCGGGAATGACAATTTCACTACTTTAACTGGTCCAGCGGAAGCAGCACGCTCATGCCGGGGCGTAAGTTCTCCACTTCCACCGTGGGCCGCATGCGGACCTCGAAAGTCTTCAAGTCAAAACCACCACTCTCCTTGGAGCTTTTCCAGGTGGCGTAATCACCAGTGGGAGCAATGTAGGTCACTTCCATCTCGGCAGCCACTCCCAAGGCAGGGATCGGCAGAACAAAGGTCTTGCCCTTGGTCACGTTTCTCAGGTTGTCTTCCCGCAGGTGGAATACCGCCCAGGCGTCCTTCAGGTCGGTCACGGCGATAACAGGCATGCCCGCCCCCACGACCTCGCCTTCTTCGACCACCTTCAGGGTGACCTCGCCCGCAATGGGGCTCTTGATCTTAGTCTCTTCCAGGTAGGCGTTCACTTCGGCGTTGGCGCCCTCGGCCTGCCGCACCAGGGATTCCGCCGCCTCCTTGTCTTCGGCGCGGGCCCCTGCAAGGGCCATCTCGTACTGGGCACGGGCCGCATCGGCGGCGCTCTGGGAGGCCTTCATCTGTGTTTCGGCCTCGTCCCGCTTTTGTAGCGGGAGCACGCCCTCGTTATAGAGTTTCTGTACACGGTCGTAGGTGCTTTTTGCCAGATTGGCGGCATCCTGGGCCCGGTCCGCCATGGCCTTCAGGGACTTCACGTCTTCGGGGCGAGCTCCATTCTTGGCCTTGTTGGCCTGGGCCTTCGCAGCCCCCAAGGCACCCTGGGCCTGCATCTTCTTGGCCTCGATCTCTGGGCTACTGATGACGGCTACCAGAGCGTTCTTCTTGATGGACTGACCTTCACGAACCAAAAGCTTATCGATACGGCCGGGAATCTTCCCTGACACCAGCACGCGGCGTGCTTCCATCTGCCCCTGCAGGTACTTGTCCTTGGGCTTGGTGGCAAATTCCTTGAGCTGGAACACGGCGGCCACCATCAACGCCACCAGCAACACAACCGCAAAAATCTTGCTAAAAAACTTTACCTTGTCCATTATTCCTTCCCCACACTTTTACTTTTCAACATACTTCCCGCCTCGGCCACCTCGCCACTCGCCTCCAGAAGGCCAAGCCAGGCGATGACCGCATCGTAATGGGCTTTCAAGTCTGCTACCTGCAGACGCGAAAGGGCCAGTTCTGCATCTACCACGTCCAGGCCCGTAGCAAGTCCAGATTCGTAGGCCAGCTTTTGGCTGCGCAGGGCCTCGTCTGCAAGCTCGCGGGTCTTCTTCAAACTTTCCAGGCGTCCCTTGGCATGCTCCAGCTCGCGCCAGCGCTTTTCCACCAGCAAGCCGATGTTGTCCAGGGTATGCTCTTCCATACTGGCAAGGGAGCGGTCCAGAGCCTTCGCGTTTGCCACCTTGGAGCGGGTTTCGCCACCCTTGAACAGTTCCCACTGGGCCTTGGCGCCTACGGCCCATTCCGGCTCCAAGAGGGTCAGGTCCTTGGTGTAGAGTTCCTTATAGGCAAACAGGGCCACAGTCGGGAAATAATCCGCGCGGGCGGCACTCACCGCATCTTGGCTGCGCTTGCGCTCCGTGCGGAGCTGGCGAAGTCCCGGGTGTTTTTCCTTGGCCTTCTGCTTAATCTCTTCCATGGTCTGGTAGCTCTCCGGAGCCTCCACCGGGGTTACCGCCGTAATGTTCGTGTCCGTATGGAGCAGGCTTGCCAGCGCCATCCGGGCAAGGGACTGGTCCCGCAGGGCATCGTCGTAGGCATTCTCCGCCTCGGCTAGCGCCACTTCGGCACGCAGGCGTTCTGCCTTGCTGATCTGGCCACTGGCCTCCAACTTCTTGGAGCGTTCCAGGTGGTCTTCCAGATTCTTCTTGGTGGTCTCCCGCATCTCCGCCAGCTCTTCGGCCAGCCTAAGCGTAAAGTACTTGGTGGCCACATCCATCAGAATAGTATTCTGCGCCATGTCGAAGGCGGCCTTCTTGGCGTTCACGTTTTCCTTGGCGGCATCGTAGGCGGAATAAATCTTGAGTCCTGTAAAGATCGGCCAAATGGCGGTCACGCGGGCGTTAAAGAACAACTCGTCCTGAACCTTCATCCTAAATTCGGCGTCGTCAATCTGGGACTTTGCCGCATCCATTTGTTGTTGGGTGGCGGCGGCGTACTCGTCGGCCTTCTGCTGGGCGATTTCCTGGGCGGTCCCTCCGAGCCTACTTTTGGCGAAAGCGTCGGCCTGGGCTTCGGACAGCCCCTGAGCCAATGCACCGTTGTAGGCCTGGGCATAGCCCGCACTGGCCTGGTTATAGGCGTCTATGTAAGCCTTGGAATAGGCGGCAGCCGGTGCCACCGTAGAAAGCCCCCCGGCAATACCGCTCAAGGCCTGCTGAATTTCACCTAAATCAATGTAAATGGGGTCGTTAATTCTCGTAACGCCTGCGCTCAGGCTTACCGTAGGCATAAAACGGGAACGGGCCTCGCCCTGGGCGCTTTCGGCCATTTCCACCTTGGCCCTTTCAGCCATTATCTGTGAATTACTGGACTTGGCCATTTCCAGCGCTTCTTGAAGGGTAATCGGTGCCGACCACGTGAGCGCCGCCCCCAAAAGAACACATAAAAAATACCTTTCCATAGCCCCTAAAGATACAAAAAACAGGTATCGAAATTCATACAAAAATATTTCATGTGAAAGTTTATTGTATTACAAAAGGGGGAAGCCTCCCCCTGTATCGCACTACGCTAGCGCTGTTGCTCCCCACCCCCTCTGCGGAGTTTCACTAGAGCCTGCCCCGGACCTGTTCCGGGGCAACGCCCCGTAAGCGAGGCACTATATTTTCTAAATTTGAGCCGAAGATTTCACGTCCATCTTTTAACGAGGTTTGACAATGGAACAGACTCCCCTCAAGTATTGCGCCTGGCTCTACTTCTATTTCCTAGACACAGGAAACACGCAGTACATCCAGCTCAACGAAAACGTAAACGGCGAGATTTTGCAGAAGGCCGTAGACGAGGCTGTCAAGGTCCACCCCTGGGTGAACTTTGTGCTGGACATCAACGGTTCCGAAATCAAGTATAAGGACGCCGGCACCCCTTTCAAGGCCATCGAGATGTACGGCCCTGCTAACCTGGGTGGCGAATTTGCGGAAGGACGCCTGTTCAGCGTGTCTTATGTGGAAAACAAGATCTGGATTTCTTACTTCCACGGACTTACCGACGGCGTGGGCCGCAACCGTTTCTTCGACACGCTGATGTACTACTACTTCACCTTCAAGAACGGCAAGACCTACGATTCCACCGGCATCTGGCTGAACGACGGCACCGTGCGCGAAGGAATGTTCGACGATCTGGGCTCCAAGCATTACGAGACCACGCCGGGCTTTGTCTACAAGGCTCCTCCCGACGACAAGGACATCTTCTACATGCCCGAAACCCTGGAGATCGACAAGATGGGCAAGGACGCCTTCACCTACGAAGGCACCAACATGACCCGCTACCATCTGAACGTGAGAAGCGACGAGTTCATGGCCTACGCCAAGGCCAACGGCCACTCCCCCGCTTCCGCATTCCAGGCCATGATGGCACGGGTACTCCAGAAGATGTACCCCGACAACAAGAAGCTCTTTACGGCGGCCCTCCCCGTGAACTGCCGTAGCGCCATCGGTATGGAAAATACCCACCGTAACGGCTGGACTTTCGCCTTCCAGACCGTAGACCCCAAGCAGTTGGAGCTCAGCGAGAAGGACCTGGGTGTAGCCCTGCGTTCCGAACTGAAGTTCCTCATCAGTCCCGATCAGCTGAAAACCACCCTGAACATTTTCAACAGCATTACTGAAGAAGCCGAGAAGATTCCCGATTTCAAAGACAGGATGGACTTTTACAAGAAGTGCTACCCCACCTTCATCGGCACCTACGTGTTCAGCTACATCGGGCGCCTTGCTGATCACGGTTACCTGAACGAGATGGAAGACGTGTCCTGGACATCGGCCATCCGCCGCATTCCCATGATCACCATGGTGGAAATCGGAAACGAGTTCTCCATCACCTTCCTGCAGAACTTCGAGACTTCCAAGTATGCCGACGCTATCGCCGAAGAGATGCAGCGTCTGGGCATCACCGTGACCCTCAAGAAGAAGCTCTCCAGCCGCGGTCATGCCCCTGTAGAATACAAGCGCTACTACGGACTTCCGGAACCCCAGTTCTGCGAAGACGACCCGGTGGAAACCGATTCCTTCGAGAACCGCATCAAGTGCAAGGCCCTAAAGAACAAAATCCGTTCTTCCCGCGAGGCTTCCAGCTATATCGAGAAAGGCATGACCTTGGGCGTCTCGGGATTCACCCTTTCGGGTTACCCCAAGAAGGTGGCCAAGGCCCTTGCCGCAAGAGCCAAGATGGGCGAAAAGCTGGACCTGACGGTTTATTCGGGAGCCTCTCTGGGCGACGAGTTCGACGGCCTTTTGGCCCGCGTGGGAGCCCTCAAGTGCCGCATGCCCTACCAGACCAACGCCGACCTACGTAACGCCATCAACGAAGGCAAGATCAAGTATGTAGACATGCCCCTGAGCCTTATGTCCAAGTGGGTCCGCAGCGGATACCTGAACCATATCGACGTGGCCCTGATAGAAGCCAGTTCCATCGACGAGAAGGGAAACATCATCCCTACGGCTTCCGTAGGTGCTTCCGAAGCTTATGTGGCCTGCGCCGACAAGGTCATCGTGGAAATCAACACCTCCGTTCCCGAGAACATCAAGGGTATCCACGACATCTACATGACGGAGCTTGCCCCCAACACCAAGCCTATCCCGCTGACCAAGGTGGCGGACCGTATCGGAACGCCCTACATTCCTTGCGACCCGTCCAAGATCGTGGCCATTGTGCATAGCGACATTCCCGACTGTGGCATCCCCGATACCGCCGGCGATGATGATTACGACAAGATGAGCGAGAATCTGATCAACTTCCTGGAGAAGGATGTAGAAGCAGGCCGCCTCTGCAACCCGCTGCCGCCTATCCAGGCGGGCATCGGCGCCGTTTCCAACGCGGTGCTTTCGGGACTGCAGAAGTCCAAGTTCGAACACCTGACCGTCTATTCCGAAGTCATGCAGGATTCCCTGGTAGACCTGATTGAAAGTGGCAAGGTAGACGCGGCATCTTCTACCGCCATCACCATGTCCAAGGAAAAGATGAAGGCCTTCTTCGAGAAGCTTGGTACCGTGAAAGACAAGATCGTGCTCCGCCCCATGGAAATCAGCAACAGCCCCGAAGTGATTCGCCGTCTGAACGTGATTGCCATCAACACCATCATCGAAGCAGACCTTTACGGCAACACCAACTCCAGCTATGTGGGCGGTAGCCGCCTCATGAATGGCGTGGGCGGTTCCGGAGACTTCTGCCAGAACGGAGGCCTTTCTATTTTCATCACCAAATCCACTGCGAAGAACGGCAAGATCTCTTCTATCGTTCCGCTGGTAAGCCACATTGACCATACCAGCAAGACGGTACAGGTCATCGTGACGGAGCAGGGCGTTGCAGACCTTCGCGGCCTGAACGTTATCGAGCGCGCACACGCCATCATCGACAACTGCGCCCACCCCAAGTTCCGCCCGGCCCTGAAGAAATACCTGGAAAAGGCCACTGTACTTTCGGACTACCCAGCGTATCCCTACAGTATGGAAGCCGCCCAGATGTTCCACAGCGAAATCTAACAGCGGTTAAGCAACGTCTAACTAAAAAAGTGCGGACCTAGGTTCGCACTTTTTTGCAAGTATAAAACGTATGGATCCTCGCCCTCATCCTATTCGGGCAAGGATGACATGGAAACGCGAGAGCGAATTTATTTCCCAACGGTGGGTTCAACGACCTTCCAGGCCGAGGCCTCATAGCCCATAGTCTTGTAGTTTGTGCGCTGAAGGCTCTTACCAAAACCATCTGCCTCTTCTAATCCCTTCCATGAATCAGAATAGAGCGTAGCATCGGACCAGTCATAGTACCACTGGACAAGAGTCATATTGGCATCGGGATTGGTTTCGCTGGGAGTAAATTCATCATATTCGAAAGGTTGCTTTATCGCGACGGTTTCGCCGCGGTTCGAAAGTTTTCCCTTGTAGAGGCAAATCAACACATCACTTGCAATCTTGTAATCGGCACGGATAGCAGCCGTGTCCTTCACCAGGGAATCCGAAAGTAGCAGCACCCTTCCACCAGCAGGCACAATGGTTCCCGAGGAGAATTCCATATTGATGCCTTCCACCTTCCAACCCTTGCTCTTGAAATTGTTGGTGACATACAGATTCACTGCGGTATCGGACTTGTTCACAATCTCCATGAACTCAAACGGCACAGAACCAGCCTCAGGAGGGTGATAGTAAATTTCATCAATAAAGAGGGGACCCACCTTCAGAGCTTCGTTTGCAGCGCCCTTGGTGGCCTTTTTCAAGGCACCCTGGGCCGTGGAGCCGTCGCTCACGTCCACAATGCCGCTGCTCAGGTTGCTCGCCGCTAAAAGAAGGCTGGATTCGCCTCCGGTCTTCTTGCCGCCAGAGGTTTCATACAAATAATAGGAACCTCCCTTAGTACTCAAGAAGATTTCTTCCCCAAATACAGAAGCATCGTCAGCCGGGAGCACCAGGTATCCCTTAGCAGGTACGGAGCCCTTCTTGATGGTCCAGGACTTGCCCAGGTACTTGGATTCAAAAATCCAGCCGGTCACATCTACAGCCTTGTCTCCAGAATTGTAGAGTTCCACCCAGCCATTCTCATCATTCTTTAGCACGTAAGGTTGAATTTCATTCAAGCGCACTGTAATGGGTGCCACGTACTCATCGGCAGCACCGGGGTTGCCCCATTCCTTCTTGCTGGCGGCCCAGGAACTGGCCTGTGTGGGATTTCCGCCTACGAAAACGAGGCTCCGGCCTTTTCCATCGGCAAGACTCGGCCAGGGAGGTTCCTTGCTGAAGGCGCAACTTACGTCACCATCGCCTACCAGCTTCACGTCAATCACGTCGCCCTCGTTAGAGAGCTTGGCCAAGGAATCCGTCTTGTCATCCTTGTCCCAAGGGCCAAACAGGCGACCCTTGAAGTCCTTGTAGGTCTTGCGGAACAGGGCCGTATCGTTTGTCACCACGATGTATTCATTAGTATCCAAGGCCTCGGCAGGGAACGGGTAAGAAATGGCACCGTCTAGATGGAGGTTGTAGTAGGCCATATCCTTTATAGGCGACCCACCCACAATCTTCAGTTCCACCCATTCCAGGGTCGAATTATCCGGAGCATTGTACATGATCTCGGTAACCATCACGTAGGCCCCATTGGCATAGCTCGAATCCGAAGGATTGTTCTTGTTTTCTTCCTTTTCATCTGGATCGGTCGAAGACCCACTGGAGCTATCAGAGCACGCGCAAAGGAATGCCGAAAGCATAGCCGCCATACAGACAAAGAACCATTTTTTCAGAAGCATACCGCCTCCTTTTGCGGACAAGCCGCCATTAGAAATTTCCCGCAAGCCTAGTCCAGTAGGGGTCCTTGAAATCTCTGGGATGTTCATAGACCCTGGACCATTCCGCGGCCGCATTACCGAATTTAGAAAAACCGCCCCGACGCAGGTTCAAAAAGCGAATCAAATCAATCATCCAGAAAGGCACCTGTGAACAGGGGCATTTCAGCTCCAGTACCGCATCGCAACCCGGCTTAAAAAACCGGGGAATTCCCGTAGAATGCATATAATGAGGGTCTACGGTATAGTCAAAACCGGTCTCCTCCCTAAACCGCATACCCGTATCGATGGTCACCCGGGAGTATTCCTCCCGAAGGCCAAACCAGGCACGGCGCTTGTACTGGGTCAAAAGCCTCGGGTGAGCATTGTGCAGATGGGTCTTGTACAGAAAATCCTTCAAGTACTTGCGGTCCGTATCGCTTTTGCAGGGCCAATCCTCGGGTTTCATATTCCAAACTTCGCCGGGACTGATTCCCTTGATGGTGGCGCGGCTCTTATAGCAAACTTCCTTTACCTTCCGCTTGCTTTCGAAGTGGAAGGTTCCATCCTGTGCCGGATGCTCGCCATAGGTGCGGATGCGCATATTGAAACGGTCCAGGAGCCTCGCCTTTTTCCAGCCTAGGAACGTCCAGCGGTCGGAATCCAGATAAAGGTTGGTAATCCAGTAGAAATGGCCCGGCGTAATCTGGGAATAATGGTCTTCTTCGCAATAGGGCGAAATGAATTCGCCGATACGGTCCGCCCACGCCACAGGAATGTGGTACTTGAGCTCAAAACGCTCTAGCAGGCTAAAACCGCGGGCTTCGGCCATGTTACTTCAACCCCTCACGCAGATGGTTTTTCACACTGGGATTTGCAAAGATTCCCGTATACTGCAAAAGGATAATATAGCGCTCAAAGATATCCGATTCCAGTCTGATGGCCTTCAGGTCGCTCTCCAGGGCGCTTTCGCGGGCGCGCAAGAGCAGTAGCGGGTCGGCCCCTGCCGACTGGGCGAAGTCCTCAAACAGGTTTCCGGCATTCACCTTTTCCACGAATTCCTTCTGCACCTTCCACTGGGCCACCAAAGCCACGATTTCTTCTGACAAACGGGAAACCTTCTGATTCAAGCTACGGACCGCATCTAAGTAGTCGCTTTCGGCATCCAGTTCATCAACCTGGTTCCTAAGGGCATTCCCGTTGTTGTCATCAAAGAACGGAAGCCTTACCGCCAGATTCACGAAGAACTTGTCCTTCAGTTGCCGGTTATCGTAATCAGGGACCAGGAATTCTGCTGTCCTGCCGCACACATTGTCATCGAGATAGGTTGATGAACTGCACCCTGTCTTGTCAAACCAGTCATCCGAATAATCTGCATACTTGGCATTGGGACGGATATCCTTTGCCTCCAAGTCCTTATACTCCTTCATCAAGGATTCAATCCGCAGGGAGTAACCTACCCCAATATGGGAAATGTAGTCGTTACCCTTAGAAAGATCTCGCTTGGATTTGGCCCGTTCGTAGTCCATCTTGGCCTTGGCCTTCTGGACTTCAGGGAACTGGTCGTTCAACGCAATGCCATCTTGCAAGCCCTTGGCTAGCTCATCCATAGTGGGCAGCCACGACGTATCCAGGCCAACGGAATCGAAGTCTGGCACCCAGGACTTTAGCTTCAGTTCCGCATCGCGAAGTGCGGTGCTGTCGCCCAGCAGTTCCGCCCGGCGGGCCGATTCCTGCTCCAGAGCGGCAATCAGGTCTTGGGAATTAAAAGTCTCGCTGCCCGCCTTCAGGTGCAAAACCTCTATACGGTCCAGCACTACCTGGTAAAGCTGGCGGTCCACCTCGGCGGTCTTCCGACGGATTACATAGCGGAGTGCACGCTCGTAGCGGTCGTACATCAGGTAAGAGCGGTCCACCGCCATACGGGCCTTCTGGTAGTCCCGATGGGATTCGTGCTGCTGTCTGTCAGCAGAACCGAGACCGAAAGCCTTTGGCTTCAGGCGTAGTTCAAAATCATGCTTAGCAAAGCTGAATCCGTCCAGCTGGTACCTAAACTCCAGATTGTCCCACAGCTTGGTTCCCGGATCCTGAGCGGCCACTTCGGAACGTTTCTTCGACGTCTGCAACACGGGGTCCTTATCGACGGACTCCACCAGCGCCTCCCAAGTCAAAGGAGCAGCCACAGCCGTAGCGGAAAGTGCTGCAACTCCCGCCAGCGTGAGTTTCAGGGAAAACTTATTCATTGGCTTTGTTCCCAAAGATGGCGTCCATAATCTCGGTCGCCAGGTCCTTAATCTTGCCCTCTTCGGAAATAGTCACCATCTCGCCCAGCAAGAAGGGATTGTCCTCGGGAATCCGGATGGTCACTTCGCGGCCATAAACAGGCATGTCGGGCATTTTCCACATGCGTTCCGGGAATACGACAATACGGCTAGAAAGGCCTACCACCTCACCCTTGATGGCTTTTTCGCCACCAGCAAGGGGCTTCACATTCACGTCCTTGCCCAGGTTCATGTGCTGGTAGACCTGCTCGTTGATGTAGCCGCGAATCAGGGAAGGAGACTTATGGGTCAAAGTCACGATGGGCGTAAAGCTGGAAACCTTCTCGCCTTCGCGAACATTCACGCTGCCCACTACCCAGCTTTCCTTGGCGATCTGCACCAGGTCGGCCTGTTCCTGCTGTAACTGTTCCAGTTCTTTACGCAAAGCCGCAGCCTCGGTGACGCCACTCCGTTTCTGGAGGCTGCTACTGCCTCGCAAGAGGGCAATCTGCTCATTGGCATTCTTTTCCGCCAGAGCAAGCTCATCTTTCAGATTCTTGATCTGCATGGCCATGGCATCGTTGCCGCCAGCCTTGGCGTTGCTTGCCGAAAGGCTCTTGAGCTTAGAAGAAATTTCCTTGTTCTTCTGGTATTCCGTTTCCAGCCTGTTGATTTCGAACCGAAGGGCCGAACTGCGAGTGGCAAGGTCCGCCTTCACAGAAGCCACACGCTGGTCGATTTCCGCCTTGTTCAAGCTGCTACGACCCTCAATGGCATCCAGCTCTCGGGTAACCTCGTTAATACGGAGGGTCAGGTCGGGGCGGTTCAGCTCCACGATGGTGTCGCCAGCCTGGATTTCCTGACCGGGCATCACGTGGACCTTCACAATTTCGGTGGCACTGGGCACGCTGATAATCGTTTCAGAAGCTTCGGCGATTCCCTTGAACAAGGCCACGTTCCCCTGGTAGAAATACCCGAGGGCCACGATAGCGGCCACAGCAAGAATCCAAGCGATAGAAAGCTTGAATTTGTAGACCGAAGAAATCAGGAAGGTGTTTTTCAAGGCCATTTTCAATCCTCCCCTACATATCTGTGGTGGCGTCCTGCATCATGAACTGGATGTCGGACAGCCCCTCTACCTTGGCAAGTTCCGCTAAAATATCCGCTGCCGGCTTAGATGCCTTCAGCTTAATCTGGTAGGCCACATCGATACGCTCTCCACCATTTACCTCACGCATAGTGATCAGTATGTAGGTCTTCAGGTTCTTGCGCATAATGTTTTCCACCGCCATACGGGGTTCAGAAGTGTTGGGCAGGGCCATACGGAGCATGCCGTCAAAGAAATGCTTGGTGCCAAGGCCCGTACGGGAAAGCAAGAAGGCAACGACACAGAAGGCAAGGGTTCCGCCCACGGCAGCGCCCCAAGCGTACACGCCGCAACCGATGCCAGCGCCCAAGGCCGCAAAGATGAACATGATGTCGCGAGGATCCTTGAAGCTGGTGCGGAAGCGGACAATGGAAAGGGCGCCCAGCATACCGAGACCACGGCCCACGTTATCGCCGATGGCCTGCATCACCGTAGCGGCCACCACGGATGAAAGCACCAGGGCCTGCACGTAGTTCCTGGAATAGGAAAGCCCCAAGAATGTCCGTTCGTAAGTCCATCCGATGATGGATGAAAGCACAAAGGCCAGGAGTAAAGTATAGGCCAAGGTAATAATGGTAGCATTTGCCGTACTGGACTGGACAGCCAATAAATCAAGCATAAGAACTCCGTTGTTTTTACCTATAAAAGATACTTTATTAGGCGGGTCATTCGCCAAAAAACGGGGTAAAATTTCATTAAACAAAAAACCGTTCGGGGCATAAAATCCCAGAGCGGGAACAAAAATCCCTATTTTCAACAAAAAGAAATCCCGGGTCAAGCCCGGGATGACGTAAAGGCGTTACTTAGCGACGGCGGAGTCAACGACTTCGACCTTAGCGGCCGTATCGGCGCTCACGGCAACCGTAGAGTCGGCGGCGACAGCGGCTGTGCTATCTGCAACAACAGGCGCAGCGGTATCAGCGGCAGCGGCGGCTGGGGCTTCCACCACCTTCTCGGCGGCAACAGGAGCGGCAGGAGCGGCTTCTGCAGCCTTGGGAACCGGCGTACCGAAGAAGTTCACCTTGGCAAGGAAGATCATCATGATCCAAG
>CAMIWK010000019.1 GCA_946402415.1 uncultured Fibrobacter sp.
AGACCGACGGATACCGCATGGAATTCGATTCCGGCGATATCGTGCACTTGCGCCCAAGTGGCAACGCACCGGAGTTCCGGTGCTACGTGGAAACGGGCGACAAGGAACGCTCGGCGGAACTCCTTGCGGGCTGCATGAAGATAATGGAAGGCTGGCGGAAGTAGCTATACTTCTCGCTTCCTGAAACGCCTTGAGGCAAGCAGGCCCACCTCGAACAAGAGGTAGGTCGGGAGCCCCAGTACAACTTGGCTCACGATGTCCGGTGGCGTCATGAGTGCCGCTATAATAAGGACCCCAATAACTACATAGGGTCTCTTATGGCAGACCGTCTCGTAGCTCACGACTCCACTACGGATAAGGGCGTAGGTCACCAGAGGGAACTGGAACATGCTTCCGAAGGCAAGGGAAAGCCAGAGGGCTAGCGATACTAGGTTAGAGATGCCGAACACGGGCATCATGGCCTCGGTGGCAAAGCTCATGCCGAACTGCACAATCAGCGGAAAACACACGATAAGGCAGAAGGCCACGCCGGCAATGAACAGCAGGCTGGTGAGGGCCGCAATAGAGCGGATAAATCTTTTCTCGCGGTCGTAAAGGGCGGGCAGTATGAACTGCCAGATGTTCCAGGCGATGTAGGGGGAGAATACCACGCAGTCCAGCAGGGCTGAGATTTTTACCTGCAGCAGGAACACTTCCATGGGGGAGAAGTAGTGGAGGGTAATTCCGCTTTGCAAGGTAATCTGCGTGCAGAACCAGTCCAGCACATAGGGTGATGCCAGGAACAGCGGTACGATTCCGATGGCGAGCGCCACCAGTGAACGCAAGAGGGCCCTTCGCAGGGCCTCTAGGTGAGAGACAAGGGTAGAATCTTGTTCCGACGAAGTAACCATACTAACACTAAGGAGTGCCATTCTGAGCGTAATGCCGTTAGGCATGAAGTCGAAGAATCTGAATGCTTCTGGATCCTTCGATTTCGCAACTACGTTGCTTCACTCAGGATGACACCGTTTACTTGTCTTCGGCTTCGGCGGCCTTTTCTACCGTCTTCTGTAGGTCTTCTGCCTCTTCTTTCAGGGCGTCCTTAGCCTTCTTGTATTCGTTCTGGGCCTTGCCTAGGGAGCGGGCCAGTTCGGGAATGCGTTTTGCACCGAACAGGAGCAGCACCACTACGACAATCAATATGATTTCAGGGATTCCGATGGACATTGTTCACCTTCCTTTTCCCTGAAATATAATTATTCTATGAATGGTTAGTTCCCTACTGGAGCAACAGGTATGACATTGCGATATTTTCCGCCAGAGCATTGATACAGACAATTGCCTGCGCTCCGGGTGTACACAATGAGTTCATAAACCTTCTCGTTACGTTCATCGCAGCTAAACCCGTTGATGGGGTGTGTTCCGCAGTCATAGTTAGGGGGCTGGCAGTTGTAGTTCCCGGGAGGGCAGTTGTTATAGACAGGTATGTATTCCCAGTAAGAATCTTTATTGCAGGTGAGTTTTATGTCATTGACGGATATTTCGTAGCCAATTGGCTGGCAGTTGTCCCCAATGATGGCAGGGGTCCACCTATTATTGCGGCATACGGCGTAAGCGCCAGTGGCGCAGTCCTTGACTGAGTCATAGTCTTGGCAAGTGCCTCCATCTACATCGGAAACATGCTTGCAAGTTTCTTCTGCGCTAGAACTGCTATTGTTGGAAGAGGAACTACCGGCGCAATATTGCGTCAATCCCTTGTTGCAGAGTTGTGTTGCGGAGTAGCACGCCAGGGTGAGTGCCTGGCATGTTACCGCCATAGAAGAACTGGAATGGTCATCAAGGGATGCCGATGAATTGTTTTCGGTTGCCGAGCTTTCGATAGAATCGGAACTTTCGATAGTGTCGGAGTCCTCGATAGCGTCAGAACTTTCAGCGCCGTTACTTTCGGAAGAAATTTCCTCGTTTTCTTGCCCGTTGGTGTTGTTTGCGCTACTGCTGTCATCGCAGGCTGCTAGCATAAAGGTGAACGCTGCTGTGACAATGATCAGCGTGGATCCTATCGCCTTGCGGCTCCAGGATGATGATGTAACTTTCTGTTTCATGTCGAGCCTCCTTCTTAAAGTCTGGTCCAGATTTTGCTGATGCACTGGAAAGTATATCCTTTGACAACCATCTTTGTTCCCTCTTCATCGCAGGGTGCGTTATCGGGTAAGATTCCTTGGTCATCGCTCTTGTCTATTTTGTTGCCGCAGTCCTTCATGGGGTCACTGCAACCGTAGTTTTCTTCTTCCCAGTTCCCGCTGGCATTGCAGAAATAGCGCACTTGAGTGTGTCCCAAATCATTGGGGTCATCGGGATTATGATAAACATAGAGAAATCTTCCTGGATCATTTCCGTAATCGCAGGGTTTGTCTAGCCACTCGGTTTTGAGGCAATATGCCTTGAGCATGGTTTTCTCACAGATGGTGTAGTTGTCAAATCCGCAGTTGGGCTTGGTGGGGTCGCAATCATCTGTTTTGAACCAATGATTGCTGACACACATATAGGTGATGGAGTTGTCATTGCAATCTGTCGTGAGAGTGAAATCCTCTTCATTGCAATTCCATCTGTCGTACCCTTCGACACCGGAAATATTGGTGCAGCTAGCCTCTTTTTTTTGCCAGCGGTATTCTGTACAGACGTACTGTTCTTTGGTTGTGCAGTCAAAGGCTATCTCGCCTTCCACATTACATGCGTCACAGGCCCGGTTGGAGACAGGGCAGAGAGCGCCATCGTTGCAGACGGGGCACATATTTTCGAAGTCAAAGCATTTTCCTTCTGTACTGGAACTGCTGCTGGAGGGCGTTACCGATGAGGAACTCTCGATTACGACTGTCCACACACCTCCATTGCAGACATAGTCACGATTTGTAGCGCAGTCGACAAACCTTGTGCCGGGCTCGCAGGGGGTAGGGGAACAACCTTCTGATATTCGGCAATCGCTATCCGTATAGTGGCTGCAGGTTGGCATGTTGAATGAGCTGGAGCTTTCGTCTACTTCTGCCGATGATGTGCCGTTCTGGCTGGTCGCAGACTTTTCGTTGCTGTCGGAGGATTTTTCGTCAGCGGAGTCTCCGGTTGTTTCGGAATTTGAGTTGCAGTATTGCGTTTCGCCCATGTCACAGAGCTGCTTTTCGGTGTAGCCGCATTCGGGACTCAGCGCTTCGCATCCATTGCTCGAAGGCCCACTGCTACTATCATCGCAGGCGGCCAGTGAGATGGCCAGGGCTGCGGCAAGTCCGCAAGCCATTTTGTTAAATCCGTACTTCATAAGTTTTTCTCCTTTTTTACCCAATTCAGACTCCAATAACTATTTGACCCATTCCTCTACTGGATTTACCTGGGGGCATTTGTCATTGGGAATATTTGCGTCTACAACCTTGTGCACGATTTCTGGATTCCTGTCAATTTTTCCGCAGTAGTTGACCAGGAACCTGACTTCATCAATCTTGGCGTCTGTCTGGCAGGCGTCTGCTTTAATGTCTAGCACCGTGACGGAATCTCCCTTTACTTCTGTCACGATTTGTCCGACAAACTGGCTTTCGGTGTAGGTGTTCAGCATATAGAGCCCGCAACTATCTTGGACGTTGTCGTTCTTGATGTCGGCGATCAGTTCCGGGAAAGCTTGGTACGCTTCGGGGAAGTAGTATTCCAGGGCACCGATGTTCTGCTTTACGAAGGGGTGGAATCCTGGCCCGTCGAATTCCGTGGCGGCGGCAGTTCCGGGTTTAGTGTCTCCGTCATGTTCAGGGTTGGTGCTGCTCTGCGGGGGAGCCGATGAGTTCTCCTTATAAGTAGTTGTGCTTGCAAGAACTTTGCTGTCGAAGGCGACATCGGTAATGCCGTACTGGTATAGGTAATAACTGAGGGAGTTTGTATCGAGATCACCAATCGGTGCAGATTGGTTGTTATTAGAGGAACTCGAAACAATGATTGAGTTGCTGGATTGAATCGTAGCGCTCGAGACGGGAGTGTCATTGCCTGTGGAACTGGAAGATTCGGCTTCGGCGAGTTCCTTGAATTCGTTCTGCTCTTCGGCGGTGCCTGCGACATCTGTGGAACATCCGGTGCTGAGGAAGGCCACGAGCGTGAACGCGAAGGTGAACGGGATAGACAAATTAAGCATTTTCATTTTCGCCCTCCTTCACGTTTTTGGTCAAGGGGAAGAGTTGGAGGTTCAGGCGATAGACCTGGTCGATGGTCTTGTCGTCTGCCGCGATGGCGATAATTTGGCGGCGGCATTCGTCCAGCACCTTCACGATGCGTTCGTAACTTTCGCGGGACACTCCCATGGTCACTCCGCTAAAGTTACGCTGTTCTACAGGCAGGTCCAGCGCCGGGGTGGCAAGCTTGGACATCTGGCGGTGCATTCCCCTGAGTGCAAGCCGCGTGGCGTCCGGCGTCCCGGTGATGGATGTTTCTGCCTGTACAAAGGAGCTGTCCCCAGCCTTCTTCAGGAGACCCGCCTTTGTGAGGAAGTTCAGACTCTGCTGGACTTCTGCCGCCGAAATTTCGGGGTAGCATTTCTTGGCGATTTCACCCGGAGTGGCGCCCGGCATCAGCGGGGCGAGTTCACGTACAACGGGGTTCTGCCAGGAATCATAAAATTCGAACAGGTCGCCTTCCAGCACGCGGACCTTGTGGACCTTGGCGATGGCGAGCATGTTTTCGTAGGCGGCCTTCTTCTTTTCTTCGGTAGAGGCCTGGCCGAATTCCACCATAGCGCGGAAATATTCCATCTCGAAACCCACGAGGCCCATGGCGGTCCCCGTGCGTTCCACGCCGATACGGGAGAGCTTGCTCTTGCCGTCGCAGACTACCTTCATATAAGAAGACGAGGTGAACCCCGCTATCTTGGAGAACTCGCGCCACGAAAAAACGGACCGGCGCTTGCGCTCCTCGTAGTAGTCCAGCATGTACTGGCGGAAATCGGAATATTCGACTATAGGTCTCATCGGTCATAAATATACAACCATTTTTTCCAAAAGTCAACCATTCTATGCAACAAAAGTGCTTATTTTTGTAAAAAATACCAAAATTTTACAAAATTTTCTAACATTTCTTCGTATATAAAACACTTTGTTTCATATGACGGTTGCCGTCGGGAAAGGGCGCTCCCTGTTATAGATTTGTGTTGAGGATAATTCTATATTGTTCCGATATGGATGAAAGTGAAATAAAACGATCCTATAATACATCGTTTTACTGGCTTATTTTTGCGGTTGTTCTCATTGTCGGGCGCTTTGCGTTATTGTGCATACTTTATATGATGGACACGCCCACAGGTTCATCTCTCGTGCCTGATTACAACCGCTTTATATGGCATACACTGTACGCAGAAATCGGCTTTTCATCGGCTCTTGCGCTCCTGTTTTCTGTACTGACGCTTGTGTTCCACAAAAGGGACCTTAAAGCAATCAAGATAACCGCCATTGTTTTCGCGGCCATTTACCTTGTGCTCAGCGGAGTCGATGATGAACTGCAGCGTTGGATGAGCCAAAAACTCTCCTTGTCGTTTATCAAGACTTACACGTATGCCTGGACTGATTCTACGCTCGTTTCTAAGATTGCCTTGGGCGGGCTTGGACACTTCTTGCTTACCCTTGGCATTGTCTTACTTTCTGTAACGGGTCTTATCGTTTTGGCCAAAAAGGCGACGCCCATCAAGATTGGTTCAAAAACAATTGAAAGAAGACTCTACGTTTCTACAGGCATCATTTTTGTCCTTGCTGCCCTAGGCTGTACTTCGCACCTGTGGTACAACTATTCGCAGCGCCGTTGGGACCGCATTAGACCTGTCGTATATAATTTGGTAGAAAATATATTTGAAGATGCCGGTTTTGAAAACGAGCCTGAAAACCTCCGCGAAGGAATAGCCCTTTTAGGCGGAAATCCAGATAAGGAATACCCGTTCTGGAAGGAATCGCCAAACGAACAAAAATCCATTGAAGAATTCAAGAATAAGCCCCTTGAAGAAAAGCCCGATATTCTTTTGATGACCATCGAATCGCTTCGTGGATGGACTTTCGATATGCGGATTCCGTCCAACTGCGAACGGTTCCCTAACATCTGCCGGCTTTCTCAAAATAGTCTCTATTTCCCGAACACCTATAGCGTTGGCAATCCTTCTGTAGAGGGACTTCTGGGAATTATGACCGGCATCATTAGCCTTCCGACCAAAACCCTGCTCCGTGATTTTCCGAATACGAACCTGAGGAGTTTTTCGGAAATTCTTTCAGAAGCCGGATACTATTCAGAAGTCATTCTTGGGGCGGATCCTCGGTTCGACAACGAAGAACCCTGGTATAGCAAATGGTTCGACTACCACGAATTCAAGCAGGAATATGCAGACGATGTTTCCTCGGCAGTGCGCTTTGTCGAACGCTATAAGGAACGCCCCAAAGACAAGCCCACGTTCTTTCATTGGATGAGTTTGTCGATGCACACCCCGTTTACCTTGCCCAAGAAAATGGGAGAAACGCCGCCGAATATCGATGATGCCTACCTTAGGGCGGCCGTTTATATGGATAGCGCTGTGGGTATAATTTTAGACTCCTTGGCAAACGATCCACGCTTTGAAAACACGCTTATCGTATTGACTGGAGACCATTCCGCACCGAATGGGGGCCAGCAGCAAGATGCAGAGCGAATAGGAATGGCAAGCGAAGGATTCACCTGGATCTCGCTTATGTTCAAGGGCCCCGGTATAACGCCTTCTATCATCCCTAATGTGACATCCCAGCAGAATATTGCAAGCTCTATCATTGGGTATTTGGGGTTAGATGTTTCGAACCACTTTATGGGAGTGGACTTGATTAATAACCCGCTTCACGATACAAGTGTTCAACCGATTTATTCTTTCCGGTATGGTACAATGGCTATGAGGCAGGATTCAACAGCCTACTATGTTTTGCCAGTTGATGGGACAGGAAAGGCGATACCGCAACGGATATACCTAGAGCCGACCTGGTATAACGGCACGGTAAATAGTTTTGTTACGGGTGAAGAGGTTTCTGTCTTACCCGATACGCTGGAAAAAATCACATCGAAAATGAGAATTACGGCAAAAGCATGGGAGTATCTTGTTTACAAGAACAAAATCATGCCTCCACCTAAGCAGTAATGAAGGTAAATATGAATTTTATCAATAGATTTTCTAGTTGGTACATTCCCCTTATCTGCAGGCACCAATACAAGGCCCTTGCATTTTACCTAATCCTGGCGCTCCTATGCGCGATTCCTATTCTCTTTAAGCCCGGCCTCAAACTTGATGCGGACCTCTCGCACCTGCTGCCTGAAAACACACCGAGCGTAAAGGCTCTCGAAGAATCGTACCAGAGATTCGGATCTACAGACCAGTTCATGATTGCCATTCAAAGCGATGATGTCTATCTGGTCGCCGCCCTGCAGGATTCCATCCGCGAATACATTCATAAAAATTGGCAAGGCGATTACGTTTCTACGCAAATTGACAATGAGAACCAGTTCTTTATGGATAACGCCCTGCTTTATTTGCCTATAAAGCACCTGGAGAGGATTCGCGACAACCTAGAAGACTTGCAACTTGAGATAGGCCGCAAGAATGGCCCCTTGGTTGTTGACCTTCTGGAATCTTCGGCTACGGATTCTGACTCTACTGGCAAGAAGGAGCGTGTCTGGTTCAGCGCGGACATCCCGCAAGAACTTGGGCTGCCTGATGAAGCGGCAGGCGCGTTTGATTCTTTTTTCAAGAAAAACGAGAACGCTTCTATCGATGGAGAAGAATGGCATAAAAAGAAACCTGTGCCCGTAGCCCTGAGGAACCGCTTCATTGGATGCCCTCCTCCCGACAGTACAGGGAAAATATTGTTCAATGGTGTTGTGAATGCCAAACTCATTAAGCCATCCACTGATTATGAATTTGTAACCCATATCCTTGCCCGTACGGACACTTTGTTAGCGTATTTCAGTAACAAGACCTATCCGGTCCCTACACGGTTTTCTGTAGAAGGTACCTACGAAGGCCTTAAAGAAGTTGATGAAGTTGCAAACGATTCCATCTTTTCGTTTGGCATTAGCCTTGTGCTCATTATATTCCTCACCATTTTCTTCTTTAGAAGCGTAAAGGGGCCGATTTTGGTGACGGCTTCGGTGCTTTACGCTTGCCTTCCGACTCTTGCGTTTACGGCTCTTTTTTACGGAAAGCTGAATCCGTTCACGGTGTTTGTGGCTTCCATTATTTTGGGCATCGGCATCGACTATGCTATCCATATTTTAGGAACGTCGCAAAAGTTAATGCGCACGTACGCAACCCTCGAAGAAGTTCTGGAAGCGGCTCAGCGTAAAATGCTCAAGCCCTTTGTGCTTGCAAGTTTTACCACGATTGCGGCATTCCTTACACTTTTGGCGGCCCACTTCCGTGGTTTCTATGAATTTGGCGTGGTAGCCTCGATGGGTGTGCTGTTCAGTATGCTTACCTCGGTCCTTGTACTTCCGGTATTCATCAAGTGTATGGGCGGTATCCCGAAGGCTCCCGATAACACGCTGTTGCCTAAGTCTTGGGACGAAGCGAAAATTCTGCGCTTCTTCAAGTATGCAGCCATTGTAGGTTTCGCCTTAGGAATCGTTTCGCTCTGGTTCGCTCAAGACGTCGACTTTGAACACAACCTGCGTAACTTGCGCCGCGTTTCAACAGAAAAAACTCAAGTAAAGAAAGGCATTCGCACTGGTGTTACAAGAATCAACAACCGTTCTTCTTCTACACCTGCCGCAGTCATGGGCAGTTCCTCGAAGCAGCTCGACCTTCTCTACGATACATTGATGGTCCGTTTGCACGTAGAGCACGACACAACGCTTCGCAGTTTCCTCACGCTTAAGACTTTCGTCCCTCCTCAAGACTCGCAGGAAAAGCGGCTTGAAGTCATAGAAGAAATTCGAGACCTTGTTGAAGCCCGTGTGTTTGATCGAGCCGAAGGCAACGATTCTGTAAATATCGCCAATCTGCGCAAGCTTGCCAATGTTGAAAAATCCTTTACTGCAGAAGATATTCCAGAATGGGCCCTAGATCTGCTTCGTGAAAAAGATGGAAGTTATGGAAAGATAGGCTTTATCTATGGAGATTTCCCAAGCTGGGACGCCAATGCCTTGCATCGGTTCCAGGAACGATATGGACATTGGAATTTTGATGGAGAAGATTTGCGTACATTCTCTTCGCAATTCATCCTTTCTGATGTGATAGAACTTGTCAAGAAAGATAGCTTTAGACTTGCACTTGTCATTATCCTCGTGATTTTCGGTACGCTGGTCATTTCCTTCCGCAAGCCCAAGCTGTTCTTGGCCGGGTGTATTTCATTCGGTATGGGTGTAGTCTTGACACTAGGCCTTCTTGGATTCTTGACAAATGTGTTTGAATTTGGAAAAATCAGCATCTACAATGTGATTGTGATTCCTATGACGCTCGGTATAGGTATTGATGCCACCATCCATATGATTACCTCATGGATGTCGGATAAGAACCTGACTCTCCGCCAGTTGATGGATACCACTGGACGCAATGTGATGGCCAGTTCCACTACGACCATTGCTGGTTTTGTGGGATTTTTGTTCACGACTCATCGCGGACTTAAGGGCATTGGCGATCTAGCTTGCCTCGGTATTGCCATGTTCCTTATTACAAGTATCATCTTCAGCATGTACTTGTGCGGTAGCTGGCTGAAAAAGAAATAGCGTATTAGGCTTTTAAAATAAAGTTCACCGCATTATCCAAATCGGCAACCTGTCGGGCGTGAACCTGCGCATAGCGCTTGGGAGCACGGCCGGCATAGTCGGCATAAATGCGACTGTCCAGTAGTTGTACCAGGCGGTTCTTGATTTCGCTTACAGAATACGGGTCAAAGTACAGTACCGCATCGCCGCAGACTTCAGGAATGGAGGTGGTGCCGCTGGCGGCCACAGGTACGCCATAACGCATAGACTGCACCGGCGGGTAGCCAAAGCCTTCGTTCAGACTTGGGAATACGAACGCATAGGCGTTCTGGTGCAAGAATTCTAGTTCCTTGTTTTCCACATAGCCAAGCAGTACAAAATGGTCCTTATGCTTAAGGTGGCGCAGGTAGGCCTTTGGATTTGCGGCCCCGGTAATCACCATCTTGTAATCAAACGGTTTGCCCTGGGATTCATACATGCTCACTAATTCATCGAAAGCAATCGCCGCACGCAGGTTGTTCTTTTCCCAGCGGGCACCGCTAGTGAGCAAGAAGTACTTTTTCGGGGCGACTCCCGGCGGCAAGAAGCCTTCGGGCTCATATGACCTCATGGGGCTATAGAATACGGGAATTTCCAAGTCCATCAGTTCTGGGAAGAACGACTTGATAGAGGCTCGGCTGTGTTCGCTTACCGTAATGGTGCGGGCCTTGCCTTCGGCCATGCGGGCCGCGAGGGCTTGGTACTTAGGCTTGTAGAAATGCTTTTTCCAACTTTCGCGGTAACGCACCAGGGCTTCGAATTTTTGCCCGAGCTTTTTGGCAAAGCTGACTCCCGCCCAACTGTATTGCATCTCAAGTGCTCGAACTCCGTGCCAGGTGAATACGAAATCTTTCACGTCAATGGCCCATTTCTTTTCAAGGGAATAAAGTGGCGTGTAGAAGGTGTCAATCTGGTTTGCGTCAACGATTTCTTGCGGGGTCTGCACACTGATATCGAACAGCGGAATGCCCTGCATTTTGCAGGCTTCAAGAATCTCCGGGTCCAGGTACTTGCGGCTATCATAGGCGCAAGAAAACTTTACACCACGCTTTACCAGCGCCCAGAAAATCACCTCGCCGTAAGAGCCACCACCGTGAAACTTGGCGCTATGGATGGGCTGTACTGCCACCAAATTGAAAAGCAGGTTCACTTGTGGCCTCCGCGATTATCTCCCCCGAAAAGAGCTCCCAAAACTCTCAAGGGAAGTACGAGAATCGGCAAGTGCTTGTAAATCCAAGAAAGCGACTTGGCAAAGGCGTAGCTACGGATAATGTAGGCTCCACCGGCCCCTACCTTGCGGGTCTGGAATACAAATTCTTCCTTGGCGTGGGCAATCACATCGTCGTAGTATTCGTTGATGGTAATGCTCTTGTCGGCGTTGACTTTTACTGGAATGT
The DNA here is from genome assembly GCA_946402415.1 of uncultured Fibrobacter sp. Classification (GTDB taxonomy): domain Bacteria; phylum Fibrobacterota; class Fibrobacteria; order Fibrobacterales; family Fibrobacteraceae; genus Fibrobacter. Next base: position 11,139 of record CAMIWK010000019.1, read on the forward strand.
TCTTCAGGTTGGTGTAGAAATCCTTGCGCAAGATTTTTGGCAAGAACAGGTCCATGCTTGCAGGCACCTTGTGGCCGCGGGTATCGATGATTCGTGAGCCAAAGAAGTGCAAAACCTTCGCCGTCGGGAGGAACCTGTTGCCATAAGCCAGCTGGCAGTTCCAACCGCCGGGCATTTTTTGTGTGATGTAGCCAAACTTGAAATTCGTTTCAGCCAGGCTTGCCATATCGAACGGGAAATTTTTGGACACGCAATAGAGCCAAAGTTCGTGCCAAGTGTCAAAGAACTTGCGGGCTTCGGGAGTATCTGCTGCAAACATCACGCCCCCGTTGAAAATTTCATCATTCAAGATCGGCGAGAAGCCCATCATCTTGGCGTTGTTCAAAACCTTCTTGCGGTTGATGGCCTTCGAAAGGTTGGTGTGAAAATCCAGCACCGCATAAATGCCGCCCTTCCATTCCTCGGGAATGGAGAGGTCGCCCACGATGGCGATGTCGGAATCCATATACAGAAAATCGCCGTCGATGACGTTGCGCATCACCGTCTTGAGATAGCGGGAGCGCAACATGGGGGTGAACTTTTCATCGAGGGTCAGTACCTTGAGTTCATCCACAGCCTCTTTCAGAACGGCACGGGGGCCCGTCAAAGTTTCCGCCGTCTTATCATCGGTCAAGAGCGTTACAAAGGCGCCTGGGTTATGCACGCGGAGCGAAGCGATGGCCACCAGCGTCTGTTCGCAGAAAAAATCCTTCGGGGAACTGGTCAGAACAAAAAGGTATTTGGTCATGGGCGGGCTCCCCTTTTTTGCTAATCCAACGGAATGGTGGACTTGGCGTTTTCGAAATCTTCAACCGTGTCGAGTTCGCAGGAGAAATAATCTGAAGCATCCCACACAGTATAGGTATGTCCTTGCGGAATCAGACGCTCAAAGGCCAGCTCGTAGAAGGTGTTTTCCAGATGTTCCACGTTCATCATCTTGTCTAGTTCGGCGTAAAGTGCGGTAGAATAGCCTGTGCCAATCTTTTCGATACCAAGGCTTTCGCCTGCCGCAGCCTTCGGGGAACAGGTCTTGCTGATTTCGGAAATATTTCCATCGGCGCCTAAGACCACTTTCATCTCTTCTTCGCCCAGTTCGTGACGGATCAGTGTAAGCACGTTCGCCGCCTTGGAAGCGAGCACGTTTTTTACGATTTGCGGGTCATAAAGCAGGTCGCTGTCCAGCAGCAGGAATTCTTTGCCCGCTACAGCTTGGCCGGCAAGCCAGAGTGAATAGATGTTGTTTGTGGAATCGTAAAGGGCGTTGTGAATGAAAGTCGTGCGAATGGAATCATCGTAATGTTCCTTCACAAAACTTTCGATCATATGGTTCAGGTAACCCGTCACAATCACGAATTCGGAAATGCCAGCACCCTTCAGGGCGTCTATGGAACGTTCCAGAAGCGAACGGCCTTTTACGTCTAAAAGGCACTTGGGCGTATTGTCTGTAAGCGGGCGCAGGCGCTTTGCCATACCGGCGGCTAGAATGACGGCAATCATACAGCTGCGCAACGCTTGATGGTGTCTACCACCACCTGAATCTGTTCTTTACGGCCAAGCGTAATGCGAAGGCAGTCTTCCAGGCCCTTGTCACTCATGAACTTGATCTTGTAATCCTGTTCGGCCATGGCCTTCTGTAGGGCTTCCTTAATGCGAGTCGGGTACTTGATCAAAATGAAGTTTGCCACGCTCTTGTAAACCTTGAAACCAGGCAGGTTGCCCAGTTCCTTCTTGAACAGCTGGCGGTCCCATTCCATTTCATCGGCCACCTTGCGGTAATGATCTTCGCTATCGATAGCGGCCATAGCCACGGCTTCGCTAAAGCGGTTATAACCCAGGTACTTGTTGGCGTAGCTCAAGAAGGATTCGTGGCCCTTGCCCATAAAGCCAAAGCCCATACGCAGTCCTGGGAGCCCAAAGAACTTGGAGAGCGTACGGGAAATAATCAGGTTCGAATACTTGTTCACCAGCGGAGCGATGTAGGCAGTGTCTGTCGTAATGAACGAGGCGTAGGCTTCATCAATCAACACCATAGTATCGCTGGGGATATTTTCCATAATACGGCCGATTTCATCAGGCGTAAGGCTGTTACCTGTGGGGTTATTCGGAGAAGCGAGGAGCAACATACGGGGGTGAATCTTGTTGGTGAGGGCGATGACCTCATCTACATCGTAAGCGAAAGTATCCTCTTTTTCGTGAAGCGGGTACATCTCGAAGGAACCGCCGCATTCACCGGCAATACGGTTGTAGTACCACCAGGAAAATTCCGGAATCATGATGGTTTTGTTTTCGCCCACCATCAAGTAGTAATGGACAGCGTTCTTCAGAATATCTTCACCGCCGTAACCCAGCAGCACCTGTTCTTCGGGCACGTTATAGATTTCGGAGAGCTTTACCGAGAAGATGCTCTTTTTACCCTCATCGTAGATACGAGTATAAAAACAGAGCTGTTCGGGGTCAAAATTCTTGACGGCGTCCAGCACTTTCTGCGAAGGCTTGAAGTTGAATTCGTTTCTGTCCAAGTAGTTCATATTTTACCTTTCACGGGAGTATGCCCCGATTTCAAATTTCTTTCAAAATATAAGTTTTTACTTATTTCCACCACACGTCTAGCCCGTGATTATAGCGCTTTTCGACCGGTGGAAGCTGCATATAGTCGTGATAGAATTCTGACAGGTAGTAATCGTAGTTCTTGTAGCCGCTAAATTCACGGTTTTCGAAGGGATAGCCTACCGTTTCCGCAATTTTTTCCAAGTCCAGGATGCGGTCGGTTTTGGTGTCAAAGAAGAGGGTTGCCACACGGCCCGAATGGTTTGTGGGGTAGCGACGAATGACCCGTTCCACATAACGGCAGAAACGCTTTTTGCCTATTATGCAGGCAACAGCATAAAAGAACCGCTTGTACAGAAGTGTCCAGGCGTCGTAACCCTTCGACTTAAAATCAGTGGTAATGGCAAGGGTAATCACCCGCAAAAAGCTGCAATACAGCACGAACGCTTTTTCGAAGAAACGAGATTTCGGAAGGCCATCCAGCGGGAAGATATCGACCCAGATACCCATTTCACCCTTATGGCGTTCCATCTTGACCGTAGTGCGGTTATCGTAGGCCTTGGCAAACGGGTAAAAGTAACCATCGCAAGTGTCATCGACCAGAGTGAGCCATTCCTTATGAGCAGGAGCATTCGTGTCCTTGAGAATGGCAATCAACTTTTCGTAATCTTCTCGCAAAAGGCAAATGTCAATGTCATCATCCCAGGGAATGTATCCCTTGTGGCGAACTGCCCCCAAGAGCGTGCCGTAGGCAAGGCTGTACTTCAAGTTGTTTTCTTTGCAGATACGTTCAATTTCATCCAGAATGGACATCTGGATTTCGCGACATTCCTGCTGTTCAATCTTTTTCATTTTTTATTCCCCGCCGAAACGGCGTTCCTGTCTTTGTCCATCTTTTTCTTGACCACAAGGCCGTAAGCGCCCAGGGCCAAGAGAATCAAAACGTATATGCCTGCCTTTTCGAGTAGAGACAAGATAATCACTTGCGTATTGATGGCGATATAGAAAGCAATCAAGGCGATAATCCAGCCCACCTGCGACAAGAGCCGCAAGGAGTAAGGCTGTAGGCCCATTTTCAAGAGATAGATATTGTTACAGATGATAGCCACAATGTTGTAGCAAAGCATGGATAAGGCGGCACCTACTAGGCCAAATGCGGGAATCAGCAGGTAGCCTGAAACAAGGGCCACACCGAGGGAGATGATGTCCATGATGAGGGAATAAAGGCTCTTGCCCATACCGTTCAGTACCACCAGTGACATGCCGCCAAAGCCTGCTACCAAGTGCACCAGAAGCAAGATGCCAAGGGTTTCGGGCTGCACAATGAAGTCCTTGCCCGCAATGCCTAGAATCAAGTCCGGGAACAGCACGATAAAGAATCCGATCATCAGCTGGATGAAGGTGACCATAAAGACGCAGTAGCTGTAGACCGGCTTAAGGTCTGTTTTCAGACGGCCCTTGTCCATACCTGCCACCACCGGCGTAAGAATTGGTGTAAAGCCCACGCGAATTGTCTGGAGAGCGTTCGAGATGGTGACCATAATACCGTAGGCGCCTGCCTTTTCAGGGCCAAGGAACAGCATGACCATCCAGAGGCTCGAACGGATTAAGAAAGATGAAACGAACTCATCGACACCCAGCGGGAGCGAGTAACGCAACAGCACCCAAGAAACCGTCTTGTGGGGGCGTAGGGGCATATCGGGGAACTGCCTGCGAACTAGCACAAAGTGTACGCAGAAACCTACCACCTGGCCCACCAGCAAGCCCAACGGAAGCGCATGAGGAACGCCCATAAAATGCAGAGCGATGGATGTGGCCGGCGCAAGAGTGACCGTCAAGAAGGAATTCACGAACACCGCATTTTGCGGCCTGCGATTTCCTTCGGAGGCGGTGCTGAAAACGTAGGTGCCCACGTAGAACAAAAGTGACAGTGCGTACCAAGGCAGTTCCTTGGAAATGTACGGTGTGAACGAGCCTACAAAGATTACTGCAGTGCAAAGAATCGAAATGGCTGCCGAAATCCAGAAGGATTCCATAATGCCGTCGTAAGAGGCACGACCATTCAGCTTGTTTTGCGGCAAGTACCAGTACAGTCCCTTGTCAAGGCCCAGGGTTGCTGAGTGGGCAATGGTCAAAAGGAGTGTCTGGGCCGAGACGAATATTCCAAATTCAGCTGCACCAAAAATACGCGCCATCACGAACGTGAGTAGCGGTCCGCAAACCTTGAGGATTGTTCCCACGATGTTTACGATCATCGCCTTTTTTAGGAACTTGCTGTCGGTCTCTAGATTCCCCATGACAGGCCAAAAATAGATTTATTTTGCATAGAACCCTAGATTGGATTAGGCTAGAATCCGATGAATTATCTATATTGACAGATAAAGTTCAGGGTAATGGACTTTTCAACTCGAAAACCGGGATTTTAAACATGTTCAAGACCATCGCCATCGGCTGCGACCACGCCGCATTCGAATACAAGGAAAAACTCATCAAGTTTCTGGAAGACAAGGGCTACAAAGTCCTTGACATGGGTACTGATTCCACGGAATCCTGCGACTACCCAATCTTCGCCGACAGGGTCTGCAACAAGATTACAAGCAAGGAAGCGGACTGCGGGATCCTCATCTGCGGTACTGGGATTGGCATGAGCATGGCGGCAAATAAGCACAAGGGCATTCGTGCGGCAGTCGTGGGCGACCTTACCTCCTGCGAATTCACCCGCCTCCACAATGACGCCAACGTGCTTTGTATGGGCGCTCGCATTATTGCCTACGCGCAGTGTGAAGTGTTCGCCACGAAGTTCCTTGAGACGGAATTCATGGGTGGCAAGCACAAGAAGCGCATTGATATGTTCGAACCGGGCTAAGGATAGCCTGTGGCGCGACTTTTGCTAGGCCTCACTAAATGGTGCTGCGTTCTCGCACTGGGAGCGGTTTTGGTGGGTTGTGCCGAAATTGAAGAAGAAAAGCCCTGGATCCATGTGGATCGGCCCCAGATGCTCTTCACCGATACCACTCTCATGGACAGCTACGACAAGGGTGTCTTGAGCTGGAAGCTGAAGACAGCCTACCTGGAGCGATGGGCCGACAAGGATGAAGTGCTTGTACGGCCGGTACTGGTAGACATCTACGATTCTCTGGGGGAACGCACTGCCTTCTTGCGGGCGGACTCCGGGCGCCTGAATATGAAGTTTACCTACGTCTATGCCTACGGACATGTCTATGCCCTAACCCCCAAGGGGGCGTCTGTGCGTGCCGACTCCCTTTTGTGGAACAAGAAAGATGACCTAGTCAAGACCGAAAGCTATGTGCGGGTGGTTTCCGAAGAAGGCGACGTCTTGCAGGGCAAGGGCTTTGAAAGCGACGCCAAGATGGACAACTGGAAAATTCTTTCCAACATTACGGGAATTTTCCAGGACGCGGCCAACCGCATCAAGGAAGAGGACAAGGCTAAAGCCGAAGAAATCGAGAAGCGGGATTCCAGCAAGGCTGAGGAAAAACAGAAATGAGTTCGGCCCTGACAAGGTTTTGGTTCCTGTTGCTGTTCGCGTCTGTTTGCTCTTTTTCGCAAACATCCCCCCTCATTATGAAGCATGCGGACAATCTGGAAGTTGCCCGTATTCGGGGAAATTTGCTATTGCAAGGGAAGGTGCATTTTGTCCACGATTCTTTAGATTTCAAGACGGAGAAGGCAACCTGGGACAAGGAGGCCGAGATTCTCCAGTGTGAAGGAGGTTTCCTAGCGGCACACCCCTCTGGCTATATACGTGCCCAGAGCGGCATTTACCAGAAGAAAAAGGGAATCGCCTCGGCCAGGGGAAACGTGGTGGCCGCCGATTCCGAAAAGACCTATATGTTTACGGGAGACTATCTGGTTTACGACCGCGAAAAAGAAATTCTCACTATGCCAGAGAAGCCCCGGCTCTACGAATTTGAAAAGAAAAAAGATGGAAAGGTAGACACTGTCCTTATCGAAGCCAAGACAATTATCTACAACAAGGGGGAATCCTTTGCCGAAGCTTACCAGAAGGTGAAGGTCACCCAGGCCGATATGGTGGTTACCTGCGATACAGGATATTTCAATCGCAAGGACAATTGGCTTTCTATGAAAGGAAACCCCACCTTTGATATGAAGAACTATCATCTGACCGGGGATTCCATATATCTTACCCTGGATTCTACGGGAAAGTCCCTGCGGTCTGCCCTCGTGATTCGAAATGCTCACGGAGTCCAGCAAGAAGAAGCGAAGAAGAATGCTCCCGGAAGTGTAACGGAAGCCTTCGGAGATACCCTTTATGCGGCCTTCAGGGATAACAAGATTGAACGCCTGTATGTAAATTTGAATGCAAAGGGTTTCTTTTACGAAACGGACCTTCCGGATTATCAGAACCAGATGGATGGAAATAGGCTAGATATGTACTTTGACCAAGGAAAGATGGATCATGCGGTTGTATCTGGAAAGGCCCAGAGTACCTATTTCTACGTTAAGAAAGACCGTACGGTGTCTGGCAAGAACGAAGCGGCTGGGGATACCATCAATATCCTTTTTGATGCCCAGAAGAATGCCGTCAAGGCCTTGAGGCTTTTGGGTGGCGGAACAATGGCCAGCGGAAGATATATCGATATGGAAAAGGAGCAAAGGAATAAGAAACTCCTTGCTCAGGCTGATTCTGCAAAGGCGGATTCTGTCCAGGTTCCTGATAGTTCCAAGGTCACAGTCCCTGAGGCGACCAGCATAGAAACTAAGCCTAGGGGCGAGTCCCAGCTCCGCAGGGCCAAGAAATTTAAGGAGCCTGCATCCCGTCCCGCTCCGAAAAAGGAGAACGCAAAATGAGAACGGTAGTTAGCACAATCCGCACCGACAAGTTGCGTAAAGTCTATGGTGGCCGTCAGGTGGTGAGCGACGTTTCCATCAGCGTGTCCCAGGGCGAGGTGGTTGGGCTTCTCGGGCCCAATGGCGCCGGCAAGACTACATCCTTCTACATGATCGTGGGCATGGTCCGCCCGGATTCGGGACACATCTTTCTGGATGACATCGAGATGACGGACAAGCCTATGTACAAGCGGGCAAGGCTTGGCGTGGGCTACCTGCCGCAGGAGGCCTCCATCTTCCGCAAGCTCTCTGTGGAAGACAACATCATGGCTATTCTTGAGACCCAGGATATGAAGCGTGCCCAGCGCAAGAAGCGCTTGGAGGAGCTTCTGGAAGAATTCAAGATTACCCATATCCGCAAGACCAAGTCATACAGCTGTTCCGGCGGTGAACGCAGGCGTCTGGAAATTGCCCGGGCCCTCGCTAGTGATCCGTCGTTCTTGTTGCTGGACGAACCCTTTGCGGGAATTGACCCCATCGCCGTGGCGGACATCCAGTCTATCATTTCGGAGCTGAAGGAAAAGGGTATGGGTGTTCTCATTACGGACCACAACGTCCGTGAGACGCTTTCCATTACGGACCGGGCCTATATTATGTACAAGAGCCGAGTCCTTACCGAAGGTACGGCAGAGTATCTGGCCAACGACCCCGAAGCAAGACGTATCTACCTTGGAGACAGTTTCAGGCTGGATTAAACATTTATGGATGTAGGGATGCACTTAGGACAGAGCCAGCGGCTGGAGCAGAATATCTCGCCCCAGATGCTCCAGTCTATTACCATCCTGCAAAAGAATTCTCTGGAACTGGAAACGGCCATCAAGGAAGAGGTAGAGGCCAATCCTCTGCTGGAGTGGGATGATGAGCCTTTGGGCGAATCTCTGGATTCGACTCCGGATGAAACCCGCGTAAGCGACTCCGTAGACGAAGTCTCTGACGGGAAATATGATGCTGGCGAAAGTGATGCATCTCTGGATTTTGGACGGGGTACTCTCGAAGATAGCGCTGATGTAGATCACGGGCTTTTGGATGACTCTTCTCCTTCGGAGTTGAACTGGGCGCAGTATCTGGAAGATGGCACGGACCATACGGATATGCTTTACAGGGAGTCCGGTAGTCTGCAGAAGGATGCCGACGATGCCTTTGACCGCCCGCAAAAGGATAGGGAAGCGAGCTTGCAGGATCGTTTGGCAATGCAGCTCTCGGATTGGAAAGGAACCAAGGAGCTGCTGGAGCAGCTGAAGCAGGCAGGGTGTCCAGAATCCAGGTTCAGGGAATTGGTGGAATACCTGATTGATTCTCTGGATGAGAACGGTTTTTTGCAAAGTGCCGACGAGATGGCCATGGCGAAGGTGCTGGCCGACAATGACCCGCTCATTGTTGAGATAGAGAAGGTCATTCGTGGGGAAATCCCTCTGGAAAAGGCCAAGCTTCCTGTAGTAGAGGCATTTCACGTACTCAGGGGCTTTAATCCCAAGGGAATAGGCGCGAGGAACTTGCAGGAATGCTTTATTATCCAGGCGGAATCTCTGGATGGTTTTCCGACGGTTTCCCTGCGGATTCTGAAGGATCATTTTGAAGACTTGATGGCACTCCGCTATGCAAAGATAGCGAAGGATATGGGAATCACCACCGATGAGGTGCAACAGGCGGTTAGCAGTCTTTCTAGGCTGGCTCCGCACCCTGGCCAGCAGATGTCGGCC